>JBHHXR010000034.1:0-18887 GCA_046757205.1 Paracoccaceae bacterium
CGCCTGGCCTGGGCGCGCAGGCTCCGGGGATCGCGGATCGAGCGTTCCATCCGCCAGATGGACCAGGCGCGCCCGAGAGCACCTGGCCGTCGTCGTCCTGCGGAGCGCTCTTGGCCTGCAGCTTGCCGAAGAGGCGATCCACAACAAGCTGATGAATCCTGACCTCGGCCTGAAATTCCTCGAAGACAACAGCTACTACAATTTCATGCAGCTGCTTGGATTCTCGGAGTTCTCGAACCTTCACTTCGTTTTCGCCGCGGCGCTGGCCGAGATAACGCTCGCCATGCTCCTGATTTTTGGCATCGCGACGCGGTTCATCGTGATCATCCTGACGGGAATTTTCCTGATAACCTTTGCGTTGTCGGGCCTGCACGATCTTCTGGGCCACCTTCCGATCATGGCCGTTCTCCTGCTGCTTCTGTTCGGTGCGGAAGAGGGACGCACGCGGCCCGCGCGGGCGGGGCAACTCGGCGGTACTTCCGGCGCTGCCTGACATGACCGGGATGATGAGTCAGCCCGGCCTGCCTCAGGTCTTCGCCGTCATTGTGGCAAGCTTCATGCTCGCGGTCGTCGTGTGGAGCTTGTCGGCGCCGGTGCGCGGCAGGACGGTGATCCGGCGACTTTCCCTTGGCGCGCTGCCAAGCCTCCGGCCGTTGATCCGCGTGGCCACCCGCACGCCCTGGGTGCTGTTGCCGGCGCGGATCGTGATGGTGGCATTATTCGCCCTTGCCATTGTGGCGGGTTTCTTCGGCACGCCGATCCCGGCGCGCAATTTCGCCACCGTGGTAACCTGGACCTTTTGGTGGGGAGGCGTGGTCCTGGCCGCTCTCCTGTTGGGTTCGGTCTGGTGCGCGATCTGTCCGTGGCAGACGGTTTCCGGCTGGTTCGTGCACAAGCGCTTGTGGCGACGTGCTTCCAGCGAGGCGGGCCTGAATCTGAGGTTGCCGCGATGGGCCCGCAACACGTGGCCTGCGTCGATCCTGCTGCTGGTACTCATCTGGCTCGAGTTCGGCTTCGGGATGTCGAGCAGCCCGTTCGCCACGGCGGTCGTCGGTCTGGGGTTTGTCGGGATGGCGACACTCGGTCTGGCGGTTTTCGAGCGCAGGGCCTGGTGCCGCTATTTCTGCCCGGCCGGCCGGATGATAGCCGCCTACGCCCAATTGGCACCGGTCGAGCTGCGGCCCGTGGATACTGGCATCTGCGCCGGTTGCAGGACCCACGAATGCTATCACGGCACGGACGACGTCGATCTCTGCCCGGCGCACCTTGTCGTCGGCCAGCTCAGGGAAAGCACCTTCTGCACGAGTTGCGGCAATTGCGCCCGCGCCTGCCCGAGCGAGAACGTCGCATGGCAACTGCGCCTGCCGGCCTCCGACGCCCTGCATGAGGCCCGGCCGCGTTGGGACCACGCCTGGTTCATGCTCGTCATACTGATGTCGGCACAATATCACGGTTTGACGATGATACCGCTGTGGGGCCAGGCCAGCCACGCGCTTGCGAATGTACTGGGCGAGGCCGGCGCCGGCCTCTGGGGGTTCTCGCTGTCCTTCGTTGTTACGATGTCGGTGCTCGCGCTTCCCTTCACGGTTACGGTGTGGCTGGGCTGGCGACTCGGCGGCCGCAGGGAAGAGTTCCGCGCCCTTTTTGCCCGTTTCGCTTTCGTTCTTCTGCCCCTGGCGCTGTCCTATCACGTCGCCCACAATCTCACGCATTTCTCGCGCGAAGGCATGGACATCTTCGCGGTTGCGGCAAATCCGGTGGGAACCGGTGCGGAGCCGGTGTCGATGGCCGAGCGCTCCATGCGTCAGATGAATCAGCTCCTGGCCCTTGACCAGATCCACCTCCTGCAGGCCGCGTTCCTGATGCTCGGTTTTCTCGGCGCCGTGCTGATTCTGCGCAATCGTGGCTTCGGCGTCGGGAGCGGCGATAGCGGGCAATCCTGGATAGGGCGCAACCGGACACTGTTGCCGGTGCTCGTTTATGTCATCACGATGAGCGCGTTTCATCTGTGGCTCGTGATGCAGCCCATGCAGATGCGCATGTAGGACACCGGATCGTGGCGGCTCACCACCGGCGCCATGATGCGTCACCTTCTCCGGACAGGGCAGGCAGGCGCGACCTGGGCTGAGGGGCATGTTTCCGGGAAAGTTCATCTTGCACTAGGTTTCAACTTCAAGCCCCGACAGTTTCAGCGCCCATTGCGCGCCGTGCATGTCGCGGTCGAACCGCCCGCCCTGGACCACGGGGCGCGGAATGCTGAACTTCACCACATTCAGGTCGGCAATGTCGAAGCGCTTGACCTCGCTCACCGGAACCCCGAACGCCCCGGCCACCTCCTGCGTGGAAAGAGCCTCGCAAACCCGTTCGTAGGCCGCCGGCGTCCCGCAGAAGACGTCGAGCGTGATCCAGAACGGCCCGGCGTTCTTGGAGCGGATTTTCTCCACCAGATCACCGAGCCGCGGCATTGCCGGTCTCCCCGGTGACAAGGCGGAAGGCAGCCATCGGATCGGCCAGCGCCATGGTGTGGTTGAGGGCGAATTCGTAGAGCGGCCCGCGTTCCGACTGGGCCGGCGAATAGGGGAAGGCGAAGGTCGGCAACTCCTCGTCCGGGGTCAGCGGGAAGTGCAGGACGAACGGGTTGATGAGCTTGCCGATCTCGCTCGCCGTTTCCGCCGCGGGCGCGGTGATCAGCCCCAGCACGCCCACCTCGCAGGGCGAGGATTGCGCGGTTTCCAGCGCGCCGAGGGCGGCGTCGATGCCGATCAGGCGGAACTCCAGATCGTAGTCGCCTTCGCCGAGGCCCATGCGCGCGGAAATCTCGCCGGCCAGAAACGCCGACAGCCTGCCGGCCCATTCCCGCGCCTGCCGCACGTATCGCGGGTCGCGCAGTATGGCGAGAATCGTCGTCTGGTAACCGGCGAGACGCGCGCCCTCCAGCTTGACCCGGTAGGTCTCGTCCACATGCCATTCGGAGCCGGTGACGCGCACCCGGCGCTCGTCAAGCGCCCGGTACTTCGCCGCCGTGACATCGAGATGCCCGCCCGGCTCGTACAGAACGAACGGGTTGGAATTCTCGTACAGCATGTGCGCCGAGACCGAATGCGGCGTGCACCGCGCGCCTTCCTCCATCGGCGCCACGGTGAACCCGTCCTCGTCGAAATCGATGACGATCACGCCGCTTGTCGGATTGGTCGAACACAGCGCCCCGCATTCGCCGATCTTGGCGCCGTGCCAGGCGGCGCCGGGGTGGCAGCCGCGCGCCAGCGGCAGCGCCGAGATCGTCGCCGTATCGGTGGTGCGCCCGGCCAGCACGATGTCGGCGCCGGTGGCGAGCGCTGCCTGAATATGCTCGGCGCCGGCCAGCGCCACGATGTTCTCGCAGCCAAGGACGCTCTCTTTCGATATCTCCGGTGCCGGCTGCAACGGCGCGACCCGCCCTTCGGCCAGCGCCGCCGCCACCCGCTCGTTCGGCTGATCGCTGTAGAGCCGCGCCACCTTCACGCTCTGACCCAGTTCGGCGGCAAGCTCGGCGGTGATCTCCATCATCCAGTCAACTGCGGCGTCGGTGCCGCAGGTGCCGCAGGAGCCGATGACCAGGGGCACCCCGGCTTCCTGCCGTGCCGCCATCAGGTCGCGCCATTCCGATTTCGTCGCGGCGCGCGAATACTTGCTGGTTCCGGTTCCCAGGTAGAACGGCCCGCTGTCGGTGGAGCCGCCGTCGATGCAGATGATGTCCGGCTCGGCACCGAGGCCGCTTTGCAGCGCCTCCCGGCTGAAGCCGAGGCCAAGAACCCCCGAGGGGACAAGCACGCGCGTTCGCATTTCAGTCCGTTATCGCTTGCGGCCTTCGCAACAGTTTGCGCAGGAACATCGGCGCGACGAAGCCCGCCACCGCGGCGATCCACAGGCCGACGGCGATCGGCGAACTGAACAGGAATGTCCAGTCTCCGCCCGATATCACCATGGCGCGCCGCAGGCTGTCCTCCATGTGGTTGCCCAAAAGGATGCCGAGGATGATCGGCACCGTCGGTACGTCGAGCTTGCGCAGGAAATACCCCATGGCGCCGAAACCGACCATCATCAGCAGATCGAAATAGCTGCCCGACAGCGAGTAGATGCCGACGAAGGAGATCATGGTGACGCCGGGCAGCAATATCCCCGGCGGTACCTGCAATACCCGCACGAACATCTTGACCATCGGCACGTTCATCAACAGCAGCACGAAATTGGCGATGATGAGCGAGGCGATCAGACCCCACACCACCTCTGGCCGGTCGGTGAACAGCGTCGGGCCGGGCGTGATGTTCAGCGTCATCAGGAGCGCCAGCAGCACCGCCGTGGTTCCCGAACCCGGAACGCCGAGGGTCAGCATCGGCACCAGCGCGCCGCCGGCGGCGGCGTTGTTGCCGGCCTCCGGTGCGGCGACGCCGCGCGGCGCGCCCTCGCCAAAACCGCCCTTTTCCCCGGCCAGCGATTTTTCCGCCATGTAGGCCAGGAAACTGCCCAGCGACGCGCCGGCGCCGGGCAGGACGCCGGCGAAAAAGCCGATCACGCTGCCGCGCACCCTGGTCCAGCCGCTGTGCACGATGTCCCTGACCGGCACCGTCACCTTGCCCAGCTTGACCCCGATCGAGGAACTCTTGCCGTGGCTTTCGATGAAGAAGAACACCTCGGCGACGGCGAACAGCCCGACAATGGCAACCAGGAAATCGACACCGTCCATCAGGTGCATCTGCCCGTAGGTGAAGCGCGGCATGCCGGTGGTGTTGTCGAGCCCGATCATCGCGATGCCGAGCCCGATGCACGAGGCGATCGCCGCCTTGGCCTGGTTCTTCGAGGCGATGCCGCCGAGCGTGGCAAATGCCAGCAGGTAAAGCGCGAAATACTCCGCCGGTCCGAACTTGTAGGCCACCCGCGCCAGTTGCGGGGCGAGGAAAATCAGCCCGACCGTCGCCAGCAATGCGCCGACGAAGGACGCCACGCCCGACAGCACCAGCGCATCGCCGGCGCGGCCTTGCTTGGCCATCGGATAGCCGTCCAGCGTGGTCATCAGCGCCGGTTCGTCGCCGGGGATGTTGAGCAGGATCGAGGAAATCCGCCCGCCATACATGGCGCCGTAGTAAACGGCCGTCATCAGTACCAGCGCCGATGTCGCGTCGAGCCCGATCGTGAAGGTTATCGGAATCAGAATAGCGACGCCGTTCGACGGTCCGAGCCCGGGCAGCGCGCCGATGATGGTGCCGAGAAAGCAGCCGATAACCGCCAGCATCAGGGTGAACGGCGACAGCGCCACACCAAAGCCCATCGCCAGATTGCTCAGAACATCCATGAAACCGCCGCCCCTAGCCGGTGATCGCTTTCGGCAGGGCGACGAGCCCCAGGCCGAGCGCGTATTTGAAAACGAAAAACAGCACCAGCGACAGACCGATACCGGTGAAGGCCGCGAACCGGACGCGCTCGGAAATCTGGTAGCTCAGCACGCCGGAGGCCACCGCGGTCGGCAACAGAAAGCCCAGCGGCCTCAGCGAATACGCATATATCACCAGAACGATAACGGTCACCGCCAGCGCCCCGAAGGTCCGCAACGCGGGCCAGTCCGGGTCCTCGTCCGGGCGCAGAACCAGCATCGCGCCGCAAATTGCCGCCACCGAGCCGATGATTATGGGAAAAGTCTTGGACCCGACCGGGTCCGACAGAAAACTCGTCTGAATCTGCACGGCGCTCGCGATATACGCGAGCGCCACACAAACGACGACCAGACCGAGGATCCGGTCGGACGCCATTACTGGATAACTCCGATTTCCTTGGAAAGCGTGCGAACCTCGCCGACCACCTGGTCAACGTAGCTCTGGAAATCGCCGCCGACCTTGGTGAACGGCGCCAGGCCGTTGGCCTTCATGGCTTCCAGCCACTCGGCGCTGTCGGCGACCTTCTGCAGGCGTCCGGCCCACATGTTGAAAACGTCGTCGGAAACGCCTTTCGGGATGTAGAGGCCGCGCCAGTTAACGGCAACGACGTCGAAGCCCTGCTCCTTGGCGGTCGGGATTTGCTCGAAGCCGGGAACGCGTTCTTCGGTCAGGACGGCAACCGCGCGCACTTCACCGGATTTCAGGAAGCCGACGATTTCCGACATGTCGCCGGTCATCGCCTGGGTGAAGCCGCCGATGGTCTGGGTGATCGCGTCGCCGCCACCGTCAAGACCGATGTACTTCACCTTGGTGATATCGGTGAAACCGGCGCGCTGAAGTACCATCAGCACCTTGAGGTGGTCGAAGCCACCAGCAGCGGAACCGCCGGCGAATGTCACCGATCCCGGATCGGCCTTCACGGCGTCCACCAGATCGTTCAGCGACTTGAACGGGCTGTCGGCGGCCACCACGAGCACGCCCGGATCGGCGCCGATGGCGCCGACGAAACGCACCTGGTCCGCGGTCAATCCGGCATAGGCGTTCTGCGCCAGCCGGGTTGCCGTCGCCGACGAGGCGGCGATGATCAGATCGGCGTCGTCACTGCGTTCGTTGACGACGTGGGCAAAGGCCAGCCCGCCGCCACCGCCGGCCATGTTGGTGACCTGGATCGGGCTGTCGACGGCGCCGATGTCATACATGATCTTGCCGATGGTCCGGCAGGTGAAGTCCCAGCCGCCGCCGGGGTTGGCCGGCGCGATGCACTCGGCGGCCGACGCGGTGCCGAGGGCACCCAGGCTGAGCACGAAGCCGGCAGCCAGATTTCTCAGGATCTTGGTTCTCATGTTGTCCTCCCATTTGATCCACAAAACAGTAGTTCCGCGCAAGTGGGTTCGGACGCCCGGCCCCGGAAACCTCGCGTTTCCGGACCCTGCGGCACCCGTTTTCGTTCGTTACTTGCAATTCGGAGGATTGCCGGAAAAGCTGACACCAACCTGTCACGCAGTGGAAAAGTTGCCCGTCGATGCGATTCCTTCTGATCGAGGACAATGCAAGCCTGGGCGCGTCGGTCAAGGAACGGCTGGCGCTCGACGGCCACGCCATCGACTGGGCGCAGGACCTCGCCGCCGCCGAGGATTGTCTGGGCGTCGCTTCCTACGATCTGATTCTGCTCGACATCATGCTCCCCGATGGCGACGGCCGGGAATTTCTCCGCCGCCACCGCGCCGCCAGCAGGGACACGCCGGTCGTCGTCCTGACCGCGCGGTCGCAGGTGTCGGACCGGGTCGATGTGCTCGACCTCGGAGCCGACGACTACATCACCAAACCCTTCGATTTTTCGGAACTGGAGGCGCGCTGTCGCGCCGTGCTGCGGCGCCGGATCGGCTCCGCCAGCAACAAGAAACGGCTCGGCGACCTGGAGTTCGACGCCCTTGCCGCCACCGTCACCGTCGGCCGGTCGGTTCGCGAACTGCGCAACCGCGAGCTGCGCCTGATGGAAATTCTGTCCGCCAAACCGGGCATGATCTTTTCCAAGGCACAACTGGTCGACCGGCTCTTCTCGTTTTCCGAGGAGATCTCGGAAAACGCCATCGAGGTCTATGTCGGACGGCTGCGACGGAAGCTGGAAGGCTCGTCGGTGCGCATCGAGACGGTGCGCGGCGTCGGCTACCGCATGGTGGTGCAATGACGGTGAACGTGCAGACCCGCGGCTCGCTGAAGCGGCGGCTGGTGGCGCAACTCCTGCTCGCCGCCGCCGTTCTTTCGCTGGTGCTGTTTCTGGTGGTGCGCGCCGTCGCGCTGCGCGTTGCCGAGGCGGCGCAGGACAACATCCTCGGCGCCTCGGCCATCGCCATCGCCGACGAGCTGCGCCCGGAAAACGAGGGCATCGCCATCGACATCCCGTATTCCTCGCTGTCCATGCTCGGCACGCTGAGCGACGACAGCGTCTACTACCGGGTGACGGCTAACGGCCTGACGATCACCGGCTATGACGACCTGCCGCTCGCGATGGCCGACGAACAGCCGGAAAAACCCGCCTTCCGGACGGTGGAATTCCGTGGCAGTCCGGTCAGGACCGTTTCCGTCCTGCGGGTGGTCACGGTCGACAACCACCCGGTCGAGGTATCGGTGACGGTGGCCCAGACACAGCGCGGGCAGACCGCACTCATCGCCAACATATCCAACACCGCCGCCGCGGTCGGCGTCGGGTTTTTCTGCCTCGCCGGCGTGCTGAGCTGGCTGGCCGCCAATTCGGCGCTGCGTCCGCTGGTCGGCGTGACCGAAGCGCTGCAGCGGCGCGGGCCGCACGACCTGCGGCCGCTGCGCACCGCGCCGCCGCGCGAACTGGCGCCCCTGGTCTATGCCCTCAACGTCTTCATGCAGCGGCTGCAGTCGGCGATGATACGGACCGAGGACTTCCTGACCGAAGCCGCGCACCGCGTCCGCACGCCGCTCGCCACCGTCCGGACACAGACAGAGATCGCCATACGCATGGCCGAATCCGACGACAGCCGCCGCGCCCTGCGCTCGGTGATCCGAGCGGTCGACGAAAGCTCGCGCTCGGCCGGACAGCTGATCGACCACGCCATGGTGACGTTCCGCTCCGATCACCTGAAACTGCAGGAAACCGACGTCGCCGCCGTCGCCGAGAACGTCATCCGAAGCCTGACCCCGACCGCCGACCTGAAAGACATCGGAATATCCTTCGCCGTCGCCGCCTCAAACACAAGGATCACCGGCGACCCGGTGCTGCTGCACGGCGCGCTGCGCAACCTGCTGGACAATGCCATCAAGTACTCGCCGGACGAGAGCGCGATAACCGTCGAGGTGCTGAACGACGCGCCCGAGGGCGTCTGCGTCCGTATCTGCGACGAGGGGCGCGGCATCGCGGGCGCGACGCAGAAACAGTTGGCAGGGCGGTTTTCCCGCGGCGAGAATGTCGGCGACATCGTCGGCTCCGGCCTCGGGCTCACCATCGCCGACGACGTGGCGCAGATTCACCATGGCAAACTCGTCCTGGAACCGAACGGGGAGAAAGGCACATGCGCATCGCTGTTCTTGCCGCTGTCCTGACCGGGCTTGCGGCCGTCCTTCCGGCCGCCGGCTTCGAGGTCGAGGCGCAGCGCAGCTTCGGCGCCGACACCGCGGCCGCCGAACTGAGGATAATATCCACCGTCGATCTCGACCTGTTCGAACCGCTCCTCGAGGAATACCAGTCCGCCCGGCCCGGACTGCGGGTGATCTATACCGCCGCCTCCAGCGCCGAGCTGTTCAAGGCGCTGAACGACGAGGGCGCGTTGTTCGACGTCGCCATTTCCTCCGCCATGGACCTGCAGACCAAACTGGCCAACGACGGGATCGCCCGGCGCTACCGTTCCGCCGCCACCGACGCGTTGCCGGTCTGGGCCCGCTGGAGCGACCGGCTGTTCGCCTTCACCCAGGAACCGGCCGTGGTGATCGCATCGAAGTCGCAACTCAGGGATCTGCCGCTGCCGGCCAACCGCAAGGAGCTGATACAGTTGCTGCGAAGCCATCCCGGGATTTTCGACGGGCGCGTCGGAACCTATGACGTGCGCGTCAGCGGACTGGGCTACCTGTTCGCCACCCAGGACATTCGCCAGTCGCAGGATTTCTGGCGCCTGGCGGAGGTTCTCGGTTCGCTGGGCGCGCGCGTGTTCTGTTGTTCCGGAGAGATGATCGACGCCATCGAGAACGGCGAAATCGCGCTCGCCTACAACGTGCTCGGCAGCTACGTCGAGCGGCGGCTCGACGACAGCAGCGACGTCGTCATCGTTCCCATGCAGGACTACACCCACGTCATGTTGCGCACCGTTCTGATCCCGCGGCAGGCGCCGAACCCGGCAGCGGCCGGGGAATTCGTCGATTTCCTGCTGTCGCCGGAGGGCCGCGGCCTTGTCCGGGGCAAGGTCGGTTTACCGCCGATCGACGGTGGCGCGCTGACATCGGAACAGAACCTGCGGCCGATCCGGCTCGGCCCCGGGCTGCTGGTCTATCTCGACCGCATCAAGCGGGAAAATTTCCTGGTGGCGTGGTCGGAGGCGGTGGTGCAGCCGTAAACCACGACCGGAAAGGCGTCACACCTTCCAAAACACGAACGCCCCCCAGGCGAGGGCGATCGCGAGCCCGCCCCACAGCGGCAGGCCGTAGAGCCAGAGCCAGCCCAGAAAGATGAAGGCCGAGCCGAGGAGCGTGATGAACAGCCGGTCGCCGCGCGTCGTGTGCAGACCGAAAATGCCATCGCGCGGGGTGCCTCCGGGTCTGCGGATTTCCAGCAGCCCCATCAGCGCGATACTTCCGAAAACGAAGGCGAAGAACGCCGCCGTCGGCCATGTCCAGGCCATCCAACCAAGCATCACACCCTCCCCAGGGCAAAGCCCTTGGCAATGTAGTTGCGCACGAAATAGATCACGAAGGCGCCGGGAATGATGGTCAGCACACCGGCCGCCGCCAGAAGACCGAGTTCATACCCCGCGCTCGATGCCGTCCTTGTCATGGTGGCCGCAATTGGCTTCGCCGCTACCGCGGTCAGGTTCTTGGCCAGCAACATTTCCACCCAGCTGAACATGAAGCAGAAAAAAGCGGCGACACCGATGCCCGCCTTGATATTCGGCACGAAGATGCGGAAGAAGAACCTCGGGAACGAATAGCCATCGACATAGGCGGTTTCATCCAGTTCCTTCGGCACGCCCGACATGAAGCCTTCCAGAATCCACACCGCCAGAGGAATGTTGAACAGGCAATGGGCGAGCGCCACGGCGATATGGGTGTCGAACAGCCCGATGGCGGAGTAGAGCTGGAAGAACGGCAGCACAAACACCGCCGGGGGCGCCATCCGGTTGGTCAGCAGCCAGAAAAACAGATGCTTGTCGCCCAGAAACCGGTAGCGTGAAAACGCGTACGCAGCGGGCAGCGCCGCGGTAATCGAGATAGCGGTGTTCAGCGACACGTAGATGATCGAGTTGAGGTATCCCCAATACCAGGTCGGGTCGGTGAAGATCGTCCGGTAGCTGTCAAGCGTCCAGGTCTGCGGGAACAGCGAGAAACCCCCGAGTATCTCGTTGGTGGTCTTGAAGCTCATCGCCAACAGCCAGTAGATCGGCAGCATGAGGAACAGGATGTAGAGGATCGGCGCGAGCGTTCTTTTTCTCATGGCGTCCTCACTGTCCTTCGTCCTTGGTCATGAGCGTGTAGAAAATCCACGACAGAAGAAGCGTTATCGCGAAATAGATCAGCGACATGGCGGCCGCCGGTCCGAGGTCGAACTGGCCCAGCGCCATCTTGACCAGATCGATCGAGAGCAGCGTCGTCGAGTTGCCGGGGCCGCCGCCCGTCAGCACCGAGGGCTCCGTATAGGCCATGAAGCTGTCCATGAAGCGCAGCAGGATGGCGATGGTCAGAACCTTCTTCATCTTCGGAAGCTGGATATGCCGGAACACCGCCCAGGGCCGGGCGCCGTCGATCTTGGCCGCCTGGTAATAGGCGTCGGGGATGGAGATCAGCCCGGCATAGGCCAGCAGCACCACCAGCGACGTCCAGTGCCAGACATCCATCAGGATGACCGTGATCCACGCCGAGACCGGTTGCTGGGTATAGTTGTAGTCGATCCCCAGCGCGTTTATGCCGTAGCCCAGCAGCCCGATATCGGGCAGCGCGAAGATGTTCCACATCGAGCCGACGACGTTCCACGGTATCAGCAGCGGCAGCGCCATCAAGACCAGGCAGATCGGCACCCACGGCCCCGAACGCGGCATGGCCAGCGCGATGGCCATGCCCAGCGGCACTTCGATCACCAGGATGGTTCCGGTAAAGAACAACTGGCGGCCAAGCGCCGCGTGAAACCGTTCGGAGTTCAGAATTTCACCGAACCAGCGAACTCCCGACCACAGGAAGATGTTATTGCCGAAGGTTTCCTGCACCGAGTAGTTGACGACCGTCATCAGGGGAACCAGCGCGTTGAAGGCGACAAGCGCTATCACCGGCATCACGAAAAACCAGGCACGTTGATTTTCGGTCTTCATTTTCCGCCTATCCCACGGTCGCTACCCAGCCGTCCGCATAAAGGCGGGTCTGCGCCGGATCGAATTTCAGGAACACGTCCTGGTCCGGAAATTGCGCATTCTCGGACACCACGACGTTGATCCGCGACTCTCCGACCATTGTCTCGACCACCCTGTTCTGGCCCAGATCGGACACCTTGCGGATCCGCGCGGCGATGCCCTCGTCCGCGATGGAGACGAATTCCGGGCGGATCCCGATTTCGGTTCGCTTCCCGTCGACATCCGCAATCCTGCCCGATATCTCCATCGGCTGGCCGTTGAAGAACGCGGCGCCGTCGCGCACGTCGCACGGCAGGATGTTCATCCCCGGCGAGCCGATGAAATGCCCCACGAAGGTGTGTGCGGGCCGCTCGAACAGATCGACCGGCGTGCCTATCTGGACGATCTCGCCCTCCTGCATGACGACGACCTGATCGGCGAAGGTCAACGCTTCCGTCTGGTCATGGGTGACGTAGATCATCGTCGCCTGGACCTCGTGGTGCAGTTCCTTCAGCTTGGATCGCAGTTTCCATTTCAGGTGCGGGTCGATCACGGTCAGCGGCTCGTCGAACATGATGACGTTCACGTCGTTGCGCACCAGCCCGCGCCCCATCGATATCTTCTGCTTGTTGTCGGGCGACAGCCCGGCGGCGCGCTGGCCGAGAACGCCGTCGAGTTCGAGCATCGTGGCGATCTCGCGCACGCGCTTGTCGACGTGGCCCTCCGGCACGCCGCGGTTGCGCAGCGGGAAGGCCAGGTTGTTGTAGACCGTCATCGTGTCGTAGATCACCGGGAACTGGAACACCTGCGCGATGTTGCGCCGGACCGGCGGCAATTCCGTCACGTCGTCACCGTCGAACAGAACCTTGCCCTCGGAGGGGACGAGCAGGCCCGAGATGATGTTCAGCAGCGTTGTCTTGCCGCACCCCGAAGGCCCGAGCAGGGCATAGGCGCCGCCGTCCGACCAGTCCAGATCGATTCTCTTCAGGGCGTAGTCCTCCGGCGCCGAGGGCGCCTCGAGATAGCTGTGCCGCAACTCTCTGAGGGTGATTTTTGCCATGGCGCCGTCCCCTCAGGCCACCAGCCGGCCATCGGGGCCGAAATAGAGACAACGTTCGACATCGACGAAAAACCGGTAATCCTTCCCGATCTCGAACGGGTGCACGCCCCGCGACTGAGAAACCCAGATCTTGTCGCCCATGTCGAAATGCGCCACGCTTTCCGACCCGCTCAGTTCGGTAATCCGCACGACGCCGTCGATCGGCACGCTGGCCTCGCCGTTTCGCGCCGGCGAAATGAAATGCGGCCGTATCGCGACGGTATAGGCGCCGTCGGCAAGCGCCTTCGCCTTGGCGGAAACGGTCCATTTCACGCCTTCGGTGAGGCGGATTTCATCGCCCTGCTTGACCACCGGCGCGGTATTGATCGGCGGATCGGAAAATACCTCCGCCGTGGTCAGGTCGTGAGGGGCCCGGTAGGTGCTCGCGGTCTCTCCGAACTGGGTGATCCGGCCCTCGAAAACGGTCGCCGTGTTGCCGCCGAGCATCAGCGCCTCCGACGGCTCGGAGGTGGCGTAGACGACGATCGCCCCGCGCCCGGCGAACAGCGCCGGCAACTGGTCGCGCAGTTCCTCGCGCAGCTTGTAGTCGAGGTTGGCCAGCGGCTCGTCCAGCAACACCAGATCGCTTTCCTTGACGATCGAACGCGCCAGCGCCGTGCGCTGCTGCTGGCCGCCGGACAACTCCTGCGGGCGGCGTCGCAGCATCGGCGTCAACTGCAGGATCCGCGCCGCCTCGGCGACCCGGTCCTCGATCTCCGATCTCGCGGTGCCGGCGACCCGCAGGGGCGATGCGATGTTGTCGAACACGCTCATGTGCGGGTAGTTCACGAAGAACTGGTGAACCAGCGAGATGTTACGTTTCTGCGGCGACACCCCTGTGACGTTCTGCCCGTTCATCCAGACCTCGCCGGTGGTCGGCTTCTCGAGGCCGGCCATAAGCTTGATCAGCGTCGTTTTCCCGGCATTTGTGGCGCCGAGCAGAATATTGAATACGCCCGGTTCGAGCCTGATGCTGGTTTCGTGGATGTGAATGTCCGCCCCGACGCGTTTGGTCACGTTTCTGAGTTCTAGTGTCATTCAGCGGGCCTCGCAGGCATCATCGGCCATCGCGGCGGAATCGCAAGCATGATTCGTTATTCCGGTAGGTTGCCGGGAATAAAATTCCCGGCAACCCGTTTCTCGCGCCAATCCGCTCAGTTGGCAGAGGCCCAGCGCTTGATGATGTCCTCATAGGCGATGGTCTCGCCCTGCGGCTTCTCGTTGTCCAGCTTGGCCTTCGGACCATCCGGACGGCCGAGCCATTCCGAGGGATCCTTCTCCGGATTCAGGCGCGGCCCGCAGCCGCCGTAGACGTTGGCTGCCTCGTCGGCGGCCTGCATACGGGACATGACCAGGTCCATTTCCGCGGCCAGACGGTCCATCGCCTGCTGCGGCGTGAAGGCGCCGGAGTTGACGTCACCGATCTGCTGCCACCAGATCTGCGCCAGCTTCGGATAGTCGGGCACGTTGATGCCGGTCGGCGACCAGCGCACGCGGTCCGGCGAGCGGTAGAACTCGATCAGGCCGCCCAGCTTCGGCGCGCGCTCGGTGAAGCTCTCGTGGCGCACGGTGGTGTCGCGGATGAAGGTCAGCCCGACATGGCTTTTCTTCACGTCCACGGTCTTGGAGACGACGAACTGGGCATAGAGCCAGGCCGCCTTGGCGCGGTCGGTCGGGGTGGACTTCAGGATCGTCCACGATCCGGCGTCCTGATACCCGACCTTCTGGCCTTCCTGCCAGTAGGGCCCGTGCGGGCTCGGCGCCATCCGCCACAGCGGGTTGCCGTTATCGTCGACGGTGTTGTTGCCCTCCGACTTCGGCGCCACCATGGAAGCGGTAAACGCGGTGTACCAGAAGATCTGCTGCGCCACGTTGCCCTGGCTGAGCGCCGGCAGCGACTGGTAGAAGTCATAGCTCGCCGCACCCGGAGGCGCATAGGCCCGGAGCCACTCGTCCCACTTGCGAATCGCATAGACCGAGGCCGGCCCGTTCGCCTCGCCACCGCGGGAAACGCTGGCACCGGCGGGGTTGCATGAACCCGCTTCCATGCGGATGCCCCACTCGTCGATGGGGATACCGTTCGGCTCGCCCTTGGTGCCGGCGCCGGCCATTGCCAGCCAGGCGTCGGTCATGCGCCAGCCGAGGTCGGGCGCGCGCTTGCCGTAGTCCATGTGGCCATAGACCCGGACCCCGTCGATCTCCTTGACATCGTTGGAGAAGAAGGCGGCGATGTCCTCATAGGCCGACCAGTTCACCGGGACGCCCAGATCGTAGCCGTACTTGTCCTTGAAGCGCTTCTGCAGGTCGGGACGGTCGAACCAGTCCTTGCGGAACCAGTAGAGGTTGGCGAACTGCTGGTCGGGAAGCTGGTAGAGTTTGCCGTCCGGTCCCGTGGTGAAGGACTTGCCGATAAAGTCATCGACGTCCAGCCCCGGGTTGGTCACGTCGGCGCCCTCGCCGGCCATCCAATCGGTCAGATTGCGGGCCAGTTGCAGCCGCGAATGGGTGCCGATCAGGTCCGAGTCGTTGATATAGGCGTCGTACAGGTTACGCCCGGTCTGCATTTGGGTCTGCACCGCCTGCACGACTTCGCCTTCGCCCAACACCTGGTGGTTGACCTTGATGCCGGTGATTTCCTCGAACGCCTTGGTCAGAACCTCCGACTCGTAGGAATGCGTCGGGATGGTCTCGGAAAGCACGTTGATTTCCATTCCCTTGAACGGCTCCGCGGCCTTGATGAACCACT
Source organism: Paracoccaceae bacterium (assembly GCA_046757205.1). Lineage (GTDB taxonomy): Bacteria > Pseudomonadota > Alphaproteobacteria > Rhodobacterales > Rhodobacteraceae > JBHHXR01. The sequence continues at coordinate 15,811 of JBHHXR010000034.1, forward strand.
CCATCTCGGCCATCTGCTCGTCAACGCTCAGGGCCGAGGGCTGAAATTCGTCATTTACCCACTTCTTGGCCGCCGCCATGTCGGCAAGCGCAGCAGGCGCCGCTGTAACCACGGCCAAAACCGCGACAGCGGACAATAAATGCTTTCGCATCACGTCCTCCCAAATTTTTCATCTGCACCGGTTTTCGGTGTGAAATTATGATCAAATGAACAGTGAATGCTGTCAAGTGAAACTTATGGTTTTCATTCCCCGCCGGCTGCGGCAAACTTGCTGGCCAAGGTTCCGGTCTTGTGGTTTGGGATTGTCATGGATCTGTCCGAACGCCAGCTCGAAATTCTCTCGCTGATACGGGCGCAAAACCGGGTCGACGTGGACACGCTGGCCGCGCGGTTCCGCGTCACCACCCAGACCATACGGCGCGACCTCAACGAACTGTGCATCCGCGGACTGGCGGCGCGGGTCCACGGCGGTGCGACACAGCCCCATTCGATCACCAATTTCGGCTACGAGGAACGCCGCCGCTTCGCCAGCGAGGAGAAGCACACAATTGGCCGGACCGTCGCCGAGATCATCCCCGACAACTGTTCGGTGATGCTCAACATCGGCACCACGACCGAGCAGGTGGCGCGGGCGTTGTTCGGCCACCGCGACCTGATCGTGATTTCCAACAACATCAACGTCATCAACATTCTCAGCGGCTCGGGGTCCAAGGAACTCGTGCTCGCCGGCGGCACGGTGCGGCAGAGCGACGGCGCCATCGTCGGCGAGGAGGCGGTCGAGTTCATATCCCGGTTCAAGGCCGATTACGCCGTCGTCGGCGCCTCGGCGATCGACGAGGACGGCGCCGTGCTGGACTTCGACAGCCGCGAGGTTTCGGTCGCCCGCGCCATCCTGCGCAACGCCCGCACCCGGATACTCGTCTGCGACATCCAGAAATTCAACCGCACGGCGCCGCTGCGCATCTGCGACATTTCCGATATCGACATCTTCGTTACCGACGCCATGCCGGAAAAGGACTTCGCCGCCGCCTGCGATGCCGCCGGCACGAAGATCATCGTCGCCGGTCAGACCGATGTTGAGGCAGTGCTCGAGGCATAGGCCCGCCCGCCCGGTCGCCGCCCGTCTTGCCGGAACCAACCGCGCAAGATGAAAACCTTCCTGCGCCTGCGGCGCGCCGAAACGGAACCGGCGCCATCGCCGCCGTCGATGACAAACCGATACCGACACAGCCCGAACATATGGTTGGCAGAGATACCGACTGCCGGAGAAATCGCCAAGGCGTCGTCTCGCGTCGGTTCCGCGAAACTGCCGACGAAGTTTGCCCCGCCGACGCCAAGCGCCGTGACCTCGATGCCGGTCCGCCCCATCCTGCGCTTACGAAATGCCATCGCCCGCCTCTCCGCCGCGACACGCCGCCCGCGCCGCGGAATCTGCCGCGCCACGCGGCCCCGCGCACGCGATTCACGTCGGAAACCCGACGCAGCCGGAAACCGGCCGGCGGCTCGCGGTGCCGCCGGCAGTTACGCTGTTGCGCGCGCCCCTCACCGGCGGTAATTCGTATTTCGTCGATTAACGAAATACCAACCTTGAGAGGGGACATGTCCGCCAACCCGAATGAAACACCAGGCACGACGGCAGAGGCGCTCGCGTCCCTCGCCAAGGCCCTCGGCCATCCCGCGCGCATCCGCATCGTGCAGACGCTTCTGCAACGCGAAACCTGCATCGGCTGCGACATCGTCGACGAGGTCGGGCTCGCCGCCTCCACCACCTCCGAACACCTGCGCATCCTGAAGCAGGCGGGCATCATCGTGGGCGAGATCGCCCGCCCGCGGGTCTGCTATTCGCTGGCGCCCGCCGCGGCGCGCCCGCTTCTCGACTTTCTCGCCGCCGTCGCCGCCGCCACGCCGCCGGCCCTGCCGGAGCCCGCCGATGTCACTGTTTGAACGCTATCTCACCCTCTGGGTCGCGCTCTGCATCGTCGCCGGCATCGCGTTCGGCCATTTCTTTCCGCCGCTCTTCCAGGCCATCGGCAGGGCCGAGATCGCCAAGGTGAACCTGCCGGTCGCGGTGCTGATCTGGCTGATGATCGTCCCGATGCTGGTGCGTATCGACTTCGCGGCGCTGGGCCGCGTCCGCGAGCACTGGCGCGGCATCGGCGTGACGCTGCTGGTCAACTGGGCGGTCAAGCCGTTCTCGATGGCGCTTTTGGGCTGGCTCTTCATCGGCGCCGTGTTCCGCCCCTACCTGCCGGCTGACCAGATCGACAGCTACATCGGTGGGCTGATCCTGCTGGCCGCCGCGCCCTGCACCGCCATGGTGTTCGTGTGGAGCAACCTGTCGCACGGCGAGCCGCATTTCACCCTCAGCCAGGTGGCCCTCAACGACATCATCATGATCGTCGCCTTCGCCCCCATCGTCGGCCTGCTGCTCGGGCTGTCGGCGATCACCGTGCCGTGGAACACGCTGGTGCTGTCGGTGGTGCTCTACATCGTGGTGCCGGTGATCATCGCGCAGATTGTTCGTGGCCGCGTGCTGGTTGCCGCCGGGCAGGCGGGGCTGAACCGTCTGCTCGCCACCCTGCAGCCGCTGTCGCTGGTGGCGCTGCTGACGACGCTGGTCCTGCTCTTCGCCTTCCAGGGCGAACAGATACTGGCGCAGCCGCTGATCATCGCCATGCTGGCGGTGCCGATCCTCATCCAGGTCTACTTCAACTCCGGTCTCGCCTACCTGCTCAACCGCCTCAGCGGCGAGGCGCATCGCGTCGCCGGACCATCGGCGCTGATCGGCGCCAGCAATTTCTTCGAGTTGGCCGTCGCCGCCGCCATCAGCCTGTTCGGCTTTAACTCCGGCGCCGCGCTGGCCACCGTTGTCGGGGTGCTGATCGAAGTGCCGGTGATGCTGTCGGTGGTGCGCATCGTCAACCGCAGCAAGGCGTGGTACGAGGCCGGCCCGGCGGTGCGGCGGCGCGGCGAGGGCGTCGACCGGCGAGCCGTGGTTCCGGCCGGGCGGCCGCCGGGTTAGAGCGCAACGCCCCCTGGCGGGAACACGCGTGTGCAAGGTGCCGCGCCGGTCAGAG
>JBHHXR010000035.1:0-18712 GCA_046757205.1 Paracoccaceae bacterium
CGGGCGAAGCGGTTGAGCGCCAGCGCGCGCGCGAAGGCGGCGGCCGAAAGGTGTTGGTCGCGCGCCGCCTCGACCGCGCGCATCAAGGGCTCGATGCGCGCCACCAGGTCCGGGTTGGCGGCGCGCGTGGCCTTGGTCGGCAGGCTATCGGCCTTGGCGGTGTAGGGAGCGTTCGTGTTACCGCCGGTGAGGAAAACCTTCTCCAGCCCGGCGAGTATCCGGTCGGGGTCGGTCTGCCCGAGCGCGCTGGCCAGCGCCTGGCCCGCCTTCCTGTCGTTGGTCGACCCCGCCAACAGGATATCGCAGAACGCCCGCAGATCGCCCGCGGTGGAATTCGCCAGCACATCCGCCAGAATGCCCGCCACGGTCCTGCCCGCCGGCGCGCCCAGCGCGCGGCGCAATGCGTCTTCGTCAAACGGCCCGCGGAACCGGGAACGGACGGACAGAATACCGGCGATCAGGTCGCCGGGATCGTTGCCCGACAGGTACCGCGCGACCGCATCGAACGCCGCCGCGCCGGCGCCGCCGGCTATGTCGTCCAGCACCCCGTCCACCAGTTCGCGCCCGCGCGCCGGATCCAGCTCGGTGAAATCCGGGGCGACGCCGGCCTCCAGCGGAAACCGCCGCAGCAGGCGGTCACAAAAGGCATGGATGGTCTGGATCCTCAGCCCGCCGGGCGTCTCCAGCGCGCGCGCGAACAGCCTCCGCGCCTCGCGCAGGCCGTCGCCATCGGCCGCTTCCCTGGTGGCGCCCAGTTCCGCCAGCCTGTCGCGCAGCGCCTCTTCGGGCAGCATCGCCCATTCGCCGAGCTGCCCGAACAGCCGGTTCTGCATCTCCGCCGCCGCCGCGTTGGTGAATGTCAGGCACAGGATCTTCTGCGGATCGGTGCGCCCGAGCAAGAGCCGCGCCACCCGGTTGGTGAGCACGCGCGTCTTGCCGGAACCGGCGTTGGCGCTTACCCAGGCCGACCGGTCGGGCCGCGCTGCCTCGGCCTGGGCGCTTCGGGCTTGCGTTGGAACGCTCAACCGACCACCTCCCGAACCGCCTTGTCGCCATCCTGCCACTCGCCCAGACGCGACAGCTGGTCGTAATCGCCGTCGTGTTTCAGGTACTGGATGCGCGTTCTCGCCGGAAAGGGGACAGCGGCAGACTGGTAGCTTGCAACAAGGTCAACGAGACAGCGGCGCGCCTCCTCTATCCTGTCCTGTGTCAGCGGGATCTCGAGCAGCTTGCCGCCGCTGCCGAGGCCGACGTAGACCACCGAAGACACCGGCGACGCATCGAGGCCGTCAAACCCGCCCTGCGAAGCCATCACCGCTTCCAGAACGAGTTGTTTGGCAAAATGCTCGACTTCCTTCGCCGTCGGCACCTGGCCGGACTTGTAGTCGATGATCCTCAGGCTCCCGTCAGTTTTCCGGTCTATGCGGTCGGCCCGTGCCGACAGCCTGAACCCGAGCGGGGTTCCGCCGATCTCCGTCTCGCCCGGGATTTCGGTGACCAGCGGCGCGCCCTCGCGGCGCCTTGCCAATTCGGTTTCGACAAACCACGGCGTGATTTCGAGAAGCCGCGCGCGCCACAGCTTGCGCACCGAGGGCCACGGAACCTCGCGGGTGAGTATCCGTTCCGCAACGCGCCCGAACAAGGCCGTCGGGTCATCCGGCAATCCGTCCATCGTTTCACTGATGAAGGCCTCCAGCACGCCGTGAAAAACCATCCCCCGGGTTTTCATGTCCGGCCGCTTGCCGGCCGGGTCCAGTGGCCGCAGGCGCAGAACCGCGCCCGCGTAGACCGCGTAGGGGTCCCGTATCAGCGTCTCGACGCGGGTCACGGACAGCCGCCGGGGGCGTGCGCCGGCCGGCGGCGCCGGGGCCGGACGGGGCGCCGGCGAAGCCGCCCCGGCCGGCCTGTCGAGCGCCTCCGCCCGTGCCGCCAGTTCGGCGCCGCGGTCAAGCATCGCTTGCAGCGCCGCCTGCCCCTCCTGCCCCAGGCCGCCAACGAGGTTGCGGAACCGGGTCAGCCAGCGCGAAGGCACCGTCGGCGCGCGGCCGTCGCGCAGCGTGCGGGAAAGAACCACCTCGCGCGCCGCCGCCGCCTGCTGGAAATCATGCGCCGACAGACCGGTGCGGCGTTCCGGCGGGCTGAGGCCGAGCGCCTCGCGCATGGCGCGGTTGAGCCACGGGTCCGGGGCCGGCTGGGGCGGCCAGACAGCCTCGTTCAAGCCGCCCATGACGATGACCGCGGCGGTCTGCGTGCGGGCTTCCAGCGTTCCCCAGATCGACACGCCGGGATGCGGCTGGAACGCCTCCTCGCGGACCTCGATACCGGAAAAGTGCGACGCCAGAAGCGCCCGGTACTCGGCGTCGCTCAGTTCGCCGCCGGCTTCCGCGGCGGCTTGCAGTGCTTCAAGGGCACCGAGCGCCGCGATGCCCGCCTCCTTGTCCCAGAGTTCTCCGCCGCCTCCGTCCTCCGGCCCCGCCGACAACGCTTCCGCCAGCGCCCGGTGCCGCGACAGATGCGCGGCCAGCATCCGGGGTCCGGTCTGCTCGATCTGCTGGCAGATCCGCTGCAGCCAACCGGTCCAGCTTCCGGCTTCCGCCGCCGCCGCCCAGGCCGTCAGTTCGGTCCAGTCCACAAACGGGCTGCCACCGCGCAGCCTGTCCGTCTCCAGGCGCCGCGTCAGGTTCAGATGCCGCTTGCGCGAGCTGCCGCTCCCGCCGCTCAGGGGGTGCTTGAGAAGCGCAAGCAGGCGCACCGGCGTCATCGGTTGTCCCGACGCGTCGGCCAGCATGCGCAGAAGCGTGCCGGGCGGCGTCAGCGCCAGCGGCCGGCCGGCGGAATCGTCGGGCACGATTTTCCAGCGCCGGAGATGGGCGCCGACGCGGCGGGCCAGAACCCGGTCCGGCGTCACCAGCGCGGCCGGTTTTCCCCGCGCCAGCGCCGCGCGCAGGTGCAGCGCCACGGCGGCGGCCTCCTGCCGCGGGCCATCGGCCTCCAGTAACGTGACGTGTTCCGTCGCCTCCCTCAGGTGGCGGCGCAAATCGGGGCCTTCCTCGATCCACCGGTCGGTGACCGGCGCCGGGCGCAGCGCCAGCGACAGCAGCCGGGCGCGCGCCGGCGCCGCGCCCCGCGACGGTGTCCAGAGCGGGACTTCCCCCGGTTCCAGACCGACGCTGCCCAGGAAGGCCGCCACACCGTATTGCGGGTGATCCGGCGCCCCGGCGATGGCCTGCCAGGCGTCGTCCGGCACCTCGGTATCCAGCCCGGGAAGGATGACCGCCCCCTGCGGCAGGCCGGCGACCGCGCGCATGAACAGCGCCGTGGAACCGCGCGATCCGGTGGAACCGGCGACGATGACGGGTGTCGGAACCGGCGCCCGCCGCCACGCTTCGGCCAGCGCCGTGGCCGCCTGCCGCAGCCGTGCCTCCGGCCCTGCCTTTCCGGCGAGGCCGCTGTCGCGCAGCACGGTCAGAAACCGCAGGCTGCGCGCCCAGTGCCCCGAAAAACCCTCGACGTCGAGGGTGTCCAGCATTTCCGGCGACGCCCCTTCGGCGTCGATCTCGTCGAGCAGTTTCAGAATGCCGTCGGCGAGGCCGAACATCGCGCTGCGCGGCCCCAGTTCGGGTTCCGCCTCCAGAAGCGCGCCGGCCAGCCGCGCGACCAGCAGTTTCCGTTCCAGCGGCTCGGCCGGCGGCGGAAGATCGGCGGGAACGAAAGGGTCGGCGGCAAGATCGGCGATCACCCTGATGTCGGGCAGGAGACAGGCGCTGCCCTGCGACAGCCGCTCCTGAAGGGCACGGGCGGCGCGGCGTGTATTGAGGTAAATCCGCACCCGCGCGGCTTCCTGGGGCGGCGCGCCGCGCAGGCGCCGGCGCAGCCCCGCCACCAGTTCCCCGATGAAATCGCTGCCCGGCGGCAGCCCGAAGACGCGCGGGCGACCGGATGGCTCGAACAACGTCATGCGGCACCCTCGCCGAGACGGTGTGCATCCCGGGCAACCGGCGATCCGTCTCTCATGCCCGCTGCTCCTGCCGGCGGCGCTCCAATACGGCCTGCACCGCGTCCCAGTCCGGCCCCTGCAGGACGATCCGCACGGTTCGTGTTTCATCGGACAGGCCGGAAAACGACAGCGCGACGTCGATGCGCCGGGAAGGTGCCAGCGCACCCAGCCGGTCCGGCCATTCGACCAGGCAGATCGCCGTGTCGAACGCGTCTTCGAGGCCGAGTTCCGCGGCATCGTCCTCGCCCCGCAGCCGGTACAGATCGGCGTGCCACAGCGTGGCATCACCGAGGTCGTATGTCTGCACCAGCGTGAAGCTTGGCGATGGAACGTCTTCGGCGCGGCCGATGGCCGCAAGCCGGTCCTGGATCAGCGCCCGTGCGAAATGGCTCTTGCCCGAACCGACCGGGCCGGACAGCAGCACGGCGTCGCCGCCGCGCAGCACCCTGCCGATGGCCCGGGCAATGGCGCCGAGCGCTTCGGGTGTTTCCGCCTGCATGGTGATGTCCAAGATCCGCCCGCGCCGCCCGTTGCCGTCAGCCCCAGTTCTGGACCGGTACAGCCCGGCATGCAACAGCGCGAAACCGGCGCGACGGCGGCCGTCACGGGCCGGCGGCGGACGCCGCGGTCTGCTCGTCGGGGTGGCTGCCGGCCGCCGAGGGCGCCGGCAGGCGGCAGACCAGTTCCCGCGCCGCCGTGCCGTCAATGGACAGCTCCCCGCATTGGCCGGCGATGAAATGGCGAAGCACGCGCAGGGCAATGCCGCCGCCGGCACCAGGTTTCGCGCCCGGCTTTCCGCCCGCCGGCAGCACCCGGAGGGTGGTCTGGCCGCGCGAAACTTCCCCGCTGACGGAAATCGAAGAGGCGTCCGGCGCCAGCTCGATCGCGGCGAGGATCATGTTCCATGCGATGCGGCGCAGCGCCCGCCTGCCGGGCGGTGCGTCCGCCGTCAGATGCCAGCCGGCGGTCCGAAGCCTGACGCCGCCCGGCAGCAGGATGTCCTCAAGCCCGTCAAAGAATTGCCCGGCGTCCATCGCGTTTTCGTCGTCCACGGCCGGTTCCTCCCGATTTGCCCTCGCCTTGCCCATCGCCTTCGCGCCGCCGCTCCCGGTCATCGCGAACACGGTCAGCGTGGAGCTGTCCGGCAGGGGCGCGACCGCGCATTGCACCGCGCGCCCGTCCTTCAGGCGCAGCCCCGCCGCCCATGCCTCGCGCTCCGCGCCGCTGGTCGCGAAACGGCGCAGCCTCGCGAAGAGCTTGGGATCGTCGCTGGCCGCCGCCCAGTATCCCGACATGCCGACGACGTTGCGGGCGGTTTCCGGCACCTCCGCCTCGAGGTTCCACATGGCGGCGAAAGCGGCGTTGAAGAAAGCCAGCCGCCCGCTGGCGTCGAACACGCCGATCGCCTCGGGCAGGCGGTCCATCAGCGCCCGGTTGAGCGCGTTGTCGGCGCGCCGCCGCGCCTCCAGCCGCACCGCGTCGCTGATGTCCTCGAACAGAAACGCGAGGGCGCCCCGGGGATGCGGCCGGCCGCTGACGCGCAGGTTGCGGCCCGACGGGAGCACCCAGATTTCGTCGTAACTGCCGTCCCTGGCGCCTTCCTCCAGGTCGGTCAGCCGCCGCCGCCAGGAGATGAAGTCCTTCTGGTCCGGCATCTGGCGGTTCTCGCGCAGATGCTCGAGGAATTCACGCAGGCTCGGGCTGCGCGCCAGCCATGCCGGGTCCAGTTTGAGAAGATCGCCCAGCGCCGGATTGAACATCCCGAGCCGCCGGTCGCTGTCGAATATCGCCAGACCGGTCGGCAGGTGCGCAAAAGTGACGGTCAGCGTTTCGACGAATCGGGCCAGCGCGGCTTCGGCGTCGGCCAGCGGCGTGACATCGGCCGCGCAACCGACCTTCCCGCCCGACCGGAGCCCGTTGCACACCGCATCGACACTGCGGGTGCCGCCGGCGGCGGCAAGTTCGACGCGCGCCGGCGCCGCCGCCTCGTCCGCCGGGCACCCGTCCGCCACCCGCGACGCCAGCGTCGCTTCCGGCAGCCCGGTGTCGGCGGCCAGTTGCCGGAAAGCCGTGTTGCACCAGCTCAGCGCGCCGTCGCCGGCGGTTTGCCAGACCGCCACCGGCGCGTCCTGCAGGGCGGCGATCATCTCGTCCGTGCGCCGGTTTGCGCGCTGCAGACGTTCCTTCAGATCGAGCAGCGTCCGCCGTTCCGTGGTCAGTTCCGAAATCGTCACCAGGGCCCGGCTGCCCGATGGCCGCCCGGCGATTTCGAGCGCCAGGTCGCCGGGAAACGAGACTTCCCGGCGGAAACAGGTGCCCGCCGCCTCCAGGGATTCGAAGGCGCGCGCCAGATCCGGACACGCCGCGACCAGCGCTTCCGTCGGCGAGGCATCGGCGGCATCGGCCAGGGCATCCAGATATTCGCCCGCAGCCGGCGACAGCGGGTGGAGCCGGCCGTTTTCGACCCGGCACCCGTGGCTCTGCGGGCCGGAGCGGGCCGCGGCGGCGGCGCTGTTCGCCCCGGCAAGCCGCACCAGCGTGAGCAGCAGCACCGACACCGCAAGGCTTGCGCCCGCCGCCACCGCGACCGTCGGAACCACGTTCAGCGGATCGCTCGTGCCGGTCAGGGCCAATGCCAGGGGCCGGAAGACGATCATCACGCTACCCCCTTGAATAACGGAGTCACAGGTAGCGGCCGAACCGTTAATTTTGCCTTAACCGATGTTGCTCACGTTGCTGCCGAGCGGCCCGCGCGCCTGCTCCACGGGCACCTCGAGGCGTGCTCTCGGCCAGCGCGCCTCGACCACCGCGCCGGTCGGGCGGCCCGGGCCCCGCGCGGGGGCCGCCCGGCCCGCCCGCCCCCCCCCCCGCGCCGGGCGGCCGGCCCGGGCCGGCCGGGTCGTCGGAGCCGCCCGGCGCCGCCAGGGGCGATTCGGAACCGTTGGCGAAGGTCAGCTCGGCGCCGGACCGTTCAAGCAGCGTTTTCGCGATGAACAGCCCCAGGCCCATGCCTTCGTAGCCTGGCCGGGTTTTCATTTTCCGCTGGTTCCTGCCGCGCGTCCGCAGGAACGGCTCGCCGATCCGGCCAAGCAGTTCCGGCGGATAGCCGGCGCCGTCGTCGCCGATCGAGATGCGGATCGACTGTTCGTTGAACTCGGCGTCAATCCATACCGCCGACCGCGCGAAATCCACTGCATTCTGCACCAGATTGCGCAGGCCGTGGATGATCTCGGGTTGATTCGGCACAAGCGGCTGCCTGCCCTGGAATACCCGCGCCGAAACACCGTTGACCCGGAAATTCAGCGCCTTCCCGCGCTTCCTGTGCGGCTCCGCTGCCTCCTCGACGAGGCTCTGCAGCGTCGTCGTCCGCAGGTGCAGGTCGTCTTTTCCCGAGCGGCCCATGTCGCGCAGGATGTCCCGGCACCTGTCGGCCTGCACGCGGATGAGCTCCGCGTCCTCGCGCAGGTCCGGCCGGTCGCCCAGCTCCCCCGCCAGCTCGCCAGCGCTGAGCTTGATGGTGGCGAGCGGCGTTCCCAGCTCGTGCGCCGTCGCCGCCACCACGCCCCCCAGCGCGGCGAGCTTCTGTTCCCGGTCCAGCGCCATCTGCGTGGCCAGCAGCGCCTGGCTGACCGAGAACGTCTCCAACGCCACCCTGCGGGCGTAGCCGCCGATAAAGACAATGCCGATCAGGAGCGCCGCCCAATTGCCCAGAACGAACAGTTGCGGCGGTTCCAGGATGGCACCGGACTGGCTGCGAAGCGGCACGTAATGAAAATCCAGCGCCGTAACAATGGCGATTGCGGAAACCATCACGAGGATGGTCGGCCGCAGCGACAGCGCGGTCGCCGCGATGGTAACCGGGGCCAGCATGAGAAACGCAAACGGATTGCCCAGCCCGCCGGTCAGATACAGCAGAATCGCCAGTTGCCCGATGTCGAACAGCAGCGTGAGCGTGGTCTGTCTTTCCGTCAGGCGCGTGGTTCGGGGGAAGACGAATGTCGACACCAGGTTAAACACCGCCGACGCGCCGATCGCCAGCGCGCAGAGATCGAAATGCAAGTCCAGGTTCAAGACGAGCGTGGCAACCAGAACCGCCGCCGTCTGCCCCGCCACGGCCATCCACCTGAGCAGAATCAGCGTCCGCAGCCTGACCCAGTCGGCGCGTGCCGTGTAAGCTTGTTGTTCGAGCGAAACATCCGGCATTCCCGTTTGTATCAGCCCGTTGCACGGCATGGAAAGAGTTGTATCAGCCCGGCGGACGGGATACTGAGCCGGGGTGCCCATCCCCGTCGGACGGGGTGATGTTCCGGAGACTCGAAATGCCCGCCAAACCGATCGCCGTCGCAGCGTCCGTTCTGGTGGCGCTTGCCCTCGCGGCGGGTGCCTGGACGGTCTTGCGCCACCGGTCCGACGACAGGTTCGCCGAGTGCCGGGCCTCGGTCACGGCGGGCGGAACAAAGACCATCGGCGGCCCGTTCACCCTGACCGACCACCACGGCAACCGGGTCACCGAGGCCGACGTCATCAAGGGGCTGACGCTGATATATTTCGGCTACACGTACTGCCCCGACGTCTGCCCGCTGGACAATGCGCGCAATGCCGAGGCGGTCGACATCCTGAAAGAGCGCGGCGTGGACGTGACGGCGGTACTGATTTCGGTCGACCCCGAAAGGGATACGCCCGAAGCGATGGCGGATTATGTCGGATACCTGCATCCCGACATGATCGGCCTCACCGGCTCCGCCGAGGAGGTCGCGGCGGCGGCCGCGGAATACCGGGCCTTCTACGCAAGGAACGGATCGGGCGAGGATTACCTCATGAACCACTCGACCTTCACCTACCTGATGGCGCCGGGCGAAGGCTTCCTCGACTTCTTCACGCGCGACGTGTCGGCCGAAGACATGGCCGACCGCGTCGGTTGCTTCGCCGCAAGTTTACCCGGAATCGTTTGACGGCATAGTGACGCACCTCTAAAACACCGCAAACCATAGCGGGCCGAGGGGGGCGCATGCGCGAACAACGTCAAAGGGACATCGGAGCGGACAACTCTCTGCTGATCCTCGACGATGACGAGCCGTTTCTGCGCCGTCTCGCGCGCGCGCTTGAAAAGCGAGGCTTCGCGCCGGTGACGGCGCAAAGCGTCGAAGAGGGCAAGGTCGTCGTCAACGGCACGCCGCCGGCCTACGCGGTCGTCGATCTGCGGTTGGAGGACGGCAACGGTCTGGAGGTCGTCGAACACCTTCAGGAAAAGCGCCCCGACGCGCGGATCATCGTTCTCACCGGATACGGCGCGATCGCCACCGCCGTGGCGGCGGTGAAAATGGGCGCCACCGACTATCTGTCGAAACCGGCTGACGCCGATGACATCACCGCCACGCTTCTGTCGCTCAAGGAACAGAAACCGCCGCCGCCGGAGAACCCGATGTCCGCCGACCGGGTCCGCTGGGAGCACATCCAGCGGGTATTCGAGTTGTGCGACCGTAACGTGTCGGAAACCGCGCGGCGGCTGAGCATGCACCGCAGGACACTTCAGAGAATCCTGGCCAAGCGCAGCCCGCGCTAGATCATCATGCCTTTCGACGGAAACCCCCGTCCGGATTGACGAGGATCGCGCCTGCCACGGGGTGGGCGCGATCCATGCCCGCCTGGGGCGGGGCGGCGCGATCCGGGGCTGCGCCCCGGGCTTGACGGCGGGGCGGGGCTCGGGCAACCCGCGGCGCTCCCCGACAGCGACATGCGGAGCCGCCGCTTGGCGACCGCGACGGCGGACGGAACGCGGTAGCGGCAGCTTTTGTCGGGCGAAGTTGTGGCAAGACAGGGGGATGTGCCACGGAATCTCCGTGTTTCAACGACCCAAAACCTGAAACTCGATTTTTTATCCGTTGTTTTTCATCGTGTTACAGAGAATTCTCTCTGATTTCCGCGTTGCATCGCATTTTCCAACAATTCGTCACAAAGGCATCCTATTCCGCCCACAAACCGAGCCCATGTTGATCTCATCCCGGCGAGAGATCGCCCCCACGACGTAAAAAGTAAAAGAGGTCGACGATGACTATGTTGGCGAACAAGATGCTCAAACCGGAAAGCTTTCTGGCAGGTCTCTTTCTCTCCCGCCGGGATCGTGACGCGGTCGAGGACTACGGCCGCAAGCTCGAACAGACCGTACAGCGGCTGGAACTCAAGGACCGGATGAAATGCGAGGGTCTGGGTCTGGCCTGACGAGTTCCGCATTTTCCGCTGAAAGCCCCGGCGCCCGTGTCCTTCGCGCCGGGGCTTGCATATTGGGCCCCGGCACAATATATCACCCCTGACAGCGGCGGATGGCTTCCACCCCCATCCTCCACCGAACGTTCGAACGGGCCGCGAGCCCGTTTTTTTGTGCCCGGAGACAGCGTGACCGACCTGATCGCCAAAGCGGCTTTCGACCGGCGACTCGCCGCCATCGTGTCCCCGACCATCGAGGGGATGGGGTACGAACTGGTGCGCCTGCGTTTTCACGGCGGCAAGAGGAAGACGCTGCAGATCATGGCGGACCGTCCCGGGGGAGGTATCGAGGTCGATGACTGCGCCAGGATCAGCCAGTCGGTTTCCGCCGTTCTCGACGTGGAAGACCCGATCAGCGGCGAATACGCGCTCGAGGTCTCGTCGCCGGGCATCGACCGGCCGCTGACCCGGCTGAAGGATTTCGAGATGTGGAGCGGCTATGTCGTCCGGGTCGAAACCGAAGCGATGATCGACGGGCGGAAGCGGTTCAAGGGAACCTTGCGCGGTGTCGAAGACGGTGAAGTGCTGATCGACATCCCGGAAGGAACCATCGGCCTTTCCTTTGCCCTGCTGGCGGACGCCAAGCTGGTACTGACCGACGAACTGATCGCCGAATCTCTGAAGTCCCGGAAGACGGCGGACTTCGACGCAACCGCATTTGATGAAATCGACACGAAAGAGGACGCAACATGACTGTGACGACCGCCAACCGGCTGGAACTTCTTCAGATCGCCGACGCAGTCGCGCGCGAGAAGCTCATTGACCCTGCCCTGGTCATCGAGGCGATGGAGGAAAGCCTCGGCAAGGCGGCGCGGTCGCGCTACGGCGCCGAATACGATATCCGCGCCAAGATCGACCGCAAGACCGGCGAGCTGTCGATGACCCGCGTGCGCACCGTGGTCGAGGAAGTGGAGAACCATTTCACCGAAATGACGGTGGAAGACGCCAAGGCGTTTCTCGACGATCCCAAGGTCGGCGATACGGTCGTCGACGATCTGCCGCCGATGGATTTCGGCCGCATCGCCGCGCAGTCGGCCAAGCAGGTCATCATGCAGAAGGTGCGCGAGGCCGAACGCGAGCGGCAGTACGAGGAATTCAAGGATCGCGTCGGCGAGATCATCAACGGCATCGTCAAGCGCGTCGAATACGGCAACGTTATCGTCGATGTCGGGCGCGGCGAGGCGGTACTGCGCCGCGACCAGCTCATCAACCGCGAGAGTTTCCGCAACGGCGACCGCATCCGCGCCTATATCCGCGACGTCCGCGCGAAGTGCGCGGCCCGCAGATATTCCTCAGCCGCACGGCGCCGGAATTCATGGCCGAGCTGTTCCGCATGGAAGTTCCGGAAATCTACGACGGCATCATCGAGATCAAGGCGGTAGCCCGCGACCCCGGCTCTCGCGCCAAGATCGGCGTCATATCCTACGACAATTCGATCGACCCGGTCGGCGCCTGCGTCGGCATGCGCGGCAGCCGCGTGCAGGCCGTGGTCAACGAGTTGCAGGGCGAGAAGATCGACATCATTCCGTGGAACGACGATGCGCCGACATTTCTGGTGAACGCGTTGCAGCCGGCGGAAGTCACCAAGGTTGTTTTCGATGAGGATGCCGAGCGCATCGAGGTGGTGGTTCCTGACGACCAGCTTTCGCTGGCCATCGGCCGGCGCGGGCAGAACGTGCGCCTGGCATCGCAGCTTACCGGTTTCGACATCGACATCCTGACCGAACAGGAAGAGAGCGAGCGCCGGCAGGCGGAATTCGCCGAACGCACGCAGCTTTTCATGGACACCATGAATGTCGACGAAATGGTGGCGCAGTTGCTGGTGTCCGAAGGGTTCACGACCATCGAGGAGGTCGCCTATGTCGAGCCCGACGAGCTTCTGGCGATCGACGGCTTCGACGAGGGCACGGTCGAGGAATTGCAGGCGCGGGCGCGCGAAAGCATCGACGAGATCAACCAGAAGGCCATCGAGTCGGCGCGCGAAATGGGCGTCGAGCAGAGCCTGTTCGATTTCGAAGGCCTGACGCCGCAGATGATCGAGGCGCTGGCCCGCGACGGCGTCAAGACGCTGGAGGAGTTCGCGCGCTGCGCCGACTGGGAGCTGGCCGGCGGCTACACCACGGTGGACGGCAAGCGGGTCAAGGATGACGGGCTGCTGGAGCCTTTCGACATGTCGCTGGAGGAGGCGCGCGAACTGGTGATGTCGGCGCGCGTGCAGCTCGGCTGGGTGGACCCGGCCGACCTCGAGGCTGACAGCGAGGCCGAGGCGGAAGACGACGCTGAAAACGTCGGGGCCTGACGGCAACAAGAGTGCGTGTGATGACGCGCGGCGGCCGCACGAAGTCGCGGGATCAGGGCGAGCGGCGGTGCATCGTGACCGGCGAAACGGGTCCGCGGAGAGGCCTTGTCCGATTCGTCATCGGTCCCGGCGATGCGGTAGTGCCCGACGTTGCGGAGAAACTGCCGGGCCGGGGGATCTGGGTGTCCGCGTCGCGGGGCGCGATCGAAAGCGCGGTGAAGAAGAATCTGTTCGCGCGCGCGGCTCGCAGGCCGGTGAAGGCTGCTGACGGACTCGCCGGTCTGGTCGAGGACCTTCTTGCGCGCCGCCTGATCGAGCATATCTCGCTGGCGCGCAAGGCGGGGCAGGCGGTCGCCGGGCTGGAAAACACCAAGGCGAGTCTGAAAGACGGCTCGGCCGTGTTGCTGCTGCAGGCCGCCGACGGCTCTCGGCGCGAAAAAGCGAGGCTGCGCCCGCCGAAAGGGCCGGAATCGCTGGTTGAGAGCCTGTCAGCGAAGGAATTGGGCTTGGCCTTTGGCCGCCAGAATGTGATACATGCCGCGCTGAAAAGCGGTGGGGCGGCAGACAGAGTGAAACATGAGTCGCTCCGGCTGTCCGGTTTTCGCACGGACAGCGGCGAGTGACAGGTGACTTGTACGGTACAGCCGGGCGGAGCCCGGCGGGAAAGATCGGACTACGGATGAACGACAAGACCGAAGACAAGAGCAAGGGCAAGACGCTGGGCCTGCGCGGCGGTGGCACGCGGACGAGTCATGTTCGCCAGAGCTTTTCGCATGGCCGGACAAAATCGGTTCTTGTCGAGACCAAGCGCAAGCGCGTCGTCGTGCCGAAGCCGGGCGCCAAACCGTCCGCCGCAGCCAAACCGCAGACGGCGGTCGAGAGGAACCTGTCGGACGCCGAGTTTGAGCGGCGCAAGAAAGCCCTGCTTGCCGCCAAGGCGCAGGAGGCCGAGCTCAGGGAGCGCGAGCGCGAGGATGAAGAGCGCCGCAAGAGCGATCTCGAACGGCTGCGCACCGAAAAGGAACGGCGCGAGCGCGAGGAGCAGCTGCGCGCCGAACGCCTGGAGCGCGAAGCCGAAGAGGAGAAGCTCCGCAAGCAGCAGCAGGAAGAAGCCCGCGACGAACCCCGCAAGCCGGCCGAGCCCGCGGCGCCCGCCGCGCCGGTGGCGGTCGATCCTGCCAAGGTTCAGGCCGAGGGGGCGCGCGCCGCCGGGCGAGGCGGCGCGCAGGCACCCAAACGCAGCGACCGGACGCAGGACGCCAGGAAGCCGTCGCGCGGTCGCGGCGACGACGAACGCAGACGGGGCAAACTGACGATCCAGCAGGCCACCGGCGGCGACGGCGGCCGCCAGCGCTCGCTGGCCGCGATGCGGCGGCGCCAGGAACGCGACAAGCGCCGCATGACGGGCGGAACGCAGGAACGAGAAAAGGTCGTCCGCGAAGTCCAGGTGCCCGACGCCATCACCGTGCAGGAGCTTGCCAACCGCATGGCCGAACGCGTGGCCGCGGTCGTCAAGGCGCTGATGCAGAACGGCATCATGGCGACCCAGAACCAGACCGTCGATGCCGACACCGCAGAACTGATAGTCGAGGAATTCGGCCACAAGGTGGTACGGGTCTCCGAAGCCGACGTGGAAGCCGCCATCGACACCGTCGAGGATGACCCGAAGACACTGAAACCGCGGCCGCCGGTGATCACCATCATGGGCCATGTCGACCACGGCAAGACGTCACTGCTCGACGCCATCCGCAAGACCAACGTGGTCTCCGGCGAGGCCGGCGGGATCACTCAGCATATCGGCGCCTACCAGATCGTCACCGACGGCGGCACGAAGCTGACCTTCCTCGACACGCCGGGCCACGCCGCGTTCACGTCGATGCGGGCGCGCGGCGCGCAGGTTACCGACATCGTCGTTCTCGTGGTGGCCGCCGATGACAGCGTGATGCCGCAGACCATCGAGGCGATCAACCACGCCCGCGCCGCCAAGGTTCCGATGATCGTGGCGATCAACAAGATCGACACCCCGGGCGCCGATCCCACGAAGGTCCGCACCGAACTGCTTCAGCACGAAGTGGTGGTCGAGAAGATGTCCGGTGACGTTCTCGACGTCGAGGTTTCCGCCGTCACCGGCGAAGGTCTCGACGAATTGCTGGAAAACATTTCGCTTCAGGCCGAACTGCTGGACCTGAAAGCCAACCCCGACAGACCCGCCGTCGGCGCCGTCATCGAGGCCAGGCTCGACGTCGGGCGCGGCCCGGTCGCCACCGTTCTGGTGCAGAACGGCACGCTGCGGCGCGGCGACATCTTCGTCGTCGGCGAGCAGTGGGGCAAGGTCCGCGCGCTGGTCGGCGACCAGGGTGACCGCGTCAACGAGGCGGGGCCATCGGTTCCGGTCGAGGTGCTGGGCCTGCACGGCACGCCGGAGGCCGGCGACATACTGAACGTCGTCGAAAGCGAGGCCGAGGCCCGCGAAATCGCCGATTACCGGGCACGGCAGGCGAAGGAAATGAAAGCTGCCGCAGGCGCCGGCGCGACGCTCGACCAGCTTCTCGCCAAGGCGAAGGCGGACGAGTCGGTGGCCGAGTTGCCGGTCGTCGTCAAGGCCGACGTCCAGGGTTCGAGCGAGGCCATCGTGCAGGCGCTGGAAAAGGTCGGCAACGAGGACGTGCACGTGCGTGTCCTTCATGCCGGTGTGGGCGCCATCACCGAATCCGACGTCACGCTGGCGGAAGCTTCCGGCGCGCCGATCATCGGCTTCAACGTCCGCGCCAACGCCCCGGCGCGCGAAAGCGCCAACCAGAAGGGCGTGGAAATCCGCTACTACTCGGTGATCTACGATCTGGTCGACGACGTGAAGCAGGCCGCCTCCGGCCTGTTGTCGGCCGAGATCAAGGAGAACTTCATCGGCTACGCCGAGATCAAGGAGGTTTTCAAGGTCTCCGGCGTCGGCAAGGTCGCCGGCTGCGGCGTCACCGAGGGCGTTGCCCGCCGCTCCGCCGGCGTGCGGCTCCTGCGCGACAACGTGGTGATCCACCAGGGCAAGCTGAAGACGCTCAAGCGCTTCAAGGACGAGGTCAAGGAAGTGGTCGCCGGTCAGGAATGCGGCATGGCCTTCGAGAATTACGAAGATATCCGCGCCGGTGACGTCATCGAGATCTTCGAGACCGAAGAGGTCGAGCGCACGCTGTAATGCCGGCTGCGCGAAAGCGGTGGGGCGCCTTCACGGGCGCCCGCTTCATGCCTTGAGCCGCCGCCGCCCCGGCGCTACGGTCGCCGCGAAAGGCGCTGTCAGCCATGGTTCACATCCTTCTGCACTGCGGGTTCCACAAGACCGGGACGACATACGTCCAGAACAAGCTGTGGGAGAACCGCAGGCTGCTGGCGGCGCATGGCATCAAATACGTCAGGCACCGGCACACCCGCAAGCACTTCACCGTCCCCTACCAGCTTAACGCCCGCGAAAAGCTGGGGATCGACTACAAGACCAAGATCGGCGACGCCGAACTTGCGGTGATCCGGGGCGAATTCTTCGCTGGACATGTCGGAACCGAACATCCGTTCGCGCTGATTTCGGACGAAAATTTCCTCGGTCATGCAGGCGATGTCGCCCGCTACGGCGGGCTCTACCGTTTTCGCAGGGCTTTTCTGGACGCATTGGCAACACAGTTAGAGGGCGAGGACAGCGTGGAATCGGTCCGCATATTCTGCTGTATCCGCAACTACGCCGATTTCTTCGCCGCCTCCTACAGCGAGTATCTGCGCAGCGCCAAGGCAGAGAATTTCGAGGCTCCGGAGGTCATGAAAGAACGCGTGTTCGAAAAACGGCCAAGCTGGGTTTCACTCCTGAAATCCATGCGCTCCCGCCTGCCCGGGGCCGAGATCGTGGTCTGGCGCTACGAGGATTTCCGCGCCGTCACCGACCGGGTCTTCGAAGCGCTCTGCATGGGCCGCGTGCCGGGCGCCCACCTGAAAGAGCCGAGCGACGGAAAGCCGCGTCCGTCTGCCTCCGCCGAGGCCCTGCGGGCATTCTTCGACATTGTCGCTGCCCGGGGGGCCAAGGCGGCATTCGCCGCGCGAAGGAACCTCGAACTGCAATTCCCGAAAAACCCCGGTTCGCCGGGTTTCGACCCGTGGACCGCCGACGAACGTATGGCGGTGAACGCGGACTACCCCCGGCATTGGGAGAGGATCCGCAACATGCCGTCGGTTCGCCTGATCGAAAGGCAGGTTCCGCGCCTGGTCGCGTGCTGAGAAATGGCGCAGGCGGATTTCGTCATCGTCGGTTCCGGCTCGGCAGGCGCAGCCCTGGCCTACCGCCTGTCGGAGGACGGGCGCCATTCCGTGCTGGTGCTGGAATTCGGCGGCACCGATGCCGGTCCGTTCATCCAGATGCCGGCCGCACTCTCCTACCCGATGAACATGTCATTCTACGACTGGGGTTTCGAAACCGAGCCGGAACCGCATCTCGGCGGGCGCCGGCTGCCGGTGCCGCGCGGCAAGGTAATCGGCGGGTCGTCGTCGATCAACGGCATGGTCTACGTGCGCGGCCATGCGCGCGATTTTGACCACTGGGCGGCAAGCGGCGCGCGCGGCTGGGCCTTCGCCGACGTGCTGCCGTATTTCAAACGGATGGAAAGCTGGGACGCCTCGGGCCATGGCGGCGACCCGTCGTGGCGCGGAACCGACGGGCCGCTGCACGTGCGCCGTGGCCCACGAACCAACCCGCTGGTGCAGGCTTTTGTCGAAGCCGGCCGGCAGGCGGGTTTCGAGGTAACGGAGGACTACAACGGCGCCAAACAGGAAGGCTTCGGGCCGATGGACCAGAACATCCACCGCGGCAGGCGGTGGTCCACCGCGAACGCCTATCTGCGGCCGGCGTTGCGCCGTCCCGACTGCCGCGTCATCCGCTGCCTGGCGCGCCGGATCGTGTTCGAAGACCGCCGCGCGGTAGGTGTTGAAATCGAACGGCGCGGCCGGGTAGAAACCGTGCGGGCAAACCGCGAGGTGATCCTCGCCGCGTCTTCGATCAACACGCCGAAAATCCTGATGCTGTCGGGCATCGGCCCGGCGTCGCATCTGGCCGAGCATGGCATCGGGGTGCTGGCCGACCGTCCCGGCGTCGGACAGAACCTTCAGGACCATCTGGAGCTCTACATCCAGCAGGCCAGCCTGCAGCCGATCACCCTCTACAAGCACTGGAACCTGTTTTCCAAGGCCGTCATCGGAGCGCGCTGGCTGTTGACCAAGACCGGCCTCGGCGCCTCCAACCAGTTCGAAAGCGCCGCCTTCTTGCGCTCGCGCGCCGGCGTCGAGTACCCCGACATCCAGTACCATTTCCTGCCGATGGCGGTGCGCTACGATGGCAAGGCGGCGGCCGAGGGGCATGGCTACCAGGCCCATGTCGGCCCGATGCGCTCGCCGTCGCGCGGACACGTCACCCTGCGCTCCGGCGACCCGAAGGAAGCGCCGCGAATCCTCTTCAACTACATGTCGCACGCCGAGGACTGGGCGGATTTCCGGCACTGCATCCGCCTGACCCGCGAGATTTTCGCGCAGGAAGCCTTCAGGCCCTTCGCCGGCAAGGAAATCCAGCCCGGCGCCGATGTGCAGAGCGACGACGAGTTGGACGGCTTCATCCGCGAACACGTGGAAAGCGCCTACCACCCCTGCGGTACCGCGCGGATGGGCGCGACCGACGACCCGATGGCGGTGGTCGATCCGGAGTGCCGGGTGATCGGCGCCGAGGCGCTGCGCGTCGTCGATTCCTCGGTCTTTCCGCGCGTCACCAACGGCAATATCAACGCGCCGTCGATCATGGTCGGCGAAAAGGCCGCCGATCATATCCTCGGGCGTTCGCCCCTGCCGCCGGCCAACGACGAGCCGTGGATCAGCCCCCGCTGGAAAACCTCGGACCGGTAGGTTGCGGCCTGCCGGTACAATGCCCTGCCGGCGGTGCCCGGCTGCGATCACACGTGCCTCCGGCGGGGATACTTCCGGAACTCAGAAAATACCGACTCTGAACAAGCGGAAACGATGGTCGGGCGAGCGGAGGCCCCGGTGCGAAGCATCGAGGAGCCATCGAATTCTGAGTTCCGGAAGTATCCCCGCCGGAGGCTTCCAACGTGGAAGTGCCGCAGCATATGAAAAAGGGG
>JBHHXR010000036.1:0-18612 GCA_046757205.1 Paracoccaceae bacterium
CCGACCGACGTGCTGATCGAGGTGACGAAAAGCGCCATCTGCGGCACCGACGTGCATATCTGGAACTGGGACGAATGGGCGGCGCGAACGGTGCCGGTGCCGATGGTGACCGGGCACGAATTCTGCGGCCGTATCGCCCAAGTGGGGTCCGCCGTGACCCGCTACCATCCCGGGCAGCGGGTGTCCGGCGAGGGCCACATCGTCTGCGGTATGTGCCGCAACTGCCGCGCCGGGCGCGGGCATCTGTGCCGCAACACGCTCGGTGTCGGTGTCCACCGCCCCGGTTCCTTCGCCGAGTACCTGTGCATCCCGCAGGACAACGTGGTGGTCATCCCCGACGACATTCCCGACGAGATCGCCGCCATTTTCGACCCGTTCGGCAACGCCGTGCACACCGCGCTCAGCTTCAACGTGGTGGGCGAGGACGTGCTGGTCACCGGCGCCGGGCCGATCGGCATCATGGGGGCGCTGGTCGCGAAAAGGGCGGGCGCCCGAAAGGTGGTGATCACCGATATCAACCCGGCCCGGCTGGAACTGGCGCGCCGGATGGGGGTCGATTACGTGGTGAATGCCGCCGAGGAGGACCTGGCCGATGTCATGCGCGAGATCGGCATGACCGAAGGCTTCGACGTCGGGCTGGAAATGTCGGGCGCCGCGACCGCCCTCCGCGACATGATCGAGACGATGAACAACGGCGGCAAGATCGCCATCCTCGGCATCGCGCCCGCGGCCTTCCGCATCGACTGGAACCAGGTGATCTTCAAGATGCTGCACCTGAAAGGCATCTACGGCCGCGAGATGTTCGAGAGCTGGTACAAGATGATCGCCTTCGTGCAGTCCGGCCTCGACCTCGCGCCCGTCATCACCCACCGTATCGGCATCGACGATTTCGCGGAAGGCTTCCGGGTGATGCGCGCCGGCGACTGCGGCAAGGTTGTGATGGACTGGAAGTGAGCCTTGGCCGCTTGCTCCGGTAACGCCGGACGGGGTAACCTGCCGTGCTCTTTGACCGGGGAAAAATGGGGCCGAAGGCCGGGGTCGTGACGGAACGGTTATTCAGATATCTCGCCTGGGGCGTTGTGGCCGTCGTGCTGACGCCGATCCTGGCGGCCGCCGCCGCGGCGCTGGGCGGCAGCTGGGAAACCTGGCGCAGCCTGCAGGAGACCGTGCTGGCGCGCTACAGCTGGACCACGGTGGAACTGGTGCTGCTGGTGGCCATCGGCACCACCTCGATCGGAACCGGCGCCGCCTGGCTGGTGACGGCGTGCCGGTTTCCGCTGGTGCGCACGCTGGAAATCGGTCTCGCCCTGCCGCTGGCCTTTCCCGCCTACGTGCTGGCCTACGCCTATACCAACCTGCTCGATCATCCCGGCATCGTGCAGACGACGCTCAGGGCGGTCACCGGCTGGGGGCCGCGCGACTACTGGTTTCCCGAAATCCGCTCGCTCGGCGGCGCCGCCGCCATGCTCACCTTCGTGCTGTACCCCTATGTCTACCTGCTGGCGCGGGCCGCCTTCCTCCAGCAATCGGCCGCGCCCTATTTCGCTGCGCGGGTGCTCGGGCAGTCGCCCATGGCGGCGTTCTTCCGGGTCAGCCTGCCGATCGCGCGGCCGGCGATCGCAGGCGGCGTGCTGCTGGCGATCATGGAGACCATCGCCGATTTCGGCACCGTCGCCTATTTCGGCGTGCAGACCTTCGCCACCGGCATCTACCAGGCGTGGTTTTCCATGGGCGACCGCATGGCCGCAGCGCAGCTGGCGCTGTGCCTGCTGGCGGTCGCCATCCTTCTGGTGGTGGTGGAGCGCATCCAGCGCGGCGCCGCCAAGCGGTTCCCGACGCGCGGGGCGCAGGAGACCATGCACCGGCATCACCTGACCGGCTGGCGGGCGGCGGCGGCGCTCGCGGTGTGCGCGATCCCTGTCGTCGTCGGGTTCGCCCTGCCGGTGGGCATCCTGGCCAACCTGGCGCTGCGCTCGGGGCAGAACCCGTTTTCGCCCCGCTACCTGCATTTCATCACCAATTCGCTGACGCTGGCCTTCGTCGCGGCGCTGATAACCATCGGCTTTGCCGTGCTCGTCGGGTTCAACCGCCGTCTCAATCCGGGCCGCCAGTCCAATGTCGTCGCCCTGCTCGCAAGCACCGGATACGCGGTGCCGGGCGGTGTCATCGCCGTCGGCCTGCTGGTGCCGTTCGCCGCTTTCGACAACATGATCGACGGCTGGATGCGCGACGCCTTCGGGGTTTCCACCGGGCTTCTGTTCACCGGCTCGATCTGGCTTCTGGTGATGGCCTACGTGGTGCGCTTCATGGCCGCCGCCATGGGCGCGTTCGAGGCCGGCGTCACCAACGTCAACCCCAGCATCGACGCGGTGTCGCGCACGCTGGGCGAAACGCCGCCGGCGATGATCTGGCACGTGCATCTGCCGCTTCTGCGCACCAGCCTGATGACCGGCGCGCTGATCGTTTTCGTCGACGTCATGAAGGAACTGCCGGCGACGCTGATCATGCGGCCCTTCAACTACGACACGCTGGCCGTGCAGGCGCACCGGCTGGCGGCCGACGAGCGTCTGTCGCAGGCCGCCGTGCCGTCGCTGATCATCGTCGCTTTCGGGCTGTTGCCGGTGATCGTGCTGTGCCGCGCGCTTGCCAGGCGCCCGTCGGAGAGGTGGGGCAGGCGGGACCGGGGAGCGCCGGGCGCGAAACCCCGGAAGGCCTGAGATTTCTCCGGCGGAAGCCGCTGCACGGGTCGAGGGCGAGTGTGCCTCCGGCGGGGATATTTGCGGAACCCAGAAGGTGTGGGCGGTGCCCTGACGTACCCGCGAATTGCGGCGTCAAGGCGCCATCAATATCTCGGTTTCCCAATGAAATCAGGCAACTGGCCCCGTGCACACGCGTGTGCGGGCCGGGGTTTTCTCTCGATCCGCGCGGCGTCAGTTCCAGCCGACCTCGTTGAAGATGCGCTGCGCCAGCGGCTGGTTCTCGCCCAGCACCGACAGGTTGAGCGCGTCTTGGCGGAACAGCCCGAGCCGCGCCGGCGCCTCGCCGAGGGCGACGCCGGGGGCCGCCGGATATTCGTTGTTCTGGTTGGCGAAGTATTCCTGGGCGTCGTCCGAGGCGAGGTATTCCAGGAAGCGGACGGCGTTGTCGGGGTGCGGCGCGTGGGCGGCGAGCCCGGCGGCGGCGATGTTCATGTGGGTGCCGGTGGTGGACTGGTTGGGGAAAATCCAGCCGATGCCGTCGATCCCCGCGCTCAGCCCGTCGACGTCGCCCTTCAGCCCGCGCATGAAGTAGTAGGTATTGGCCAGCGCGATGTCGCATTCGCCCGACACGATGCCGCGCAGCTGATCGGTGTCGCCGCCTTGCGGCGGCCGGGCGAAATTCGCCACCACGCCCGCCGCCCATTGCCGCGCCCCATCCTCGCCGTCATGGGCGATGACGGAGGCGAGAAGCGACTGGTTGTAGATGTTGGAACTGGAGCGGATGCAGATCTGTCCCTTGTAGGCCGGATCGGCCAGCGCCGCGTAGGTCAGCGGCGGATTGGCGACGCGGTCCCTTGAATAGAAGATGATCCGCGCGCGTTGCGAAAACCCGAACCAGCGGCCTTCGGGATGGCGCAGATGGGCCGGGATGCGCCGCTTCAGAACTTCCGAGTCCACCGGTTGCAGCAGCCCCGCCTGATCGGCCCGCCAGATGCGCCCGACATCGACCGTCAGCAGGATGTCGGCCGGCGAATTGCGCCCCTCCGCCTTCATCCGCGCAATCAACTCGTCGGCCTTGCCCTCGATGCGGTTGACGGTGATCCCGGTGGCACTCTCGAAGTCCGCGAAGAGCTTTTCGTCGGAATCGTAGTGGCGCGAGGAATAAAGATTGAGTTCTCCCGATATGGCGCCGCTTGCGGCGCAGCCAAGTATGCCGAAGGTCAGGGCCAGGCCCGTAACAAAACCGGTATGTCGCATCGTGGAATCTCCAACGGAGTGCCTTGTGTCGGCTCTCCGTGTTCAATAGCTGACTAAAAAAGTCAAGAACAATTGCCAGCGCCTCCCGCCGCGCCGCTCTGCCGCGCCGTCGCGGTAGGACGCCGTCAGATCTGACGGCGCCGCATGTTTCTCATGACAGAAGGCGCGATGCCGTGGTGACTGCGGAAGGAACGCGAGAATGCGGCCTGCGACGCAAAACCGCAGCGTACGGCGATATCCCGCATCGGCAATCCGCTGTCACTGACCAGCCGCCGGGCGGTTTCAAGGCGGAGACGGCGGAAATAGGCGCCGGGACTGACGCCCAGGGTGGAGGAAAACAGCGATTCCAGCGCCCGGACGGAGAGGCCGATCCGGCGTGCGATATCGCGGACGGGCGGCGGGTCCTCGAGGGTTTCCTCCATGATCGCGATGGCGCGCGCGACCCGGGGTTCGGTGCGCAGCAGCCGCCCCGACGATACCAGCGGCTGCGGATCGCTGGCGGCGTGCACCGTATCGTAGACGAAGGCGCTGGCGACCTGCAGCGCAAGCGGCGCACCACACCTGCTGCGGACCAGTTCGAGCATCATGTCAAGAGCTGGGGACGCCCCGCCGGCGGTGAAGCGGTTTCCGCTCACCACAAACCTGTCCTGAATCACCGCGACATCGCCAAACCGGTCGGCGAAATTTTCCAGATCTTCCCAATGTGTCGTTCCGCGGTGCCCGTCGAGCAGTCCGGCCCGCGCCAACACCCAGGTGCCGGCCTCTATGCCGCCGACCGCGCGGAGCCGCCCCGCCGCCTTGCGCAGCGCCGAGATCACCGGGGGTCCGGCGTGGTGCGCCTGGTTGAAGCCCGCGATCACTATCAGGACCTCGCAGTAGCCAAGGCCGCCGAGACCGCCGTCCGCGGGCAGATGAACGCCGCAGGTGAGCGGAACCGGAAACCCGTCCGCCGTCAGGATCTTCCAGGCGAATCGGCGCCGCGTGCTGAACCTGTTCGCCGCCCTTATCGGGTCGAGCGTCGATGCCACGGAGAGCATCGAGCTTTCGGGCAGGACCAGCAGCCCGATTGAAAGCGCATCGGGCGAAGGAGAAAATACGGAGTTTGCGGGTATCATCAAAACAACTGCGTATATTATCAAGCCAAGACCGGCAATATACCGGATCATCCGCCAAATTTCAGGGAGGCCTGCCATGCCGCTATCAATGAACCGCGAGGTGTTCATTACCTGCGCCATCACCGGTTCGGGGAGCACCCAGGACCGCAGTCCGAACGTACCTCGAAGTCCGCAGGAAATCGCCGAGAGCGCGATCGGAGCCGCCAGGGCCGGCGCGGCAGTGGTGCACTGCCACGTAAGAGACCCGGAAACCGGTGCGCCGACCCGCGACGTCGCCCTTTACCGGGAAGTGACAGAACGAATTCGCGACGCCGACGTCGATGTCGTCGTGAACCTTACCGCCGGCATGGGCGGCGACGTCGTGTTCGGCGACGTGGATGCCCCGCTGCCGCTTAAACCCAGCACCGACATGGCCGGCGCGGAAGAGCGGGTTGCCCATGTTGCGGAATGCCTGCCGGAAATCTGCACGCTCGATTGCGGGACGATGAATTTCGCCGAGGCCGATTACGTCATGACCAACACGCCCGGCATGCTGCGGGCCATGGGCAGGCTGATGACCGACCTCGGCGTGAAGCCGGAGATCGAGGCCTTCGATACCGGACACCTGTGGTTTGCCAGGAAACTGGTTGCCGAGGGAATTCTCGAAGACCCGGCGCTGGTTCAGCTTTGCATGGGGGTTCCGTGGGGGGCGCCGGACGATCTCAACACCTTCCTGGCGATGGTGAACAACGTACCCGAGGGCTGGCACTGGTCCGCCTTTTCGCTGGGGAGGAACGAGATGCCCTATGTGGCGGCCGCGGTGCTCGCCGGCGGCAATGTGCGGGTCGGGCTGGAGGATAACCTTTACCTGGAGCGCGGCGTGTTTGCGACCAACGCGCAACTGGTGGAGCGCGCCGTGGTCATCGTCGAGAACCTGGGCGCGGGCGTCATCGGCCCAGACGACGTGCGCGCCCGACTCGGATTGGTGAAACGGGCGCCGCGATGAAGGCGGCAATCGTCGGCGGCGGCGTCATCGGCGGCGGCTGGGCGGCGCGCTTCGTGCTCAACGGCTGGGACGTGGCGGTCTTCGACCCGGATCCCGACGTGGAACGGAAGCTGTCCGGGGTTCTGTCAAACGCGCGGCGCAGCCTTCCGGCGCTGTCGGATTTCGAACTGCCGCCGGAAGGCGGAATCACCTTCGCCGGTTCGCTCGGTGAAGCCGTGGCGGATGCCGCGTGGGTGCAGGAATGCGTGCCGGAGCGGCTGGACATCAAGCACGCTGTGCTGTCCGGTATCATTGAAAACGCAGGAGAAACCGCGATCATCGCTTCCTCGACATCGGGCTTCAAGCCGTCCGATTTGCAGTCGGGATTGGCGAAGCCGGGGCAGGTTATCGTCGCGCATCCGTTCCACCCGGTCTATCTGCTGCCGCTTGTCGAAATCGTGCCGGGACCGGAAACCGGTCCGTCCGTCGCCGACAATGCAAGCGAACTGCTCGCCGCACTGGGGATGAAGCCCTTGACGGTACGCCGGGAAATCGATGCGCATATCGCGGACCGTTTCCTGGAGGCAGTCTGGCGCGAGGCGCTGTGGCTGATCCGCGACGATATCGCCACCACCGAGGAAATCGACGATGCCATCCGTTTCGGCTTCGGCCTCAGATGGGCGCAGATGGGACTGTTCGAAACCTATCGCGCGGCCGGCGGCGAGGCCGGCATGAAGCATTTCATCGCGCAATTCGGCCCCTGCCTGAAATCGCCCTGGACCAAGCTGATGGATGTGCCGGAACTGACAGATAATCTGGTTGAAAAGATCGCCAGCCAGTCGGACGCCCAGTCAGGACGGTACTCGAACCGCGAACTTGAACGGCTTCGCGATGACAACCTCGTGGCGATCCTGCGCGCCCTGAAACGCAACAACGCGGCCGCGGGCGCCGTTCTGAACGCCTACGACGCACACCGCAGGCGCGAACCGGAGCGGATCAATCAGGCGGTCGAAACGCTGGCGCGGCAGGTTCCGCAGAGCTGGACCGACTACAATGGCCACATGAACGAATTGCATTATCTGGAAGCTTTCTCCACCGCGACCGACCGGTTCATGGAACTGATCGGCGCCGATGCGGACTACATCGCTTCGGGTCTGAGCTACTTCACTGCCGAAACCCATATCCGGCATATCGGCGAGATCATCGCCGGAGAGAAAATCCGCGCCACGACGCAGGTCATTCATGGCGCCGGCAAGAAGCTGCATATCTTCCACCGGCTGTTCAACGCCAAGGGCGAGCTTTCGGCAACCGGTGAGCACCTGCTGATTCATGTCGATCTGACGACGCGTTCCGCCTGCGATCCTTCCGCCGAAGTGTCGGCGAAAACGGAGAGATATGCGGCGGCGCATGCGCGTCTGTCCTCGCCTGAAGGCGCCGGCCGTGCGGTCGGCCAGAGGAAGTAGGCGCCGTGGACCGGGTTCTTGTCACCGGGGGCGCTTCCGGCATAGGCCGCGCGATGGGCGAGGCGTTTTCGGCGGCCGGTTCGCGCGTCTGGATTACCGACGTTGATGAAGGGGCCCTGGCCGCCCTCCCCGGCGGCTGGCAGCGCTCGCCGGCCGGTGCAGGCGACGAGAATGCCGTATTACGGCTCTTCGCGGATATCGAAGGGGAATGGGGCGGGCTCGACGTGCTATGCGCCAACGCCGGTATATCCGGTCCGACGGCGCCGGTGGAGGACGTTCGCCTCGAAGATTGGCGGCGGTGCATTTCCGTCAACCTCGAAGGTGCCTTTCTGGCATGCAAATACGCCGCGCCGATGATGAAACGGCAGGGGTCCGGGGCAATCGTGATCACCTCGTCGACGGCGGGGCTGCACGGCTTTCCGAACCGCGCTCCCTATGCCGCTGCCAAATGGGCGGTGATCGGTTTGATGAAGACGCTGGCGATGGAGCTGGGGCCCTTCGGCGTGCGCGCCAACGCCATTTGCCCGGGATCGGCCAACGGCGCGCGGATCGACGGCGTCATCCGACGCGAGGCGGCGGCAAAAGGCGTAACATACGAGGCGCTGCGCGAGGTTTACGCGTCGGGCACGTCAATGCGGACCTTTGTCGAAGGACGGGACATTGCCAACATGGCGGTGTTCCTTGCGAGCCCGGACGCGCGTTTTGTCTCCGGTCAGGTAATTTCCGTCGACGGCCACACGTTCAACCCCGATCCGAACCCGTGAGGTGCGTTGAAATGCGTTTTTTCACGATCCCGATGATGGCCTTCGAAGTTGTGGGAGCGCCTGTCGATCTTGAGGCCGGCGTCACTGCCGGCTTTCGGCCGACAGCCAGGCCCGCCGGGCGGGATGTTTCCGATTACGCTGCCTGCGGGATCGAGCGGCGGCACGGGGAAGAGGGCTTCGCGGCAACGCACGGGCCGCCTGAAACCCAGGTACCTTACCTGCATTTCGGCCGCGCCGGCGGGACTCGCCGGCGCGGTCGATAGCGAAATCGGAGGGTAACATGCATTTTGGTTTGAGCGAGGAGCAGCAGATGATCGTTACGACGGTCAGAAGCTTTGTCGAAAACGAAATCTACCCGCACGAGAAAGAGGTCGAACGCACCGGCGAGGTTGCTCCCGAGGTCGCGGAGGAAATCAAGCGCAAGACGCTGGAACTCGGGTTTTACGCCTGCAATTTTCCCGAGAGCGTCGGCGGCGCCGGGCTTTCGCATCTCGAATTCGCTCTGGTGGAACGGGAACTCGGCCGCGGTTCCATGGCGCTGACGCATTTTTTCGGCCGGCCGCAGAACATCCTGATGGCCTGCACGGGCGAGCAGGTGGAGCGCTACCTGCTGCCGGCCGTCCGGGGCGAACGCATGGATGCGCTGGCGATGACCGAGCCGGACGCCGGGTCCGACGTGCGCGCCATGAAATGCACGGCAAGACGAGACGGCGGCGACTGGCTGGTCAACGGTACAAAGCACTTCATCTCCGGCGCGGATCACGCGGATTTCGTTATTGTTTTCGTGGCAACCGGCGAGGACGAAACGCCGAGGGGGCCGAAGAAACGGATCACCGCGTTTCTGGTGGACCGGGGCACGCCCGGTTTCACCATCCGGCATGGATACCGCTCCGTCAGCCACCGCGGCTACAAGAACATGATCCTCGAATTCGACGATTGCCGGTTGCCGGACGGGCAGGTTCTCGGCGAGGTCGACGGCGGGTTCGCGGTGATGAACGAGTGGCTCTACGCAACCCGCATCACGGTTGCCACGATGAGCGTGGGGCGCGCGCGGCGGGCTTTCGATCTGGCGTTGAACTACGCGGCCGAACGCCACCAGTTCGGCCAGCCCATCGGCAGGTTCCAGGGCATCGGTTTCCAGATCGCCGACATGATCACGGAAATCGACGCGGCGGATTACCTCACTCTCGCGTCGGCGTGGCGGCTGGATCAGGGGCTGCCTGCCAACCGCGAGATCGCGAGCGCCAAGCTCTACGCTTCGGAGATGCTGGCCCGCGTTACCGACGCGGCGGTTCAAATTCACGGCGGCATGGGCCTGATGGACGACTTGCCGCTGGAGAGGTTCTGGCGTGACGCCCGGGTAGAGCGGATCTGGGACGGAACGTCGGAAATCCAGCGCCACATCGTCGCCCGCGAACTTCTGCGGCCGCTCGGTGCCTGAAATGCGCGACCTGTCGCGCCTGTTCCGCCCGCGCTCGATCGCCGTTTTCGGCGGTGACCGGGCCAGGAACGTTATTGAACAGTGCCTTAACATGGGGTTCGACGGCCCGATCTGGCCGGTTCACCCATACCGGGAGGAGATCGCCGGGGTCCGCTGTTACCGATCGGTAGACGAGATCCCGGGCCTTCCCGACGCCGCCTTCGTCGGTGTCAATCGCGAAGCAACGGTAGGTATCGTCGACAAGCTCGCCCGCGTCGGGGCCGGCGGAGCGGCCTGCTACGCGGCCGGATTTACCGAGGCGGGCGATGCGACGCTGCAGGAAGAACTGGTTCGTGCCGCGGGGGAAATGCCCGTCCTCGGCCCCAACTGCTACGGAATAATCAACTATCTCGACGGTGCGCTTCTGTGGCCCGACCATCATGGCGGGCGGCGGGTGGAGCGTGGTGTCGGTATCATTTCCCAGTCTTCCAACATCGCCATCAACATGACGATGCAGGCGCGCGCGCTGCCGATTGCGTATGTCGCCTGTGTCGGCAACCAGGCTCAGACCGGGATAGCCGATATTACGGGGGCAATGCTGCAGGACGACCGTGTTACCGCCATCGGATACTATATCGAGGGAATCGGCGACGCGGCGGACTTCGCGCAAGCGGCGAACCTCGCAAGGCGATGCGAAAGACCGCTGGTGGCGATAAAGGCGGGCAAGACGGCTCACGCGCGTTCGGCGGCCGCATCGCACACGGCCGCCCTGGCGGGCGAGGGTGCCGTGTCGTCGGCCTTTCTGCGCCGCTGCGGCGTCGTCGAAGTGGATGATCTTCCCGAACTGATCGAGACGCTGAAGATTCTGCATGTCGCCGGCCCGATCGCTGGCCGCCGCCTGTGTTCCCTGTCCTGTTCGGGGGGCGAGGCGGGTCTTGTCGCCGATCTGGCGGCGCGTCTTCCGATCGAATTTCCGTATCCCGAATCGAAGGATGCGCTGCGCGATGCGCTGGGGCCGATTCCGGCGGTCTCGAACCCGCTCGACTACCACATGTTCGTCTGGGGCGACGAGGCGGCTTTGACGCCGGTATTCACCTCCATGATGCAGGGCGGATACGACGCCGCCTTGCTGGTTCTGGACTTCCCGAAAACGGGTCTGGGCGATATCTCCGAATGGGAGGCGGCTGTTCGCGCCGCTTCGGCTGCACGGCGGCAAACCGGTGTTCCGACGGTGGTTGCCGCATCGTTTCCTGAAAACATGCCGGAAGCACGTGCCGGTGATCTGTTGAAAAAGGATCTGGTTCCCGTCGGCGGTCTCTCCGTCGCCTTGCGCAGCATTTCCGCCGCCATGCGGGCAGCGGACTTCGCCGAGGATGCGTTCGCGCCCGTTCCCCCGATGGCGCGCGCTTCGGCGAGCGCCCTCGACGAAGCGCAGGCGAAGGCCGTGCTCATGGAAATCGGCGTCCGGGTTCCGAACGGATGCTGCGGAAAGGACGGCGATGTCCTGAGGGGCGCGGCGATGCTGTCCGAACCGCTGGCCGTAAAGGCGCTCGGGCTTTCACACAAGACGGAAGCGGGCGCCGTCGTCCTGGGCGTGGCGAGGGATGCGGTTGCGGCGGCGATGACGTCGGTCGGAGGGGCGGGCCGATACCTTGTCGAGGAAATGGTCACCGATGCGGTCGCCGAGGTCCTCGTCGGACTGCGCCGAGACGCGGTCTATGGCGCGAGCCTCACCATCGCCATCGGGGGTGTGGAGGCAGAGCTGCTCGCCGACACCCGGACCCTGGTGTTGCCGGTGTCGGCCAGTGATGTCCGCCGGGCATTTCTCGACCTGCGCATGTCGCCGCTGCTGACCGGCTATCGCGGCAGGCCCCGCGCGGACCTGGACGCGGCCATCGGTGTCGTGACGCTGCTCGCCGCGTTTCTGGAAGGCCGTCCCGATATCGCGGAGATCGAAATCAATCCCTTGATGCTTCGCGTCGAGGGACAGGGCGCCGTTGCCGCGGACGCGCTGATAACGTTACAGGAAATCTGAAAATGGCAATACAACCGATCAAAATTCGCCGCGAGGGCGGTATTCTGGAAGTTTCGCTTGACCGGCCCAAGGCCAACGCCATCGACCTGCGGACGAGCAGGCTGATGGGCGAAACCTTCAAGGCGTTCCGTGACGATCCGGATCTCCGTGTCGCTATCCTGCGTGCCGAGGGCGAAAAATACTTCTGCGTCGGCTGGGACCTCAAGGCGGCCGCCGGCGGCGAGACCGTCGATGGAGATTACGGTATCGGCGGTTTCGGGGGCTTGCAGGAACTCGGCAATCTCAACAAGCCGGTGATCTGTGCGGTCAACGGTATCTGTTGCGGCGGCGGGCTGGAACTGGCGCTCTCCTGTGACCTGATTGTCGCCAGCGACAACGCGACTTTCGCGATGCCGGAAATCCGGTCGGGAACGGTCGCCGACGCCGCCTCGGTCAAGCTGCCGAAACGCATCCCCTACCATGTGGCGCTCGATCTTCTGCTGACCGGCCGCTGGTTCGACGCCGATGAGGCGCTGCGGCTCGGTCTGCTGCGCGAGGTCTGCGCGCCGGGCGATCTCTACGGGAAGATCTGGGACCTGGCCCGTCTGCTGGACAGCGGGCCACCGCTGGTCATGGCCGCCATCAAGGAGATCGTGCGGGAATCCGAGGACATGAAATTCCAGGACGCGCTCAACCGGATTACCAAGCGCCAGTTCGCGACGGTTGATCGGCTCTACGATTCCGAAGACCAACTCGAAGGCGCCCGCGCATTTGCGGAAAAACGCGATCCGGTGTGGAAGGGACGCTGAGCAGGGTTTCGCCGCCGCGGCACGGCGCCCGCCAACGCCAACCCGCCAGCAGGAAGTTTCCGCAAGCTCGGCGGCTGCCGCAAACCGGGATCAGATCCGGGCAGGCACAAAGTCCAGCGCAATGCCGTTGATGCAGTGGCGCTTGCCGGTCGGTGGCGGGCCGTCCTCGAAGATATGGCCCAGATGGCTACCGCAACGGCGGCAGTGGACTTCTGTCCGGGTGGTGAACAACGTGCTGTCGTCGCGGGTCCGGACAGCGTTTTCCCGCGCCGCCCAGAAGCTGGGCCAGCCGGTGCCGCTGTCGTATTTCTTGTCCG
This sequence comes from Paracoccaceae bacterium, assembly GCA_046757205.1. GTDB lineage: Bacteria > Pseudomonadota > Alphaproteobacteria > Rhodobacterales > Rhodobacteraceae > JBHHXR01. Next base: position 12,823 of record JBHHXR010000036.1, read on the forward strand.
AATCGTAGAGATTCAGGTCGCAGCCGGCGCAGATGTAGACGCCGTTCCTGGTCTCGTAGAGGAGGTTGGAGGAATATTTCCGCTCGGTCTTTCCGAGGCGCAGAACGCGGAATTCGGCGGGAGTCAGGATATTTTTCCACTCCGCCTCCGACAGTTTGAATTCGAATGATTCCTCCCGCGGCGCCGCCAGCGCGTCCAAGCCGGCAAAACCCATCGCCCCCGTGCCCGCCAGGGCCGCCCCCGACATCAGAAACTTTCGGCGCGTCATCATTCTTTCCTCAATACACGATTCCAGCGTGCGACCGGCGACAATGCCGGCGCGGGCGCCCAATATACCGCAGCCGCGACGCCCACGCATCTGACGTCGCTTCACAATTCCGACAGGTCTGTTACGCCGATCGACAGTTTGCCGCGCAGCTTGCCACGAGCCTCGCCCGGTTTACGGAAAAACATTGCAGTTCCGAGATTTACAGGGTCTTCTTGTGGCCCGTCCCGTGGTTTTCGCGAAGGTGAGCTTGGAACTCTGGATCCCCATCACGATAGCAGCCGCGTTCATGCAGAACCTGCGATCCATGCTGCAAAGGCACCTCAAGGGGTCGTTGTCCACAATGGGCGCGACGGTTTCGCGGTTCCTGTTCGCGGCGCCGCTCGCCATCGCCTTCGTGATCGTAAACACGTGGTTTCTCGGGGGAACCGTTCCCGGCGTGACGCCGGAATTCCTGATATTCGCGGTCACCGGCGGCGTGGCGCAAATCGTCGCCACGGCGCTGCTCGTTCATCTGTTCGGATTGCGCAATTTCGCGGTGGGAACGACGTTCTCCAAGACCGAAACCGTTCAGACAGCCTTGTTCGGCCTTGTCTTTCTCGGCGATCGGCTGAGTGTCATGGCGACGGCCGGGATCGTCGTCAGCCTTGCCGGCATCCTGCTCATCTCCGGCAGGATGGCCCGCGGACGCGAGATCTTCAGCCGTGCGGCGCTGGTCGGCCTGGCTTCCGGTGCGTCGTTCGGCGTCGCCGCGGTTTCCTACCGGGGTGCCGCGCTGGCGCTGGCGGGGGGTGATTTCATCAGCCGCGCAACCGTGACGCTGGCGGTGGTCATCGTTTTCCAGACCATCGTATCCGTGATCTGGCTGCGGCTGCGCGAGCCCGGTCAGGTCACGGCCATGTTGCGAAGCTGGCGGGTGTCGCTCTGGGTTGGCGTCACCGGTGGCGCGGCTTCGCTGGGATGGTTCTCGGCCATGACCATCCAGAATGCCGCCTATGTACGGGCGCTGGGGCAGACGGAGCTGGTCTTCACGCTCGTCGCCTCGTGGCTGTTCTTCGGCGAGCGCAGCACCCGCAGCGAACTGCTGGGCATTCTCCTCGTGACGGCGGGGATCCTGGTTCTGCTGACCGGGCGCTAGCGCATGACGAGTTTACCTGGAAACGTATCCGGTTATCCCGCCCGGGTCGCGTGCGGCCCGGGCTGCGCCTGCCTGCCCCTCGGGCCGGGCCCATTCGCGCCCGCCCAGTCAGGCGCCGCCCTGTGGTTGGTGCGACCCCTTTCATGAAGGTGATTCCGTCTTTGGGCATCCCGGTCTAGCGCTTGTCGTAGTAGAGCCCGACCACGTGTTCCGCCTCCGCGAAGAACAGCCACCGCGCCACGAACAGCCCGGCCAGGTGCATGGCGACCAGCACCGCCGCGAAGAGGTGCCCGATCTCGTAGGCCTGGATCAGGTAGGCCGGCACGAGACCGGTCAGCAGAACCGACAGGAATCGCAGCGGCGCCATGTGCTTGCGGCCAACCGCGAAGACCATTTCGCGCAGCACGTAGTTCGAGCCCGTATGCGGCGGCTCCAGTTGCCGAAGGCGCCCCAGGCGGCCGAGCCCGGTCGCTGATGCAAGCGTGGCGCCGGAGCGCCGGAACGCGCCGTCACCGTAAAGCCACGCAGATATCTGAGCCGCCGCCAGCACCACCATGAGCAGCGAGGCAATCTGTACCAGACCTGCCAGCAAGGCGCCGCCGGCCAGCGAATAAAGTACGAACAGAACCGGCGTGAAGAACGTGTTCCAGCGTGGAACCGCCTTCAGTTGCGCATAGATCATCGAGGTAGCGAATACGGTCAGCACGGCCATCACGGTGCAGATATGGCCCAGAATGGTGGAGCGGCTGGTGGTGAATATCCACGTCGCCGCGTAGGCCATGAAAACCAGTATCGTGGCGATCGCCAGAATTCCTTCGCGCGACAGCCAGGAGGTGCGCCACTGGGAGAGTGCCAGCATGGCGCGCTGCGGGTTTCCCAGGTGGAACAACGAAGCGGCGAGCCCGGCGCCGGTAAGGCCCAGTGCAATCAGCGAATATACGATTACAACCCAGCCGCCCACCGATGGCTGGCCGAGTCCCATCCAGGCGATCAGCCCCAGCCCGAGACCGGACAGGGCAGTGAAAACGATGATCGACGGGGCCGGGTGCATGTCAGAGTCTTTCCAGTGCTTTGTCGAGCCAGGCCAAGATACCGCGCGTTTCGCCGCCGTCCGGCAGCGCCGCGATCAGCGGGCCGAGTACGTCCGCACCCGGTTCGACATCCGCCTTCGGGCGAGGCGGCAGGTACTTGTTGACCGGAGACGTTTGCTGCTCCGGCATCAGGTCGATTCCACCGCGCCCGGCGGCAAGTTTCGAGACGTCCGACCCGGGGTCGGACAGATCGCCGAAATGCCGCGCGCCGGCCGGGCAGGTGCGCACGCATGACGGGACGCGGTCCTCCCGGGGAATGTTCTCGTTGTAGATGCGGTCGACGCAGAGCGTGCATTTCTTCATCACGCCGGCCGCCCGGTCCATCTCGCGCGCGCCGTACGGGCATGCCCAGGCGCACAGGCCGCAGCCGATGCAGGCACTCTCGTTCACCAGCACGATGCCGTCGTCGCCGCGTTTGTAGGAGGCGCCCGTCGGGCAAACGGTGACGCAGGGCGCGTCCTTGCAGTGCAGGCAGGACCGGGGAAAATGCACGACTTGCGCCGGTGCGCCGTCTTTCTTCGCTTCATAGGTGTGAATTCGGTTCAGAAAGGTGCCGCTGGGCTCCTCGCCGTAGGCATCCTGATCCGAAAGCGGCGCACCGTAACCGCCGGTATTCCATTCCTTGCAGCTTATCACGCAGGCATGGCAGCCGACGCAGATGTCGAGGTCGATGACGAGACCAAGGGATTTCTCCGTGCTTCGGGGAAGGCTGGTCACGTCCACTCCTCGCCATAGGCGACATTGGCCGGCCCCCGGCCGACCGGCGATTTCTGCGCGCCGGTGCGCGGCTCCGACCGCCGCTGGCCGGGCGGTGCCCTCTCGATCTTCACCCGAAGGTCGTACCAGGCCGCCTGGCCGGTTACCGGGTCGGAATTCGCCCATCGCATTCCGTCCGCCTTCGGCGGCAGAAGTTCGTGGATCAGATGGTTGAGAAGAAAGCCTTTTTGCGCCTCGGGTGCTTGCCGGTCCAGGGCCCATGCGCCTTCCCGCTTGCCGATCGCGTTCCACGTCCAGACGGTGTTTCGGTTAAGCGCATCCATGCGCATCACGGGCACCTTTATCCGCCCGTGATGCGATGTCAGGTACGCCCAATCGCCGGCCTCGAAACCGTGCCGCTCCCAGATTTCACCGGGAACATAGAGCGGGTTGGCCCCATGGATCTGCCGCAGCCAGGCGTTTTGCGATCCCCAGGAATGGTACATTGCGGCCGGTCTTTGAGTTATGGCGTGGAGCGGGAATTCACCGGTGTCCACGGCGCCTTCCTCGAACGGCGGCCACCAGACGGGCAGCGGGTCCATCGCCATGCGCAGTTGCGCGCGCAGATGCTCGGGCGGCTCAAAGCCGCCTCGTCCTTCGGCGGCAAGCTGAAATTTCCGCAACGGTTCGACATAGAGCGAAAAGACGTAAGGCATCGCCACGTCAAAGAGGCCGCGCGACACCGCCCAGTCCTGATAGGCCTTGTTCCACGGTTTGAAGAAACACGCCTCTTCGGGAACATGGTCGGTCCAGAAGCTGCCGTTCTCGATGTATTTCTTCAGCTGATCCGGGTTCGGCGCGCCGCGCCCCTTGCCCTCGCCATCGGTTCCCCGCCAACCGGCCAGTGGGCCGACGCCCGGGCGGCGTTCGTGGTTGACCATATAGTCCGCATAGTCGGCGTACCTGGCCGATCCGTCCTCGTTGGTCATGCCCGGCAGGCCCAGTTTCACGCCAAGCTGCAACAGCACGGTCTGGAAACCGCGCACGTCGCGGTCGGGCTCCGCGACCGGCCAGCGGATCGCATCGGCCGCAGCTTCCGCCTCGCTGATCGGACGGTCGAGCAACGAAATGCAGTCGTGGCGTTCCAGGTAGGTGGTGTCGGGCAGGATCAGGTCGGCATAGGCCACCATCTCCGAGGAATAGGCATCGGAGTAGATGATATGCGGGATGATGTAGTCGCCGCTCTCGTCCTTGTCGGTCAGCATCTCCATGACACCGGCCGTGTTCATCGACGAGTTCCAGGCCATGTTGGCCATGTACATGAACAGCGTGTCGATGCGATACGGGTCGCCGGCGTGGGCGTTGGCGATCACCATGTGCATCAGCCCGTGCGCCGACATCGGGTTTTCCCACGAAAAGGCCTTGTCGATCCGGCGCGCCTTGCCGTTCTCGTCGATGGCGAGGTCCTCGGGGCCGCGCACGAAGCCCAGATGCGGGCCGGACAGCGCCGAGCCGGGGATCGCCGAGGAATGCGGCAGCGGGTGCGCCTCCAGCGGCTTGGGGTAGGGCGGCTTGAAGCGGAAGCCGCCCGGAACCTCCACCGAGCCGAGCAGGATTTGCAGCAGGTGCAGGGCGCGGCAGGTCTGAAAACCGTTGGAATGCGCCGATATCCCCCGCATGGCGTGGAACGAGACCGGGCGGCCGATCATTTTTTCGTGCCGCTGTCCCTTCCAGTCGGTCCAGGGACGGTCCAGCACGATTTCTTCTTCGAAAGCGGTGCGGGCAAGCTCGGCGGCAAGCCGTTTGATCGTGGCAACGGATATTCCGCAACGCGCCGCCACCGCCTCCGGCGCGTAACTGTCGTCGAGGTAGCGTTCCGCCAGAAGTTCGAAAACCGGGCGCGCGGCGGTGCCGCCAACCTCAAACGGACCGCCCAGCGCCGGCTTCACGCCGGGGCTGTCGAAGGCGGTGGCGGTGCCCGTGTTGCGGTCCCACACCAGCTCCTTGCCGTCGTCGCCGCGCAGGAACAGCCCGTATTCGTCCGACGCCTCGTCCCGGTTCACCAGAAACGGCGCGTTGGTGTAGCGGATCAGGTAGTCGAGATCGACCTTGCCCGCCTTCAGCAACTCATGAACCAGCGCCAGCACGAACAGCCCGTCGGTGCCGGGCGTGATGCCCACCCATTCGTCGGCGATGGCGTTGTAGCCGGTGCGCACCGGGTTGACCGCGACGATCTTGGCGCCGCGCGCCTTCAACTGCCCGAGCCCGGTCTTGATCGGGTTGGAATCGTGGTCCTCCGCGACGCCGAAAATCATGAACAGTTTCGTCCTCTCCCAGTCCGGCGCGCCGAACTCCCAGAACGACCCGCCCATGGTGTAGATGCCTGCCGCCGCCATGTTGACCGAGCAGAAGCCGCCGTGGGCGGCATAGTTCGGCGTGCCGAATTGCTGCGCCCACCATCCGGTCAGCGACTGGCTCTGGTCGCGCCCGGTGAAGAAGGCGAGCTTGTTCGGGTCGGTCCGGCGGATCTCGCCCAGCCACTCCGCCGCGAGATCGAGCGCCTCGTCCCACTCGATCTCCCTGAACTCGCCCCTGCCCCG
>JBHHXR010000037.1:0-18340 GCA_046757205.1 Paracoccaceae bacterium
CCATGGTGGCGGCGGGCGAGGCGGCGATCGGCCGGCTGGGGCAGGGCGGCGGGGCGCTGGAGATGGAAGCGCAGACGGCGCACCTGGCCGCCGACGTCATCTTCCGCACGCTGTTCTCGCTGCCGATCACCGATACCGCCGCCGCCGATGTCCATCGTGCCTTCCGGCGCTACCAGCGTGCGCAGCCGCTGCTCAGCCTGGCCGACCTGCTGCGCCTGCCGCGCTGGGTACCGCGCCTGCGCCCGCGCGAGGCGCGCCGCGCGGCGGCCGAAATCCGCACCCTGCTTGCCGCCCTGGTGGCGCGGCGGCAGGCCGAAATCGCGGCCGGGACGGCACCCGACGATCTGGCGACCAAGATCATGACCATGCGCGACCCGCAGACCGGCAGCGGGTTCAGCGAGGCCGAGATGGCGGATCAGGTGGCGATATTCTTCCTCGCCGGGCACGAGACCTCGGCCTCGGCGCTGGCCTGGGCGCTTTATCTTCTGGCGCTCGACCCGCCGGTGCAGGAGCGTCTGGCCCGCGAAGCCTGCGAGGTTCTCGGTGACGCGTCGCCGAGTTGGGACAGCATCGGGAAACTCGCCTACTGCCGCGACGTGTTCCGCGAAACCCTGCGGCTCTACCCGCCGGTGCCGATGCTGGTGCGCGAGGCGGCGCAGGCCGAGCGTTTCCGCGACCGCGACATCGCCGCAGGCTCGGTCATCGTATTGTCGCCCTGGCACCTGCAACGCCACGAGCGGCTGTGGAGCGATCCCGACGTGTTCGACCCCGGCCGCTGGCGGCGGCCCTGTCCGAAGGATGCCTACATGCCGTTTTCGCAGGGCCCGCGCATCTGCACCGGCGCGGGCTTCGCCATGGTCGAGGGCGTGCTGTTCCTGGCCATGCTGGCGCGCGCCTTCCGCTTCGAGCGCGTCCCAGCCCGCGACCCGGTGCCGGTGGCGCACCTGACGGTGCGCGCGAAGGACGGGATCTGGCTGCGGGTCGAGCCGCGAGGCGAGCTGGCCGCAGGCTGACGGACACAGGAAAGCCGATACCTTCCAGAACCCAAATGGCACCGTTAATATTCTGGCAATTCTCTGATTATTCAATGAATCAAATAACTTGACTACGTGCACACGCGTGTGCACACGGGTTTCACACGCCGCCGTGGCGCTCCCGGAACCAGGCCAGCACGAACACCCGTATCGCCGAGGCCAACCCCGAGGCCGTGCCGCGTTCCGCGTCGATCCGCGATGCCAGCCCGTTGATCGTCTCGCCCTCGGCCTTCGCGATCTCCCGGAACGCCTGCCAGAATTCCGCCTCCAGGCTCACCGATGTGCGGTGACCCTTCAGCGTCAGGGAATGCTTTTCGGGGCGCGCCGTGCCGGTCATTCGCCGTCGTCCAGCCGGTGTCCGTCGAGCCGCTTTTCGTCGAGCTCACGCACCGCCCCGGCTCTGTCCTTCGCCGCGCGCGAAATACCATGCTTCACCGCGTTCGAACCGGCGGCCGCCCGCTTTTCGTCGCGGGCGAGGCGTTTCCGCGCCCGCCGCAGGTTGACGACCTTGGCCATGCTCAGTCCTTCGGCCCCAGCATGTCCCTCGGCTGCACCACCCGGTCGAAGGTTTCCTCGTCGACGAAGCCCAGCCGCACCGCCTCCTCGCGCAACGTGGTGCCGTTCTTGTGAGCGGTCTTGGCCACCACCGTGGCCTTGTCGTAGCCGATCTCCGGCGCCAGCGCGGTGACCAGCATCAGGCTTTCCCACATCAGTTTCGAAATGCGTTCCTCGTCGGCCTTGATCCCGCTCACGCAGCGATCGGTGAAGGAAGCCGCCGCGTCGCCCAGCAACTGCATCGACTGCAAGACGTTGTAGAGCATCATCGGCTTGTAGACGTTGAGCTCGAAATGCCCCTGGGAACCGGCGAAGCCGACCGCGGCGTCGTTGCCCATGACCTGGGCGCAGACCTGGGTCACCGCCTCGCACTGGGTGGGATTGACCTTGCCCGGCATGATCGACGATCCGGGCTCGTTCTCCGGCAGGATCAGTTCGCCGAGCCCGCAGCGCGGGCCGGAACCCAGCAGGCGGATATCGTTGGCGATCTTGAACAGGCTGGCCGCCACCGTCTTCAGCGCCCCCGACATTTCCACCAGCGCATCGTGCGCCGCCAGCGCCTCGAACTTGTTGGGCGCCGTGACGAAGGGCAGGCCGGTGATCTCGGCTATCTTCGCAGCCACCAGTTCCGCCCAGCCGGTCTTGGTGTTGAGCCCCGTTCCGACCGCCGTGCCGCCCTGGGCCAGCGCATAGATGTTTCCCAGCGCCGCCCCGACGCGGTCGATGCCCTGTTCGACCTGAAAGGCGTAGCCGCCGAACTCCTGCCCCAGCGTCAGCGGTGTGGCGTCCTGGGTATGGGTGCGGCCGATCTTGATGATGTCCCCGAACGCCCCGGCCTTTTCTTCCAGCGCGGCGTGCAGCCTGCGCAGGCCCGGCAGCGTCACGTCCCGCGCCATCATGGCGACCGCGACATGCATCGCCGTCGGGAAGGTATCGTTCGACGACTGGCTCATGTTGACGTGATCGTTGGGGTGGACAGGCTTCTTCGAGCCGATCTCGCCGCCCAACTCCTCGATGGCCAGGTTCGCGATCACCTCGTTGGCGTTCATGTTCGACTGGGTGCCCGAACCGGTCTGCCAGACAACCAGCGGAAAGTTGTCGTCGAACTCACCGGCGACGACCCTGCCGGCGGCGTCGGCGATCGCGTTTCCCAGGGTTTCATCCAGCTTTCCCTGCGCCATGTTGGCCAGCGCCGCCGCTTTCTTGATGACGCCCAGCGCACGAACCACGGCCACCGGTTGCTTTTCCCAGCCGATCGGGAAATTCATCAGGCTGCGCTGCGTCTGCGCGCCCCAGTATTTGTCGGCGGGGACTTCCAGAGGCCCGAAACTGTCGGTTTCCGTACGGGTTCCTGTCATGGCCGGCCTCCTTCCATCGGTCAGCCAAGCCTATAGACCCGGGTCATGACGAAGACAACTCGGCGCGACCGTGCCCGGTTATTTTCGGAACTTGTCGAGGCTGACGACCTCCGCCTCCGACTCGTCGGCAACCGCCGCCGTTTCGTCCTCCGGCTCCGGGGTTTCCGCATCTTGGCCGGCTTCCTCGTCCGCGTCACCGTCTTCCGGCTCGGCTTCCTGCCCGTCGAACCGCAACCCGAACTCGACGGAGGGATCGACAAAGGTCTTGATGGCATCGAACGGAACAACCAGAGGTTCCGGCTGGTTACCGAAATTCAGCGTCACCGTGAAGCGGTCAGGCATTACCGCCAGATCGGCAAACCATTCCTGCATGACGATGGTCATTTCCTCGGGAAACCGCTGGCGTAGGCCGTCGTCCATGTCCACGCCCGGGTGCGTGGTATCGAAAGTGATGAAAAAATGATGGTCGCCGGGCAGTCCGTTCTCGGCCACGATACTGAGCACATCATAGAGCACGCGCTGCATCGCCTTGTGCATCAGTTGCCCGTATTCAATGCCGCTTGTCATCAGCGTGCCCTCGGTTCCGCCTCCGGTTGAGTTTTAACCGATTCTTTCCCTGAGGGAAGGCGCACGGGCATTAATGTCTCGACATGTGCCGAAAAAATGATTAGAACGAAAAAACTAGTTTTATGGAAAAGTAACATGATGGATGCGCCAGAGGCCAGTGCCGGATTTGCCGCCGTCGGGTCGGTTCCCCGTCTGCGGTTGCTGATACTTCTGGTGCGTGCCGGTCCCGACGGGCTGACGACCGGGCAGGTGCAGGAAAGACTGGGAATTCCGGCCTCAACGCTTGCCCATCATCTGCGCATTCTTGCTGACGCAGGTGCGATCCGGCAGGAAAAAAAGGGCCGGGCCGTCATCAACACGGCCGACTACGACCGGTTGCGTGAGCTGGCAGAGTTTCTCCTGAAGGAATGCTGCGAGGACGCCACGCTGACCCGGCACCGGGAACACGAACATGGCTGAAATCGTTCTTCGCAACCTGCGCGCCGGCGCCGCGCCGCTGCGGTCGCCCTGGGGGCTGATCCTGGCGATCTTCGCCTTGCTTCTAATGCTGGACCCCGCGCGGGTTCCCGAACTGGCGCTGTTCGCCCTTCGCGCCCTTGCCGGCACCGCGCCATACATACTGGCTGCCGTTCTTCTGATTGCCTGGCTCCGTGCCAGCGGTGCTGAAACGATAATCGCCAAGGTCTTCGAAGGCCGCGAGTGGCGGATGATCGTGCTGGCGGCGCTGTTCGGCGGGCTGGCGCCGTTCTGTTCCTGCGAGGTGATTCCGTTCATTGCCGGGCTGCTGGCGCTCGGTGTGCCACTGGCCCCGGTCATGGCGTTCTGGCTGTCGTCGCCGCTGATCGACCCGCCGACGCTGCTGATAACCGCCTCGGCGCTGGGATGGACCTTCGCCGTTGGCAAGGCGGTCGGCGCAGTGATGCTCGGGCTGATGGGCGGTTTCGCGACAAGCGCCGTCATGCGCCGGGGCTTTTTTCCCGACCCGCTTCGCCCGAAATCGGCTGGCGGCTGCGGTTGCGGCCCGACATCGTTCCAGGGGCGTCCGCTGTGGAAGTTCTGGCGGCAGCCGGCGCGGCGGCAGGTCTTTGCGACGCAGGCAACGGAGAACGCGCTGTTTCTCATAAAATGGCTGTCGCTGGCCTACGCGCTGGAGGCGCTGCTGGTCACTTATGTCCCGGCCGAGTTGGTTGGCGGGCTGGTCGGTGGCGACGGCATCCTGCCTATCGTGATCTCGGCGCTGGTGGGCGCGCCGGCCTATCTCAACAGCTATGTGGCGCCGCCGATGGTCGCGGGGCTGATGGAACAGGGAATGAGCCCAGGCGCCGGCATGGCCTTCATGATGGCCGGTGCGGTCAGCTGCGTCCCGGCGATGGCGGCCGTCTGGTCATTGGTAAGGCCGTCCGTCTTTGCCGCCTATGTGGCGCTCGGTTTCATCGGCGCGGTGCTTGCTGGCGTCCTGTTCGGGCTGGTAGCCTGAATTGGCGGCACAGTCGGAAAGGGACGGCCCATGAAACCGGGGCAACTCACCTACAGGGGCGCGGTCTATCCTTGGCACTGCGACCACATGGGGCACATGAACGTCATGTGGTACGTGGGCAAGTTCGACGAGGCGACGTGGGCGTTCTTTTCGTCCATTGGTCTTTCTGCGGCGTTCCTGCGGAAAACCGCCAGGGGCATGGTGGCGGTGGAGCAATCCGTTTCCTACAAGCGCGAGGTGCTGCCGGGCGATACGCTGGAAATCTACACGCGCCCGCTGGAAGTGCGGGCGAAGACCCTCCGCTTTGCTCACGAGATGTTCGATTTTGGTACGGGCGAGCTTGCCGCCACGTCGGAAATCCTCTCGGTTCACCTCGATACCGAGGCAAGAAAGGGCGCCAAACTGCCCGACAAGGTGCGCCTGACGGTGAGCAAGCTTCTGGCAAGCTGACAGGGGAACATGCAAGTGCAGGCTTCTGTTGCCAGGTGCCTGCGAACCCCGCCTGACGCTGCTAGGCGGCAGGACTTAAAGTTTCGGTTTGGTTACTGCTTACGCAGCAACGGCCACCGGAGCATAATTGTCATTGGCAATTATACGTCTTACGCCGATAACGGTGGCAGTCCGCCGGGTGAAAGCTGACATCTTTGGGCGTCCGTCGATCCTGTTTCGGCCCCTCGAACCCCCCAATGAAGGTTTTTTGGTGGAGCCGCCGGGTACCGCCCCCGGGTCCGATCCGCTTATTACATGCGCGTTTATCACCATAGTCTCCCGAAAGAGACAATGCCCATATAAGCGAAATCGAGCATGAAATGAAGGGGACGGCGAACGAAAAACCTGTGATATGATGCCGAAAAAGAACGGCAGAACGAGCAGCAACATGGAGCTTTCCGCGGCGATCGGGCCGGCTGAGTCAAGACGGCACCGCGTTCTGATGATCGCCGAATCGGCGCTGGCGCTGGCGGCGGCGTGGCTGTTCCTGCGCTCCGCCTGGCTGAGCGACGACGCGTTCATATCGCTGCGTCAGGTGGAGATGTTCGTCACCGGCCACGGCATGGTGTGGAACCTCGGCCACCGGGTGCAGGCCTTTACCCATCCGGCGTGGTTTGTGCTGTTGTCGGTGGGGCGCGCCCTGACCGGGTCGCTCTATTACATGACCATCGCGGTTTCGGCTGCCTGCGTGGCCGGGACTTTGTGGATCTACTGGCGGGCCTGCCGGGCGACGGACCACCTGCCGGCCGTCACCGTCATGCTGATGGCCCTGCCGCTGCTTTCCGTGGCGTTTCGCGACTACATGACCTCGGGTCTGGAGAACCCGCTTTCGTTCCTTCTCGTCGCCGTGGTTTTTGCCCTGCTGCCGAAGGTCGACGAGGCGCGCGCGCGTCGCTTGGTGTGGATTGTGCTCGCGCTGGCGGTGCTCAACCGCCAGGATCTCGCGCTGCAGCTCGGGCCGTTGGCGCTCTGGCTTCTGCTGCGCCGCGATCCGCTGCGCGAACTCGTGCTTGCGGTTCCCGGCATTCTTCTGCTGCTCCTGTGGTTCGGGTTCGCCACCCTCTACTTCGGCTCACCGCTGCCCAACACCTTTTATGCCAAGATGTCGTCTGGCCTGCCGGCGGAGTTCATCCACGATCTGGGCGCAAGATACTTCATCATCAACGCCTTCTCTCATCCTTTCACGAGCGCCGTCATTTTCGTCGGCACCGTCGCCGGCCTCGCCGGCGGGCCGGCCAACCGGCTGATCGCCGTCGGCATATTGCTCCACCTCGTCGACCTCTACCGCATCGGCGGCGATTTCATGCAGGGCCGTGTCCTGAGCGTCGATTTCCTGTTCGCCTGTTTCCTGCTTGTCAGAGCCTGGCCCGGCGGCCGGAGACTGCATGTCGCAAGTCTCGGGGCGGTCTGCGCGATAGGGCTGATACTGGAGCCGTCATATCTTGTCCGCACCCGTCTCGAACCCGGTTCGTTCGTGTACGTCACCGACGAGCGGCAGTTCTACTACCACAGCTACGGCATGCTTTCCGAAAGCCGGGTCTGGCCGGTCCGCCAAGCCGGTGAGGGGGGCGGACGGGTCCGTCATGTGGCGATGAGCTGCGGTTTTATCGGCGCCGCGCGAATACGCTGGCCGGACACGATCTATCTCATCGACTCCTGCGGACTCACCGATCCTTTCCTGGCCCGCATGCCGGTCGCGCTGCGCGATCTTCCGGACATGCGCACCGGCCACTTCTTCCGCACTGTGCCGGCCAATATCGCGGACGTGATCCTCGGCGAGGACAGGTGGCTGCCGGACAGGTCGTCCCGCCCGTTATGGGCCGATATCGAGCTGATAACGACGGCGCCCTTGTTCGACCGTGACCGGCTGGCCGCCGTCTGGCGCCTGTCCACGGGCGCCCACGCCTTCGACCGGTCTGTCTGGGCACATCCGGAAACGGCGGAATACGAGGTCATCACGCACGGCAAATGGCTGACCGGTCAACCGCAACAGCCCTATTCGATTTACCCGTCCGAGGCCCACCGCCTCCTGATGGAAAAAATGCTGAGCCAGAGCCGTGGCTCATGAAGACGGCTTGGTGAGTTCGTTCAGCAGCTTGCGGCGGATGGCGCGGGGGTAGTCCCGGTAGTTCCTGGCGGTGATCGCGAACGAGCCGGGGCCACCGATCACCATCAACTCGAAATAGTCGGTCAATCCCTTTACCGAGGTTTCGATCGGCAAGCCGTTTATTGTCAGCCCCTGCGCCACCAGCCGGTCACGGGTACCGGCGGGCTCCGTCCCCTCGTTCGAGAAGCCGTCGCCCGACACGTCGATGACATGCCGGTTGCAGGGCGGCGCGTCGGCGAACTGGGCGGCGGTGAAATCGAGCGCCTCGCCAATGGCGGTGGAAAAGTGGCGCCATGTTCGGGGGATCCCCCGCACCTCGCCGGCGATTGCCGAAAGCTCCGCGAGCGTGGCCGGCTGCCGCCATGGCATCACCACGGCCTGCCGCGAACTGCCGCTCCACTGCACCAGCAGCAGGGCCACCCGCGACCCCAGCACCGCGTCGGCCACCGTCGGGTCGAGCAGGGCGTCCGCGATACCGTCCATCTGAAGCCGGTACTCCGTCGGGCTGATGGAGCCGGAGACGTCGACGGCCAGCGCCAGCGCGGTCTCGCAGGCCTGGCCCGGCGCGGCCAGCAACAGCGAACCGGTCAAGGCGATTCCCGCCAGCCGCTTTCCTGGTAACGTTCTCACCTCGAAGATCCCCGTGCTGCCGGAAGCAAAGCGTGGCACAGTTCGACGCCGGAATGAACAAACAACTGCGTCAGGCGGCGCGTTCGGCCGTGGCTAACACCTTTTGGCGCAGACCATCGGACCCGGCCGCCGCATTACCAGTGCCCGGTGTTCCCCATGCTCACCCACGGCTCGGCGGGCTCCTTTGCTCCTCCCGCCTGCAGCAGCTCAATCGAAATGTTGTCGGGCGAGCGCACGAAAGCCATGCGGCCGTCGCGCGGCGGGCGGTTAATCGTCACGCCGTTGTCCATCAGGTGCTGGCACGTGGCGTAGATATCGTCGACCTCGTAGGCCAGATGGCCGAAGTGGCGGCTGTCGGACGGCAGCCCGTCGTCGCCGTCCCAGTTGAACGTCAGTTCCACCGGGCATTCCGGCTGGCCCGGCGGGGCGAGGAATATCAGCGAGAAGCGGCCGCCCTCGTTGTCGATGCGGCGGGTTTCCTCCAGCCCCAGCAAGTCGCGGTAGAAATGCATCGACGCGTCGAGGTCTTTCACGCGTACCATGGTGTGAAGGTATCTGATCGTCATGCGCCGGCTCCTTCCGTTTTCCGGGGTCTGCGAAGTTAAGGCCGATACAGGCGAAAGCTCAAGGGCTTCATGTGGCGTCCGACCACACGACCAGACCGTCTGCGCGAAGAGCACTTCGCTTCCGTGTTTGTGGCCGCCGGTGTCGCCGGGCGGGATGGTGGGGCGCGGATTTACGAAGACGGCATGACGGGAGCAGAGCCTCCGCCGCGCGGTTCGGCCGTGCGGATCGTGCGGCCGTCCGAACTCGGCGAATTTCTACCGATGAGCGGGCGGCGGCGCGGCGGGACAGGGTAACGCCGAACTTCATCTTGACCTTCCTGCCACTGGAACCACTATCGATTCCCCGTTCCGGACCGCTTCGGGAACACAAACGAAAATGCGGTGGAGTGACTTGGATGAACAGAACGGTACTGATAGGGGCGTGCGCAGCAGTGGTGGTGGCTGCCGCGGCAACGTGGTGGCTGAGCGCAGGGGATGAGCGGGCAAGACCGGTGGTGAACACGGCGATGCACGGGGACAACACGGCGAACCCGGCGCCCGATCCCGATTCGATCGTCATTCCCGAGCTTTCGCAGATTGCCCGGAGCGGCGAACTGGCGTTCAAAGACAATTGTGCCGCCTGTCATGGCGAGAAAGCCACCGGGACCGATAACGGCCCGCCGCTGATTCATCCTCTCTACCGGCCCGGGCATCATGACGACAGGTCTTTCGAGATGGCGGCGAAAAACGGAACCCGCGCCCACCACTGGCGGTTCGGCGACATGCCGCCGGTCCCGGGGATAACCGACGCCAAGATCCGCTGGATCACCAAATATGTCCGCGAAGTGCAATTGGCGAACGGTATCCGCTGAGGCGCGTGCGGCGGCCTCGCCGGACCGCCGCCGCAGCCTCGATTGTTCCACCGGCGCCGGGCGGGCAATACCTCGGGTCAAGCCTCTATTGCGGGCATCGCGCCCGGTGCGCTTTTTTCGCGCCGTACGATCAGCTTGTTGAGTGCGTTCACGTACGCCTTGGCCGATGCGACCACGGTATCGGTATCGGCCGCCTGCCCGGTGACGATCTTTCCGTTTTCCTCCATCCGAACGCTGACGGTGGCCTGCGCGTCGGTGCCTTCGGTGACGGCGTGGACCTGGTAGAGCGCCAGCTTGGCCTGGTGCGGGAAGAGCGCCTTGACCGCGTTGAACGTTGCATCGACCGGGCCGTCGCCGGTGCGCGTGACCTGATGGTCCTTGCCGCCGATGGTCAGCGTCAGGTCGGCCGATTGCGGTGCCTCGGTGCCGCAGATGACGCGCAGGAATTTCACCTGGATATGGTCGTTGGCCGCGTTGGTGCCGGTGTCGGTCATCAGCGCCACCAGGTCGTCGTCGTAGACTTCCTTCTTGCGATCGGCCAGCGCCTTGAAGCGGACGAAAACGTCGTGGAGCTGGTTGTCGCCCAGCTCGAATCCCAGCTCGCTCAGCTTGGCCTTCAGTGCGGCGCGGCCGGAATGCTTGCCCATCACCAGCGAGGTGGCGTTGAGCCCGATATCCTCGGGACGCATGATCTCGAAGGTTCCGGCGTGTTTCAGCACGCCGTCCTGGTGAATGCCGCTTTCGTGCGCAAAGGCATTCTTGCCGACGATGGCCTTGTTGAACTGGACGGGAAAACCGGAAACCGTGGCAACCTTGCGGCTGATCTGGATGATCTTCGAGGCGTCGATGCCCGTTTCAAAGGGCATGATGTCGCTGCGCACCCGCATCGACATGACGACCTCTTCCAGCGCCGTGTTGCCGGCCCGTTCGCCGAGCCCGTTGATGGTGCACTCGATCTGCCTGGCGCCGGCCTCCACCGCCGCCAGCGCGTTCGCCGTCGCCATGCCGAGGTCGTTGTGGCAGTGCGTGGCGATCACGCATTCGTCCAGCCCCGGCACCCGCTCCAGCAGCATGCGGATGATGTCGGCGCTTTCGCGCGGGGCGGTGTAGCCGACCGTGTCGGGAATATTGATCGTGCTGGCTCCGGCCTTGACCGCGGCTTCCACCGCGCGGCACAGATAATCCTCCTCGGTGCGGGTGGCGTCCATCGGCGACCACTGCACGTTGTCGCAGAGATTGCGTGCATGCGTTACGGTCTCGACGATCTTGTCGAGCACCTGCGTCTCGTCCATTTGCAACTGGTACTGCCGGTGCAGCGGCGAGGTGCCGATGAAGGTGTGGATGCGCGGCCGCCTGGCGTGTCGCACCGCCTCCCAGCAGCGATCTATGTCGCCGGCCGCCGCCCGGGCGAGGCCGCAGATCACCGCGTCCTGCGTTTGCCGGGCGATTTCCGAAACGGCGAGAAAATCCCCTTCCGAGGCGATCGGAAATCCGGCTTCGATGATGTCCACGCCCATATCGTCGAGCATGACGGCGATTTCGAGTTTTTCCTCATGGCTCATCGTCGCGCCGGGTGACTGTTCCCCGTCGCGCAGGGTGGTGTCGAAAATCAGAACGCGTTCACGGTCCGAAACGGATTTTTCCATGGTTTTCATCATTTTACGGGTCCTTAGCTTTGACTCTCTTGTTGGACAGCGCGTGTCAAGTCTCCTCTGAGCGCGCGCGCCGAAAGACCGGCACGCTCAGAGGCAGCTAAGGAGGAGGTTGACCGCACGGATGCCGGCGGCCGGGAACGGCCGCTTGCCGGTATCGCCATGCTGTGCCCCGCAACGCATGCGCTCACCATACGGGGATTTCCCGAAAGTTAAAACCCCGCGGATGCCTGCGCGCAGTCCGGTTTCACACGTCGTCGCGGGCGTTGCCGGTCTCTCAGTTCCCCGATGGCTCTTCGGCGGCCTTGGACTCCTCCTCGGTGGCCTGGCGTCCGACCGCCCAATAGCCGTCGTATTCCTCGCCGCTGGCATAGGTCATCACGCCACGGCCCTGCCGCTGACCCTTGCGGAAGAAGCCGACATAGACGTCGCCGTTGGAATATTTCGCCGTGCCCTTGCCGTCGATCTCGCCGTTCTTCCACTCACCGGTATATTCGAAGCCGTCCGGCATGGTGATGGTGCCGATGCCGTGGCGCCGGCCGTTCTTGAAACTGCCCTTGTAGACGGTGCCATCCGAATAGGTGGCCGTGCCCTCGCCCTCGCGCGTTCCGTTTACCCAGTCGCCGGTGTACTTGTAGCCATCGGCATAGGTCATCGTGCCCTTGCCGTGGTTCTTGGCGTTCTTGAACTCGCCTTCGTAGACCAGCCCGTTGGCATAGCGCGCAATGCCCTTGCCCTCGATCACGCCGGCCTTCCACTCGCCTTCGTAGGAACTGCCGTCGGTGTAGGTGATCTTGCCGATGCCGTCCGGCACGTCGTTCTTGAACTCACCCTCGTAGACCGATCCGTCGGGATAGGTGACCTTGCCCTTGCCCTCGATGCGGCCGTCGACCCACTGGCCGGTGTAACTGTATCCCTTGCCTCCCGACACCGTGGCGGCGTCGCGGAAGGTGCCGGTCCCGTTTCTGCGGTCAGCCTTGAATTCGCCTTCGTAGACGTCTCCCGAGGCGTAGGTTGCGATGCCCTTGCCGTCACGCTGGCCGTTTACGAAGGTGCCGTCGTAACGATCGCCGTTGGCCTGGGTCAGCCGGCCCTTGCCGTTGATCTGGCCGCCTTTCCATTCGCCCTCGTAGACCAGGCCGTTGGGGTAGGTGATCTTGCCGACGCCCTCGCGCACGCCGTCCTTCACCTTGCCGTCGTCGAGCGTCACGGCCACCACATCGCCCTCGTAGAGGGCACCATCCTTGTAGGTGATCTTGGCTCTGCCGATGCGCTTGCCGTTCTGCCAGTCGCCTTCGTAGCGATAGCCGTCGGGATTGGTCATCACGCCCTTGCCGTGGTGTTCCGCGTTCAGGAACCCGCCCTCGTAGACAACGCCGTTGGCGTAGACCGCCTTGCCCTCGCCGGTGATGGCCCCATCCACCCAGTCGCCTTCGTAGGTACCGCCGTCGCTGAAGGTGATCTTGCCCTTGCCGTGCGGCTTGCCATCGACGAAGGTGCCGACATAGACCGAGCCGTTGGGAAATGTCGCCTTCCCTTCGCCCTCGATTCTGCCCTCAACCCATTCGCCGGTATATTCGTAGCCGTTGGGCAGGCGGTAGGTTCCGTGGCCGTGCTGCTGTCCGTTCAGGAACTCGCCTTCGTAGACGCCGCCGGTATCGTACTGTTTGCGCAGTACGGTGGTCGATTGCGCCAGCGCGATACCGCTGGCCAAAACCAAACCCGCAGCGCCGAGAATTCCGATTTTCTTCAACATGTTTTCCCCCGGCGCACCCGCGCCGCTCACCTGTTATCCAAAGATTTGCGTTGCTTCGCTTGCGCTGACCTTAAGAGCTAGGATTTGGGGTGACAATGTATTTTGTCGCGCCGCATGCGCGCCGCCGTCGTCAAGCCTTGTGCGGTGCCCGGGCAAACTGTATTTCCTGCCCGGAACGGGCGTTAACCGGAGGCTGGCGTGTCACAGGGGTTCAGAATTACGCTGGCGCAGCTCAATCCGACCGTCGGCGACCTGGCGGGCAACGCCCGGAAGGCGCGCAAGGCCTGGGAACGGGGGCGGCAGGCCGGTTCCGATTTCGTCGTTCTGCCGGAAATGTTCATATCCGGCTACCAGACCCAGGATCTGGTCGCAAAGCCCGCCTTCCACGTCGCGGCGCTGCAGCAGATCCGGGCGCTGGCGGAGACCTGCAAAGACGGTCCGGCACTGGGGATCGGCGGGCCGCTGCCCGAGGACGGCAAGCTTTACAACGCCTACTTCATCCTCGACGGCGGACGCATCAACTCGATCGCGAGAAAACATGAACTGCCGAATACCCATGTTTTCGACGAAGTCCGGCTGTTCGCCCGCGGCAGGATTTCCGGCCCCTGCCGCGTCGGCCCGGTGCTGATCGGCACACCGATCTGCGAGGATGCCTGGCATGTCGAGGTCTGCGAAACGCTGGCGGAAACCGGCGCGGAGATCCTCGTCGTGCCCAACGGTTCGCCCTATTTTCGCGACAAGCTCGACAGGCGCATGAACAGCATGGTGTCGCGCGTCGTCGAAACCGGCCTGCCGCTGGTCTATGTCAATTTGGTCGGCGGCCAGGACGATCAGGCGTTCGACGGCGGGTCCTTCGTGCTCGATCCTGGCGGCCGGCTTGCGCTGCAGTTGCCGGTGTTCGACGAAACCATCGAACATGCGGACTTTGCCGAGACCGAAAGCGGGTGGCGCGCGAAGGACGGGCCGAAGGCGCGCATTCCGGACGTCTGGGAACTCGATTACCGCGTCATGGTCGACTGCCTGCGCGACTACATCGACAAGACCGGATTTTCCAAGGTTCTCCTCGGTTTGTCCGGTGGTGTTGACAGCGCTCTGGTGGCGGCGATTGCGGTGGATGCTCTTGGCGCGGAGAACGTGCGCGCGGTCATGCTGCCTTCGGAATACACGTCCGGTCATTCGCTGGAGGACGCCGGCGAGGTCGCCAGGTTGCTCGGCTGCCGGTTGGACACGGTGCCGATTTCCGCCGGCCGCGACGCCGTCGAGGCGACGCTGGCCCCGATGTTCGTCGGCAGGGCGGCCGATGTGACCGAGGAAAACATCCAGTCGCGGTTGCGCGGTCTGTTTCTGATGGCTTTGTCGAACAAGTTCGGCGAAATACTGCTGACCACCGGCAACAAGTCCGAGGTCGCCGTCGGTTACGCCACCATCTACGGCGACATGTGCGGCGGTTACAACCCGATCAAGGACCTCTACAAGACCCGCGTCTTCGGAACGTGCCGCTGGCGCAACGAGAACCACAGGCCCTGGATGAAGGGACCGGAAGGCGAGGTGATTCCCGCCCGCGTCATCGCCAAGCCGCCGTCGGCCGAACTGCGGCCGGACCAGAAGGACGAGGACAGCCTGCCGCCCTACGATGCGCTCGACGGCATTCTGGATCTGTTGATAGACCAGGATGCCTCGGTCGCCGATTGCGTGGCCGCCGGTTTTGACGAGGACACCGTGCGGCGGGTTGAAAACCTGATCTATGTTTCGGAACACAAGCGTTTCCAGTCCGCCCCGGGCGCGCGGCTGTCGGGCCGGGCGTTCTGGCTCGACCGCCGATATCCGATCGTGAACAGGTGGAGAGAGGAATAAGTAATGGTTTCAAGACCAAACATTGAATTGGTCGTTCATTTGGATTCTGCTGGAGATGGCTTCGCGTGGCGTGATTTGGACCGAATCTTCGGTGAGATCGATTCGATTGCATATCAAATCGACCGAGAAGAAGTGTTTCAGTTTTGCCGGCGATACAGGGTGCCGGAACTATTGCGCGATGCTTCGCTCGAGAGGCTTCGACGTTTCCGAAATCAGCGCGTCATCGTAAGCGATATTCGTAGCGGCTCAATTGACATCATTTTCACGCTGGCGGCGACCGCAGGGTTTGTGTTGAGCGCGACCGTAGGCAAGAGTGCGTTGGACGGTTATCGCGCTTCTCGGTTCAACAACGATTTTCGCGAGTTCATAAGTTCGTTTATTGACTTGAAACTTATTCAACTGCGACGGAAATTGCGCGACTCTAGCGCCTTTGCGGAAGCTGAAATCGAGATTGATGAACGGGAACGCCGCCTCGTCGCTGAATTTCGCCGACTTGCCGGCACCCAACAGCGACCGCCAACAATCGAGGAGTTGCTCAAGAGTCTGGAAGAGGAAAAAGACTTGAAAGACCGCTAGATGACCCATATGTTTTCAGTGCGTTTAGGCAGACTGGCGCAGCGAATTGCGCAGAATAGCAGAGGGCGGCGGCGCGCCGCCCTCACTTGATTCACATGACCGTCACCCGCTTCGCCCCTTCGCCGACCGGCTATCTTCATGTCGGAAACCTGCGCACGGCGCTTTTCAACTTTCTGATCGCGCGCAAGGCCGGCGGCACCTTCATCCTGCGTCTTGACGACACCGACCCGGAACGGTCGAGCCGGCACTACGCCGACGCCATCAAGGAAGACCTCGAGTGGCTCGGGCTGGAATGGGACCGGCTGGAAACCCAGTCATCACGTCTTGACCGCTACGCGGCGGCGGCCGACCGGCTGCGCGCGGCCGGGCGCCTTTACGACGCCTACGAGACGCCGACGGAACTGGACCTGAAACGGAAGAAGCAACTCAATATGGGGAAACCTCCGGTCTACGACCGCGCCGCCCTGAAACTGAGCGATGCCGACCGAGCGCGGCTTCGCGCCGACCGCGCTCCGCATTGGCGATTCCTGCTGGATCGCCGGCGCATAACCTGGACGGACGGCATCCTCGGCCCGGTTTCGATAGATGCGGCAAGCATTTCCGACCCGGTATTGATCCGCGGTGACGGGCAGGTTCTCTACACGCTCGCGTCGGTCGTCGACGACACGGAAATGGGCGTCACGCACGTGGTGCGCGGCGCCGATCACGTGACCAACACTGCCACGCAGGTCCAGATAATCGCCGCACTCGGGGGCGGCGTTCCGGAGTTCGCCCACCATTCGCTGCTGACCGGGCCGAAAGGCGAATCGCTTTCCAAACGGCTCGGCACCCTGTCGCTGCGCGAGCTTCGCGCCGGCGGCGTGGAACCGATGGCACTGCTGTCGCTGATGGCGCGCCTGGGGTCGTCGCAGCCGGTCGAGGCGGCCGCTTCGCTGGACGACCTGGCGGCGGGCTTCGATCTGTCGCGGTTCGGCGCGGCCCCGACGAAATTCGACGAATCGGACCTCGTGCCTCTCAGCGCCCATGTCCTTCAGGGGCTCGATTACGGTGCCGTGGCGGGCGATATCGCCCGGCTCGGCGTGCCCGGCGATCTGGCCGAAGCGTTCTGGTACATGGCGCGGGACAATATTTCGCGCCGCGCCGATCTGGAGACCTGGTGGCGATTGTGCCGCGACGGCGCGGCGCCGCTGATCGACCCTGACGACCGGGACTTCGTGAGCACCGCGCTGGAAATGCTGCCGCCGCGGCCCTGGGACAGCGAAACCTGGCAGCGCTGGACCAATGCTGTGAAGCAACGCACCGGCCGCAAGGGAAGGTCGCTGTTCATGCCGCTGCGCAAGGCGCTGACCGGCCTCGATCATGGCCCCGAGATGGGCCGGCTGATGCCTCTCTTGCAGAACTCCCCGGCGATGCCGGAAACAGGCATCAAGCGTGGCTGACCCGCCGCGGCCCGCCGGCGCCGGCGAAGCGAAATTCCTCGAAGGCAGCCTGATGCGGCACGTTGCGGTGATGTCGTTCACCACCAGCATCGGCCTGATGGCGGTATTCTTCGTCGATCTTGTCGACATGATCTTCATTTCCATGCTCGGGCAGGCCGAACTGGCCGCCGCCATCGGCTACGCCGGCGCGATCCTGTTTCTGACGATTTCCGTGAGCATCGGCATTTCGATCGCCTGTGGCGCCCTGGTGGCGCGGGCGGTCGGCGCGGGCAGAGTGGGCGAGGCGCGGCGCAGGGCAACCAACGTGATGGCCGCCGGTTTGTTGGTTTCCGTCGGCGTGGTTGCGGTGGTGTGGACGAATCTGGATACCGCGCTCGGGCTCGTGGGGGCCGGCGGCCGGACGCTCGGACTGGCGAAATCCTACCTGACTATCATACTCCCCTCGGTACCCGTCCTGATGCTCGGCATGGCGGGAACCGCGGTACTGCGGGCGCACGGCGACGCCCGCCGGGCGATGATGGCGACGCTTGCGGGCGGCGCGGTGAACGCGGCGCTCGATCCGGTTCTGATCTTCGGTCTGGGGCTTGAACTTCGCGGCGCGGCGCTGTCGTCGGTTCTGGCGCGCTGCGTCATAATGGCGGCCGCCCTTTACCCGCTCCTGCGCCGGTACGACGGCCTTGCGAGGTTTTCCCCGCCGGAGTTCCTGGCCGATCTTCGGCCGATTTTCGCCATCGCTGTCCCCGCCATTCTTGCCAACGTCGCGACGCCGGTCGGTGCCGCCTATGTGACGCGGCAAATGGCGGAATTCGGCGAGGCCGCGGTGGCCGGCATGGCCATTGTCGGCCGCCTGACGCCGGTTGCCTTCGCCGTGGTGTTTGCGCTGTCCGGCGCCATCGGTCCGATTATCGGGCAGAATTTCGGGGCAGGGGCGCATGACCGCGTCGGCAAGGCATATTCGGAAGGGCTGGTCTTCACCGCGTGCTACGTCTTCGCCGCTGCCGCCCTGCTGTTCGCCTTCCGGGCCCCGATCGCGGAACTCTTCGGGGCAACCGGGCTGGCCCGGGAGCTGGTGTTCCTGTTCTGCGGGCCGCTGGCGCTGGCGTATTATTTCAACGGTGTGATTTTCGTCGGCAACGCCGCCTTCAACAACCTCAGCCACCCCTTCTACTCCACCTGCATCAACTGGGGCCGCAACACGCTGGGGACCGTTCCCTTCGTGTTCGCCGGCGCGGCCTGGTTCGGCGCCCCGGGCGTGCTGCTGGGCCAGGCTGCGGGCGGCGCCGTTTTCGCCGCAATGAGCTGGTGGCTGGCGCAGCGCGTCATGGCGACCGGGCCCGAACGCGAACCCGTGGCGGCCCAGCCGTTCACACACCGGGCGCGACTGGTACAACTGTTCGGCCAGCGGCGGTAGACGGGGCAAAATTCACGG
>JBHHXR010000038.1:0-18338 GCA_046757205.1 Paracoccaceae bacterium
AGTCGCCGATTGCCGGCATGCCGGTTCTCGACGTGGAAAAGGCCAAGACCGTGCTGTTCGTAAAGCGCACGCTTGGTTCGGGATATGCCGGCATCGACAACCCGTTGTTCTTCATGGACAACACCATGATGCTTCTGGGCGACGCGAAAAAGATGACGGAAGGTATCGTGAAATCAATGGAATAAGTCACCGGGCAGTGAGAATCGGACAGGCGGGTCTTTGTCGGATCCGCCTGTTTGCCCTGGACGGGGCGAAAACGGAACGAGGCGGTCATGACGGCGATCCGAAACCTTATCCCCATTCTGTTCGCGGCACATATCCTTGCGGCCTGCGCCGATACCGGCGAAGCGCCGATCTCGCGCGCCGTGGCGGCACGGTATGTCCCCGATGGGCCCTCCTATGTGGAGGTCATCACCATGATCAACAACAAGAGCGGGTTCGCCGAGCACACGGGCATCATCATCAGCGGGTCGCAGACCGTCCTTTACGACCCTGCGGGAACCTTCCGCTACGAGAAACTGCCGCGCCGGCAGGACGTGTTCTACGGTCTGACGCCGCGCTTTGGCCGGTACTACAAACGCTACCATGCGCGTTTCGACTATCATCTCGAGATCCAGCGCGTGCCGGTGACGCTGGAAGAGGCGGACGCGCTGATCGCCAGCGCGGAAAAGCGCGGTGCCACGCACCAGTTGTTCTGCGCGCGGTCGGCGTCGGACGTGCTGAACGACGTGCCGACATTCGCGCATGTGAAGGAGAGTTTCTTTCCTCGCAGCATTCTGAACGACGTCGCCAGGATATCGGGCGTGACGACTTCCTATGTCTATGAGGACGATGTGGGTCAGAACCTTGTCGTCGACGCGGGTTCCTGAGCCACTTTGGCGGAACCCGGAAATGATTAACCCCCGGGCCACGCCTCGGGGGTCTCTCTTGGGGCCGGTGGCCCGTCAGTTCGCAGTGCCTCTCAGAGCATGCCTTCGCGCTGCAGTTTCTTGCGCGCCAGCTTGCGTGCGCGGCGGATCGCTTCCGCCTTCTCGCGAGCCCGCTTGACCGACGGTTTCTCGTAATGCTGCCGGAGCTTCATTTCGCGAAACACGCCTTCGCGCTGCAGTTTTTTCTTCAGCGCGCGGAGGGCCTGATCGACATTGTTGTCGCGAACCATTACCTGCATGTGGTGTCACCACCTTTCCTTGTTAGAATTGCATAAGTTGCAGGAGGCGGCTGTATAACAAGCGGGCAGGATGGTGTCCACACCTCGTGCGGGAGGAAAATGCAAATGCCGGCGAAGAAAAAAACCGAGAGAGACCACATCGCGGAAGCGAGGGAAAGGATCCTCGCCGCCGCGATACCGAATGTCGCGTTCGACGGGTGGAGCGCGAAGACGCTCGCCCGTGCCGTCAGATCGTCCGGGGTCGACGCCGGGCTGGCGACGCTCGCGTTTCCGCGCGGCGTGATCGACCTGGCGCTGGCGTTTCATGCCGATGGGGATCGCCGGATGGTGGAGGCCCTGCGGTCGCGCGACCTGAGCCGGATGAGATTCAGTGAGCGCATCGCGACCGCCATCCGGCTCAGGCTGGAGGCGATTACCGACCGCGAAGCGGCGCGGCGCGGCGCGTCGCTCTTCGCGCTGCCGGTCTACGCTGCCGACGGTGCGGCGGCGATCTGGCGGACGGCCGATGCAATCTGGAATTGCCTCGGCGACAAATCGCAGGATGTGGGCTGGTACACCAAGAGGATGACCCTCGCGGCGGTGTATTCATCCTGTCTGCTGTACTGGCTTGGCGACGAAAGCCCCGGCGGTATCCGCACGAGAGAATTCATCGCCCGGCGCATCGACGAAGTGATGCGGGTGGAAAGGCTGAAGGAACGGTTGCGGGAAAACCCGTTGGGACGGGCGTTTCAGAAAGGGCCGGGGCGGTTGCTTGACCGCATCCGCGCGCCGGGCCAATCTCGCGTTTCCGATCTGCCGGGGCACATCGGCGGCACAGGCTGAAAAGGGCACGACATGGCGATAGGCGACCAGATACTCACTTGGTTCGACGGAGCCTGGCACGAAGGCAACCTGCCGATTCTCGGGGCTGCGGATCATGCCACGTGGCAGGGTACGATGGTATTCGACGGGGCGCGGAACTTCGAAGGCGTGATGCCCGATCTCGACCTGCACTGCCAGCGCATCATCCGCTCGGCGCACGCAATGGGGCTGGAGCCGCCGATCGGCGCGGAGGAAATCCAGGGATTGATAGAGGAGGGTGTCGAGCGTCTCGGACGCGACAAGGCACTCTATCTTCGCCCCATGATGTGGTCCTGCGAGGCGTCGCCGGCACTGATCGACCCGCTGCCGGAGTCGACGAGGTGCGCCATATGCATCGAAAGCCTGCCGATGCCGCAGCCGGGCGATTTCCCTCTTACCGTCTCGCCCTACCGCCGCCCGCGGCAGGACACCGCCCTGACTGAGGCAAAGGCCGCGTGCCTTTATCCCAACAACGCCCGCATCGTCGGCGAGGCGCGGAGCCGCGGCTTCCGCAATGCGCTTTCGCTCGATCTCGACGACAATGTCGCCGAGACGGCGTCGACGAACGTGTTCATGGTGCGCGACGGCGAAGTGCTCACGCCGGTGCCGAACGGAACGTTTCTGGCCGGTGTCACGCGGCTGCGCGTCATCGACCTGCTGCGCCGGGACGGCACGGAAGTGATCGAAACGTCCCTGACGGTATCGGATTTCCACCAGGCCGACGAGATTTTCCTGACCGGCAACGCGGCGAAGGTGCTGCCGGTGACGCGATTCGAGGAGCGCAACCTGAACGCGGGGAGAGTGTGTTCGCGTGCCCGCGAGCTGTACTGGGACTATGCGCACTCACGATTCTGACCGCGGATGGCGGCGCCGACACCGGGTATCGGGAAAGGACCGGCAATGACACTGCCCGCGACGATGCAAGCGGTCGAAATATCCGAGCCCGGCGGGCCGGAAGTGCTGAAGCCGGTGGAGCGGCCGGTTCCGGTTCCGGCGGCCGACGAAATCCTGATCCGCATCAGCCATGCCGGCGTCAACCGCCCCGACGCGCTGCAACGCGCCGGCGCCTATCCGGCGCCCCCCGGCGCGTCCGACCTGCCGGGGCTGGAATGCTCCGGTGAAGTGGCGGCGAAAGGTGCGGCTGTTTCACGCTGGCAGGAGGGCGACCGGGTGACGGCGCTGCTGCCGGGCGGCGGCTATGCGCAATACGCCACCACGCACCAGGACCATGCGCTGGCGATCCCGGAAGGGCTGTCGATGGCCGGGGCGGCGGCGCTGTGCGAGACCTTCTTCACCGTCTGGACCAACGTTTTCGACCGTGGCGGCCTGACGGCGGGGGAGGTTTTTCTCGTTCACGGCGGCACATCCGGCATCGGCACCACCGCAATTCAACTTGCCGACGCTTTCGGGGCGCGGGTTTTCGCCACTGCCGGCTCGGACGCGAAATGTGCCGTTTGCCGGGATCTCGGGGCGGAACTGGCGATCAACTACCGGGCGGCGGATTTCGTCGAGGCGGTAAGGCAGGCGACAGGGGGCGGAGGCGCCGATCTGATCCTCGACATGGTCGGGGGCGGCTATATCAAACGCAATCTGATGGCGCTGGCCACCGGCGGGCGCTTGTGCATGATCGCCTTTCTCGACGGGCCCAGGGCGGAAATCAATTTCTCGCAGATCATGCGCAACCGGCAGACGCTCACCGGCTCGACGCTGCGTCCGCAGTCGGTGCAGGCAAAGGCGGAGATCGCGGCGAGTTTGCGCGCCAAGGTGTGGCCGCTGCTGTCGGCGGGGCGCGTCCGCCCCGTCATGGACAGCACTTTCCCGCTGGCCGACGCGGCGGCGGCGCATGCGCGGCTCGAGGACGAAGGACATATCGGCAAGATCGTTCTCGAAGCGGGCGATGGATAAGACGGGACGCGCCGGCACATCGTGGATCGCGTTCAGCGCACCGGCGGCATGACGACGGTGCGCGCCGGACAGTCGCGGCGAACGTCCGCGCCGCATTCCCGCGGCGCGAGGTCGCGGGTCAGGCATATGCGCACCTCCTGCAGCATTCCGGACTTGCACGTGACGGTCAGGCCATCGGCGGGTATTTCGGGATTTTCCTCGATGAAGGCGGCCTCGACGAGCCCGGGCGGGAGCCGAGTGTCGCGCGACAGGCGCCGGAACGTTTGCGGGCGCCCGATACTGTCGAAGGCACGCCGCGCGGTGGCGAAATACGCCTGCGCGCCCAGGCCCGAACACCGGCCGTGTTTCTTCCACTGGTGCCAGGCCAGACCGGCGGAGCCCATGATGTCGGCCATCGCCGCGGTCTCGGCGCGGGACGGGTCGCGGGCGGCGGTACGGCAGTAGCTCGGCCAGCCGGTCTCGTATTGCGGCCAGAGCCCGTGCAACGTGAAACCGTAGCCGTGTCCGGGATCGCACTGCCCGGCGCCGCGGCTGTCGCCTTCGATCCGGCACCAGCTCGAATTCCAGCTCAGCGAGAGGACGAAATAGTCGAATTCGCCCGCCGGCTCGCCGCCGCCGAAGGCCGTTCCGGACAGCGCCAGTACCAGACAAAAGGACTTTAACATCCGTTTCATTTTGCCTATATACAGGCGCGACTCCCCTGCGAAAACCTCAACTCGCGCACCTGCGCACCGAGTTTTCGGCGCGGGAAAGATGCACCTTGAGGAGATTTCCTATGGCCCTTCCGCTCATGGCAAAAGCAACCGCCGTCTGGCTGGTGGACAATACGACGCTCAGCTTCCGGCAGATCGCCGAGTTTTGTGGCTTGCACGAACTGGAGGTCAACGGGATTGCCGACGGCGAGGTCGCCATCGGGATCAAGGGGTTCGACCCCGTTGCCAACAACCAGCTCGACGAAGACGAAATAAAGCGCGCCGAAGCCGACCCTTCCTACAAGCTGAAGCTCAAGTTCAACCCGGCCGCGGAGGGCGAGACCAAGAGAAAGGGCCCGCGCTACACACCGCTTTCGAAGCGCCAGGACCGGCCGTCGGCGATCGCCTGGCTGGTGAAATTCCATCCCGAACTGAGCGACGGGCAGATCTCCAAGCTCGTCGGCACCACCAAACCCACGATCCAGTCGATCCGTGAACGGACACACTGGAACATCGCCAACATCCAGCCGGTCGATCCGGTGGCCCTGGGCATGTGCCGTCAGATCGAGCTTGATGCGGCGGTCGCCAAGGCGGCGGCCAAGAAGTCCCGCGAGCACGAGGTCATGTCCGACGAAAAAAGGATGAAGCTGGTTTCGACCGAACAGTCCCTCGCGGCGCCGGCCGAACAACGCATTCCGAGCAACATCAGCGGCCTTGAGAACTTCTCGCTCAGCGACAACGACGAGAAACCGAAGGAGGACCTGCTGGTGGATGCCGACAAGCTGTTCAACCTTCCCTCGTCGCCTTCGGGCGAGGACGAGGACGAGGACGGCAAGGAATAAGGAGCTACCGGGCAGCCGGACGGCACAGCGGGTCGAGAAGGGTCCGGCCGCCATCCACCGTAAGTATCTGGCCGGTGATGAAACTGGCCGCGTCCGACGCCAGGAACAGGATCGCCTCGGCGGCTTCACCGGCCTCGCCGATGCGGCCCATCGGCGTGACAGCCGTCATTTCCTCGTGCAACCCATCCTGGTCGCGCAGCGCCTCTCTCAGCGATGCGCCCATCACGCTGCCGAGCGCCACGCCGTTGACGCGAATCCGGTGCGCGGCCAGCGCGACCGCCAGCGATCGGGTCAACTGGTCGAGCGCCGCCATGGAAACGGAGTAGGACAGGAGTTCCGGAAGTGTCCGCCGCGCGGCGATCGAGGTGACATTGACGATGGACCCCGCGCATTCGTTCTCGCCGTTCTCGCCGATCTCGCCGGCCTGCTGGATCATCCGGCGGGAGACCGCCTGGCAGATGCGCAGGTTCGCCGTGACATTCTGATCCATGAGATGCTGAAAAACGTCCTGGTCCGGGTTCAGCGGGTCCGAGGTCAGCGACTCGCGTCTGGCATTGGCCAGAACGTCGACCCGGTCGAACGCGTCGATGGTGGCGGCCAGCAGATTGGCAATGGTCAGTTTTTCGCGAAAATCGCCGGCGAAATACTGGAGGTCCGGGCCGGCGCCGCCCATGGCCGACACCGCCGCCTCGAGCGCCTCTTCATCGGACGATGCCAGCATTACCCTGGCGCCGTCCTCCGCGAACTTCCTGGCGACCGCGAGCCCGACACCTTTGGATGCGCCCGTGACGATAACCGATTTGCCGTGAACGGAGATTGCCATGCCATGCCCGTAACCGGTTTCAACGACCCTTCACACTAAGGGAAAGGCATTGCCGGGGCGAGAGGAATCAGCGCTTTCGTCTGCGGGAGGACCGCTTTTCAACCTTGCCGCGCGGCCGGGTCGCGCGGATCACCTTGAAAGCGGAATCCTGTTCGGCGATTCTCCATTCCGCGAAGTTGCGCTCGAAAACGCTCTCGTAGGGCAATTGCCGGTTGGCCACGAAAATGGCCTCGCCCTGCGGTTTCAGAATGTGGGCCGCCGCCACGACGAATTGCGCGCCGAGTTCCGGATCCGCCGCCCGGCCTTCGTGGAAGGGCGGATTTGAGACCACCAGATCGAAGATCTGCCGGCCGGACGACACTTCGTTCACATCGCTCCAGTGAAAGCCGGCCCTGGGGTCGGCGACGTTCCGGCGCGCCGCCGCCAGCGCCGCGTGATCGGCTTCAAAGAGATCGCAGCGCGTGATCGACGGGGCGCGCCTGAGCAGCTCGTACGACAGCCACCCCCATCCGGCCCCCAGATCGGCGGCGTCTCCCGAGGCGTTCGGGCTGAAATGCTCCGCCAGTCTGCGCGAGCCGCCGTCGACCCCGGCATGCCCGAACATTCCCGGTGCGGTAAGAAAGCCGTCTTTGTTGACCGTCGGCGCCGCGCCCTTCAGCCACGCCGCCATACCGTCGGGAAATCCTTCCAGCGGCCCGGTCACGCCCACCTTGCCGTGCCCCTTGGAGAAGATTTCCGGCACCGGCAACAGTTTCCGCAAATCCCGAAGAAGGCTGTCGATGCCGTCGGTCTTCTGGCCGTCCACGATCAGTTTCCCGCCCGGCTTCAGCATCGAGCAACCGCGCGCCACCGTGCCCATGTTCAGTTTGCGGTTTCGCCCGGCCTCCACAATCACGCGGGAAAACCGGCCGTCGAGGACCGGGCGGGTCTCCAGACCGGCGCGGCTCAGGCGGTCGTGCTCGGGCCGGAATCCCTGCTCGCAGACCAGGTGGCCGGAAAACTCTTCGAGGCCGGCAAAGAGATGTGCGTTGAGAAATGCCGCGGCACCATCCGCGGCGGCGCCGGAAAGTTCTTCGCCGAGCACAGGCAGGAGGCGGTGATGTCTGGCCATTCGGGGGCGGACGGAAACTCCGCTATTCCTTTTCCATCGTGCATTGCAGCGGGTGCTGGTTGCGGCGGGAGTAGTCCATCACCTGCGTGACCTTGGTTTCGGCGATCTCGTAGGTGAAGACGCCGACAACCGCGACGCCCTTGCGGTGGACGGTCAGCATGACGTCGACCGCCTGCTGATGGGTGATGCCGAAAAACCGCTCGAGGACGTGCACGACGAACTCCATCGGCGTGTAGTCGTCGTTCAGAAGAAGCACCTTGTAGAGCGGCGGTCTTGCCGTCTTTTGCTTCGTCTTGGTGACGACGGACGTTTCGCCGCCCTCGTGCCGTTCGTTGTCTGACGCCGTTATTCTCATACTCCGATCACCGTGCCGTCTGCCCGTCGCGTTCGAGTCGGCTTCGGACGCAGACTATATATTCTACACGGAAAAAGAGAAAAGGGGGCATCGGCCCCCTTTTCAATCTGCGCGGTGTCGGTGGTTCGTCGGGATCAGGCGGTAAAGCTCTTGACCACTTCGGTCGCCGCGGTGACGCGCGCGTTCACCGGCTCGACGATGTCCTTCGCGGCTGCCGCATAGATCTCGTTCAGTTTCGAGGTTTCCGAAACGAAGCCCTCGAAGACGCTTTTTGCGTAGGCGGACTGTTTTTCGATGAACTCGGAGATGTTCTTCGCGCTCGCCATGTCTTTCGCCGCGGCGATGCTTTCGTCGAAGGTCTTCTTCGAATAGGCGGTCACTTCGGAGTTGATGCCTTCCACCGCCTTCGCGGCGATTTCCGACGATTTCACCAGTGCATCGACGTTTTTCTGCCCGAATTCGGAGACTTCCTCGAAACCCTTCGTCAGTTTCTCGATCTGCTCGCTGACCAGCATCTTCGCGTCCTTGGTGAAGGCTTCGGTTGCGTTCGCTGCCTGGCTTGCAGCGCTTGAAGTGCTCTTGGCAGTTGCCATGACTTGATCCTCTCAGTTTCACCTGCCCCGCAGGCGTAAAATTCCGATGCCATAAAATAGGTATTATGGTGCGGTGCGTCAAGACATTTTTGTGCACTGCGGTATAAATCCTGGGGACGCCGGGTAACACTGACAAAATCCGCCTGAATTCATTGCGAAAATGTGTTTGCGGCAATTCTGTCGCGTGTTACGGTCCGCGCAATCAACGAACGGGCCGCGCAAGAACCGGTCCCGGAGGCAGTAGACAGGCGTCGGAGTAACCGATGGTCAGGCAGGCACTGTGCGGCGTTCTTGCCGTGCTGATCTTCCAGATTTGCGCACCCCAGGGACAGGCGGCGCCCCATGCGGCATTGGTCATGGATGCGCGCAACGGCAGGATTCTTTACGAGAAGAACGCGGACAGGCGGCTGCACCCGGCCTCGCTCACCAAGATGATGACGCTGTACATCGTCTTTCAGGAGATAGAGGCAGGCCGCCTTTCGCTGAACCAGAAGGTCAGGATAACCCGCGCCGCCGCCGCCAGGCCAGCGTCGAGGCTCGGCCTGAAGACCGGCCAGAAAGTCACCATCCGCGATCTCGTCCGCGGGGCGGCGGTCAAGTCGGCCAATGACGCCGCGACGGCTCTCGCGGTGGCGGTGTCCGGCAGCGAGTCCGCATTCGCCAGGAAGATGACCGAAACCGCAAAGGCGATGGGTTTGAACCGGACGACTTTCAGGAACGCGTCGGGCCTGACGCAAAACGGCCATCTGTCATCGGCCAGGGACATGGCCTTGCTCGGGCGGAGGCTGTTCTTCGACTTTCCCGACTACTACAACCTGTTCAGCCGCAGAACGACGGTCGCGGCGCGGCGCACGGTCTACAATACCAACCGCAAGTTCCTTGCCGCCTATCGCGGCGCGGACGGGATAAAGACCGGCTACACTGCGGCCGCCGGCTACAACCTTGTCGCGTCGGCGCGCCGCGGAAGGGAGCGGATCATCGCCGTCGTGTTCGGCGCCAGATCGACGTCGGCGCGTAACGCGGAAGTGGCCCGCCTGCTTGATCTCGGCTTTCGCAAGGCGCCCGGCCGGGTCGCGGTGGTGCCGCCGGAGCGCCTGCGTTTTCCGGGCGATACCGTGCTCGCCTCCAGCCCCAGGCCGCGTCCGCGACCGGTCATGAGCGTCGTGGCCATGGCGCGAAATGTTGCCGGGGAAGCACCGCGGAGCCCAGGTGACTCACCGACGTCCGGGGAAATGGCCGCGGCCGTCGCCGGCGCGATTGAGGCCGCACTGGTCGAGGACAGCCGCGTGTCGGCGAGCGTTCCGCCGGTTTCACGTCATCCGCGCCCGCGCCGATTGACCGCACGGAGAATCGCCGCCGCCAGGCCGGCGGAGTCCGGCGCCGGGAACGGGCCGGCCTCGCCTTCGGGGAAATGGTCCGTTCAACTCGGTGCCTTTTCCACCCGCTCACAGGCCGAGCGCCTGCTGCTCAAGACCGCCCTTCAGGACCTCGAGTCGTTTGACGGTGCGCTCCGGACCATCGTGAAGACGCAGGTGCGCGGGACGCCGATGTATCGTGCGAGATTCGTCGGTCTGAGCCGGGACAACGCGCAGAAGGCCTGTGCCAGACTCAAGGCCCGGGCCAGCCAGTGCACCGCCATCGCGCCGGGTTCCTGAGCCGCTATCTGCCGACCGAAACGTAGTCGAAACCGGCGTTCCTTGCGTCTCCGGGCTCGTAGATATTTCGCAGATCGGCCATTCGCGGTGTCCGCATTTCGGCCGAAAGCCGGTGCAGGTCGAGCGCCCTGAACTCGTTCCACTCCGTCAGGATGATCACGGCGTCAGCGCCGCTCGACGCCGAATAGGCGTCACGGTGCCAGCTCACGCCCGGCAGCAGCGCCTCGCCTTCCTTGCGCCCCTGCGGGTCGGTGACGCGGACCTCGGCGCCGGCGCCGACAAGGGCCGGAACGATGACCAGCGAGGGCGCGTCGCGCATGTCGTCGGTATTGGGCTTGAAGGTGACGCCGAGAACCGCGATGCGCTGGCCGTTGATGCTTTCGCCGCACAGTTCGAGCACCTTGTCCACCATCGCCCGCTTGCGCGCCTCGTTGACCTTGATCACGGTCTCGATGATCTCCACCGGCGAAGCGTGATCCTGGCCGATGCGCGCCAGCGCCTTGGTGTCCTTGGGAAAGCACGAGCCGCCATAGCCCGGACCGGCGTGCAGGAACTTGTTGCCGATGCGGTTGTCCAGCCCCATGCCGCGCGCCACGTCCTTGATGTTGGCGCCGGTCCGCTCGCATAGCGCGGCGATTTCGTTGATGAAGGTGATCTTGGCGGCAAGAAAGGCGTTGGCGGCGTATTTGGTCATCTCCGCCGATTCCAGATCGGTGAAGATCACCGGCGCTTCGCGGAGGTAGAGCGGGCGGTAGATATTTGCCATGACCGCGCGCGCGCGTTCGCTTTCAGCGCCGACAACGATCCGGTCAGGGCGCATGAAGTCGTCGATCGCGGCACCCTCGCGCAGGAATTCGGGGTTGGAGGCGACGTCGAACTCGGCGTCCGGCACGGCGTCGCAGACGATCCGGGCGACCGCGCGGTTGGTGCTCACCGGGACCGTCGATTTCGTCACAACGAGGGTGTACCCGGTGAGAGCGCGGGCGATTTCCTCGGCGGCCGCGTAGACATAGGTGAGATCGGCGTGGCCGTCGCCGCGCCGCGTGGGCGTGCCGACGGCGATGAACACCGCGTCGGCGTTCGCTACCGCGTCCTTCAGATCGGTAGTGAAGCTCAGCCGGCCGGCCGCGGCGTTCTTGGCGAGCATGGTGTCGAGGCCCGGCTCGAATATCGGAACCTCGCCGTTCCTGAGCATTTCAACCTTTTCGGCAACCTTGTCGACACAGACGACATCGTGTCCGAAATCGGAGAAACAGACACCGGAAACCAGACCGACATAGCCTGTTCCGATCATGGCAACCTTCATGGCGCTCTCCTAGATACGCGGCCTTTTCCGGCCCTTACACTAAAACGCCGGCACGACGCCCGGCAGATTCAGGGCCTTTACCAGATTTCGCACCTCCTGTCTGGCGGCAATGTTGGAAAGCGTCAACGAAGCCGGGTCGGTTTCGGGAAGATCAAGAAGAGTGAGGCCGTTTAGAAACAATTCGCGGAAGATGACGCGCTCGCTGAAACCCGGAACGATGCGAAAACCGATGCGCGGGCCGAGTTCCGCCAGCGCGTCGGCCAGGCGCCGCTTGTTGCGGGCCTCGAGCGTGGACATCCTGTTGCGCATGACGACCCAGTCGAGCGGCTTCAGCCCTGCGGCGGCCCGCACCTTCCGCGCCTGCCAGACGCCCTCGGCATAGATCGAGGGTCCCTGGATATGATTGTTCTCGGGATCGACCCGCGCCAGCAGGTCGAAATCCACCAGGCTGTCGTTCATCGGCGTGATCAGCGTATCGGCCGCCGAATGCGCCATTTCCGAATACCGGCTGTGGGTTCCCGGGCAATCGATGACGATGAAGTCATTGTCCGAGAACAGGGTTCGCAGCGCCCTGGCGAAATTCTTTTCCTCCTCGGCGTGTGCGGCGGCGGCGCTGTCGAGCTTGCTCGGAACCAGCGCATATTTCCTGGGCATGTGCAGAAGGTGCCCGGTTCGGGTGATGTAGCCGGCGCGATTGTCGATGTAACGTCCGAGACTCTGCTGGCGCAGGTCGAGGTCGATGACGGCGACGCGATGACCGCTGCGCAGCAGCGCGGTGGTCAGATGCATGGCGGTCGTCGACTTGCCCGAACCGCCCTTCTCGTTCCCCAGAACGATCAAATGCGCCATCGGGAAATTCTCCTGCCGCGAACGTCAAACGCGCCCGCTCGGGGGCGCGCCGTAATGTTTATCCGAATGCCGCGGTGTCGGAAAGCGTCAGAAGCCGAGACCTTCGTATTTCTTCTTGAATCTCGACACCCTGCCGCCGGTATCGATGAGCCTCTGCGCGCCGCCTGTCCAGGCCGGATGCGAGTTCGGGTCGATTTCGAGCGACAGCGTTTCGCCCTCCGACCCGTATGTCGATTTCATCTGGATGATGGTGCCGTCCGTCATCTTCACGTCGATAACGTGATAATCGGGGTGAATGCCTTTTTTCATGTCTCGCGCTCCAAGCTGCCGGTGCAGCGATCGCCGAGCGCCTGGCGCGGCCCGTTACGCATCGCAAACCGGTCGGAAAACTGAAGCCCGGCGTATAGCCAGTTTCCCGTCCGGCGGCAAGGATTTTGACGGCCGTTCGCGGGCCATGCCCGATCTGCCAAGTTTTCGCCATAATTGTGACAAATTCGGAACAAAGGCCGATGCGAAAGTGGCGCCATTAACAAGTGTGGGGGCTATCGGGAAATCTCGCCGGCCTTTTTCAGAGTAGCCGGCGGTTGGCGCTTCATCGGCGTCGACCGCCGACGACCGCAGCTTCCGGGCAGGGACGTTGCCGGCGGTCTAGCGGGACGAGGGATTTTCGGAATCTCCGCTCTCGATCAGTTTTTCAAACCAGTCTTCGCCGGCCCCGGTCCGGTCCGCGTCCGCTTCCCCGGCGTCTTCATCCGATCCGGTTTCCGTCAGGGCGCGAAACGGAACGACGCGCGGGCCGTCACCGGCGCCGTGCTCCGCATTGCCGCCGCCGCGCTGATCCGTGTCGCGGGCACCGATCCTCTTTCGCAGCGGCACGACCGAGCCGTCTTCATCATCGGGCGGGGCGGCGGCCGACCGCGCGGGCAAACCTGTGGCAGGCGCGGATTTCCGGACCTGCCGGGCCGCCTTCATCCGTTCGTGCAGTATCGACGCCAGGTCGGGCTTTTCCTCTTCGGGAATGTTCGCGGCCAGTTCCGCCATCATCGCCTTGTGTTCCCGCTCCACGTCGGCGACCGTCAGCGCGTAGGCCTTGGCCTTGGCGGCGGACAGCAGGCAGGCGCACCACAACAGATAGCCGGCGATGCCCCCCAGCACCGACAACGGCAGATCCGCGACGTCGCCCGCCGTCGCCCGCAAGCCGCCCAGAAGCAATGTGCCAACGATAACAGGGGCCAAAAGAAAGATGGCGGTGGTGCCGAACAGATATCCGAACCTGCGGCCGAGGCCCCACAGAACATCCTGCCCCGGCGAGCGTACCGCGGCAGAGGCCGCGGTAACCGCCATCGACACGCCGTTGGCGCCGTTGAGAAGGCAAAACCCCAAGGCGAAAAAACTGGCCAAGACCAGGGGTGTATCCCGAAGAATCCCGAGGAGAGAGAAAAGGCCCTCGCGGGTCTTGATGTCCAGTCCCTCGCGGAAACGGTCGATGAACTGCGCATCGAACGCAAGGAGATAGGCCAGGGAAACACCGGCGCCGAAGAGGACCACGAAGAAGCTGATGAACATCAGGTTGAATCGCATCATGCGAAACAGCGCGGTGGCCAGCGTGCCGATATTGGGAGGTCCGCTGGCCTCGAGGGCGACGAGACCGGCGCGAATGGAGCTGAGGTAGAGAAACAGCAGCGTCGGCACGAACAGTATGATCGCCACGAGAACCGCGACCAGGATCAGGTTGTGTTCGGGCAGCGGCAGGGAAAACAGGAAGTGGAATCCGAGATAGAACGCGTAGATGACGACGGCGGAAACCACCGCCATGCGCAGCGCCACGCTGACGGAAAGGCCCAGAGACGAAAGAACAAACCGGGCGAATGACATGGCGCGTTCCTAGCTGGCCCAACATTGCCACGCCCCCAGTGCCTCAGTTTAGAACGAAATCGGGCGACACTGTGGCCGCCCGTCGAATTTTCCGCTGATATGGCTTCGCCTCAGGCCTTCGCCGGGCTCTTTTCCTTGTAGTTGGTTTTTTCCGCGATCCTCGCCGATTTTCCGCGGCGTTGGCGCAGGTAATAGAGCTTGGCGCGCCGCACCTTGCCGCGGCGCACCACGGTGATCGAGTCGATATTGGGCGAATGCAGGGGAAATACCCGCTCCACCCCCTCGCCGAAGGAGATCTTTCTGACCGTGAAGGCCGCGTCAATGCCGCTGCCGCCGCGGCGGCTGATCACCACGCCCTCGTAGTTCTGAACGCGGGTTCGCGTACCTTCCTTGACCTTGAAGCCGACGCGCACCGTGTCGCCGGCGGCGAAGTCGGGAATGTCCTTGCCCAGCTGGGCGATCTGCTCTTTTTCGAGCTGTTCGATGATGTTCATGTCAGTCGTCCTCTTGCTCGCCTTTCGCGGCGATGGTCTGCGCGTCCGAGAGCTCCTGGTCTCCAACCGGGTCCCTATCCCTTTCGAGATAAGCCCGCCAGAGGTCGGGACGACGTTCCTGCGTCAGCCTCTCCGCCTGGGCCAATCGCCATTCGGCGATATGCCGGTGATGCCCGGAAAGGAGAACTTCCGGTATCGCGCGGCCTTCCCAGACAGAAGGCCTTGTGTAGTGCGGGTGCTCCAGCAGGCCACGGGCAAAGCTTTCGTCCACGGCCGACTCGGCGTTCCCGAGCACGCGGGGTATAAGGCGAACCGTTGCGTCAATCAAGGCCTGCGCGGCAATCTCGCCGCCGCTCAGCACGAAGTCCCCGAGGCTGACCTCGACGACGTTGCGGGCGTCCAGAACCCGTTGGTCGACACCTTCGACGCGGCCGCAAAGGAGCGTGACCCCCGGAAGCTGCGACAACCGCCGCGCCATCTTCTGGTCGAAGCGTCGCCCGCGCGGCGAAAGGTAGATCACCGGCCAGTCGGTTCCGGCGGTGCCTTCGGCCGCGAAATCGATCGCCGCCGCCACGATGTCGGGCTTCAGGACCATGCCCGGGCCGCCGCCCGCCGGCGTGTCGTCGACGGTGCGGTGGCGGTCCGTCGCGAACTGCCGCATGTCGATGGTCTCGAGCGCCCAGAGCCGGTCCTGCAACGCCTTGCCGGTCAGCGATTGGCCGAGAACGC
Organism: Paracoccaceae bacterium; assembly: GCA_046757205.1. Taxonomy (GTDB): domain Bacteria; phylum Pseudomonadota; class Alphaproteobacteria; order Rhodobacterales; family Rhodobacteraceae; genus JBHHXR01. The sequence goes on from JBHHXR010000038.1 coordinate 15,238, forward strand.
CGGGGAACATTTCCGGATAGAGCGTGAGGACCCTTGCCGTCCACACGCCGTGCAGCGCCGGCCGTTCGCCGATCAGCGGACGCGGTTTCGCGCTCTGCGTCAGCACCAGCTTGCCGTGTGATTTGTTGCGCTCAGTCATCGCCATCCGTGTCCCAGAGCCCGGGCGGCGGATCGGCCACCACCCTGCCGCCCGAAATATCCACGGTCGGGACGGCGGCCCTGGTAAAAGGCAGGAGAACCGGCCCGCCGGGGCCGGCAATTTCCAGAACGTCGCCCGCGCCGTGATCGTAGATAGCACGGATCCTGCCCAATTCCGCCCCGCCGGTGTCGAACACGCGAAGACCGATCAGATCGGAATGGTAGAATTCGTCGTCGGGCAGCGCGGGCAGCCGGTCGCGCGGGACAAAAAGACGCGTTCCGCGCAGCGCATCGGCCATTTCCCTGGTGGTGACCCCGGAAAGCCGCGCGGCGAACCCGCTCTTGACCGGGCGCGTTATCTTTATCTCGAAAGAGCGCTTGCCGTCCTCGGTCACCAGCGGCGAATAGCCGGCGATGGCTGCGGGGACCGAACAGAAGCTCTTCAGCCGAACCTCTCCGCGCACGCCGAAAGCACCGGCGATGGCACCCACGCAGATCAGTCCGGCCATGTCTCAGGCACCCCCCTCGGCCCGGCGATCGGCGCAAGCCCCGCCCGCGGTTGTCACGAACCGGCCACGCCGGAACGCCATGCCCCGGTGGCGCGGGCCTGTCTCGAATGGCCAGCCGGGCAGCGACGGGCGCGCCGGCGCGTCTCTCCGGTGGGAAATGGCACAGACACAGCGCGCAGCGGTAACGTCGATACGATCCGCCGCCACGACACCGGTCCGGAAGCGCGCAGGCATGGCGTTGCCCATCGGTGACTGCGGCCGGTCTACGCGTCCGCCGCAGGTGCCGTTTCGGCTTCGGTCTCTTCGGCTGCGGGTTCGGCTGCCGGCTCCGGGGCGCTCGCCGCCTCCGACGCCTTGGCGGCCTTCTCCGCCTTTTCCCCGGCCCGCTCAACTGCTTTCTTGCCGGGTTTCGCCTTCGCCGGATTGGAGCGCTCGGTCTTTTCCACCACGCCGGCGGCCTCGAGGAACCGCGCAACCCGGTCGGTCGCCTTGGCGCCTTCGCCGAGCCAGTGCCTGACGCGGTCGACATCCATTTTCACGCGATCCTCGGAATCCTTGGGAAGCAGCGGGTTGTAGGTGCCGAGGCGCTCGATATAGCGGCCGTCGCGCGGCATGCGGCTGTCGGCGGCGACGATGCGGTAGAACGGGCGTTTCTTGGAACCCCCGCGGGCAAGACGGATCTTGATGGCCATTTCTGTTTCTCCTTACATAGCCTTCTGCGGCAGCGGCGCTGCCGTCATTTCCTGAAACCTTCGTGATGGCGGATCACTTCATCGATTATGAAGCGCATGAATTTCCGGGCGAATTCCGGGTCGAGATCGGCGTCGCGGGACAGATGCTCCAGCCGCTCTATCTGTTCGTTCTCGCGCGCCGGATCGCTGGCCGGCATATCGTGCTCCGCCTTGATGCGGCCGACCGCCTGGGTCTGCTTGAAGCGCTCCGCCAGCGTGTTCACCAATATGGCGTCCAGCCGGTCGATGCTGTCGCGGTGTTCCTTCAGCAGTTCCGCGGTGCGGTCTGACTGGTTCATTGCAGGGCCTCCGGTGCAGGGTGGCGGTAGACGTGACACGGGCCGTCGCCCGGGAATGCCGCCTCGGGATCGCGCTTCGCGCCCAGCCGTGCGGCAAGGGCGATGGAACGCGCGTTCTGCGGATGGATGTAACTGACGGCAGTCGTCCACCCGAGCGTGCCGTAGGCGTGGCGGCGCGCGGCGATGGCGGCCTCGAACGCGATTCCCTTGCGCTCGGCCTCAGGCCAGAGAATCCAGCCGATTTCCTTTTCCGGCCAGCCTTCGGGATACCAAAGCCCGACCGCACCGAGGGCCGCTTCGCTGCCCTTGGCGGTGATCGACCACATGCCGAAGCCGTGGATCTGCCAGTGGCCAAGTTCCGCCGCGAAGCTCCGCCACGCCTGGTGCCGGGATTTCGGCCCGCCGGCGAATTTCGAGCGTTCGGACCCATAGAATTCGATGAACGGCTCCAGATCCCGGCTGTTCGGGCCGCGCAGGATCAGGCGTTCGGTTTCGAGCGTGGGGACAGCGGTCATTTCTTCTTCCCGAATCCGCTGAGGCCGGGCGGCAGTTGCATGCCGCCGCCGGGAAAACCGGGGGGAAGCGCCCCGCCCGGGGCGCCGCTGTCCGGGGCGCCGGGCATGCCTGCGGGCATACCGCCGCCCTTGCCGAAAAGCGCGCCGAGGCCGCTGCGCATCAGGCCTTTCTTGCCCATCTTGCCCATTTTCTTCATCATGTCAGACATCTGCCGGTGCATCTTCAGAAGTTTGTTGAGGTCGGACACCTCCATCCCGGCCCCGGCGGCCACGCGCTTCTTGCGGCTGGCCTGCATGATCTGAGGATTGGCGCGTTCCCTTTTTGTCATCGACTGGATGAGCGCGATCTGGCGCTTGATGGCCTTGTCGTCGAAGCCTGCGCTGTCCATCTGCTTTTGCAGTTTGCCCATGCCCGGCATCATCCCCATGATGCCCTGCATGCCGCCCATCTTGAGCATCTGTTCGAGCTGGCTCCGCAGGTCGTTCATGTTGAACTGACCCTTCTGGAAGCGGCGCATCATGCGCTCGGCCTGTTCGGCCTCGATGGTCTCCTGCGCCTTTTCGACAAGCGAGACGATGTCGCCCATGCCGAGGATGCGCCCGGCGATGCGTTCCGGGTGGAAACCTTCCAGCGCATCCATCTTCTCGCCGACGCCGACGAACTTGATCGGCTTGCCGGTCACCGCGCGCATGGAAAGCGCCGCGCCGCCGCGGCCGTCGCCGTCCATCCGGGTCAGCACCACGCCGGAGATGCCGATCTGGCCGTCGAACTGCCCGGCCACGTTGACCGCGTCCTGTCCGGTCAGCCCGTCGACCACCAGCAGCGTTTCGTGCGGCCTGGTGGCGTCGCGGACCGCCCCGACCTCCGCCATCAGCGCTTCGTCGATGTGCAGCCGCCCGGCGGTGGCG
>JBHHXR010000039.1:0-18249 GCA_046757205.1 Paracoccaceae bacterium
CGTTGCGGGGCCAGATACGGCCCCCCGGCCGCGGCGCTTTTTTGCGCGCCGCGCCCAGACCGATGGGAATGGAAATGCCGATACCCACCACCGTCGACGTGACGGTCATGATGATGCTTTCGATCATGCCGTCGCGGATATCGGTGTAGCGCGAAAGGAAATCAGGGGACAAGAAGCCGAGAATGAATTGCCAGCCGCGCACCAGCCCCTCGCTGACCCGCGCCCAGTTCACCTCGATGGAGTTAAACGCCAGAATCAGGTAAACGACGCTGCCGACCAGCAAGCCCCATCGAAGTATCGGGGCTTTGATAAAATGCGGTTTGCGCCATGGCGACCCAAGCCGTGCTTCAAGAGCTGAAGCATTCATTCCTCGTCCTCGTCTTCGACTTTCCTGATCGTCGCCTTCCAGTCCTCCTCGCCGTAGATCGTGGTCAATACCTCTTCGGTCAGATCGTCGGGCGGGCCGTCGAACCTGATGGCGCCGCTCTCCAGCCCGATCACCCGCTGCACGAACATGAGCGCCAGCGCCACGTCGTGAATGTTGATGATCGCCGCCAGCTCGCGCTCCTCGCACAATTCGCAGATCAGCCGCATGATCTGGCGCGAAGTCTTCGGGTCCAACGACGCCGTCGGCTCGTCAACCAAAAGCAGCAAGGGATCCTGGATCAGGGCGCGCGCAATGCCCACGCGCTGGCGCTGGCCGCCGGACAATTCATCCGCCCGCTTGTCGGCGAATTCGAGCAGCCCGACCCGATCCAGCAGCCGGAACGCCTCGTCGATGTCCGACTGCGGATATTTTCTCAGAAAACTGCGCCAGAAACCGACATAGCCGAGCCGGCCCGACAGCACGTTTTCCATCACCGTCAGGCGCTCCACCAGGGCGTATTCCTGAAAGATCATGCCCATCTTGCGGCGCGCGCGGCGAAGCCCGGACGAGCCAAGAACGGTAATGTTCTCGCCATTCAGCAAGGCCCGCCCCGAGGTCGGCTCCACCAGCCGGTTAATGCAGCGGATCAGCGTGCTCTTGCCGGCCCCCGAGGGGCCGATCAGCGCAACCACCTGGCCTTTGGGTATCTCCATGTCGACAGCGCGCAACGCCATGTCACCCGTCGGGTAGGTCTTGGTCAGTTTTTCAAGTTGGATCATTATTTCCTGCCGACACGACGCAAGAGTGGGCCGCGGGCTGAACGCCCGCGGCGAGCCGTGCAATCAGTTGCAGGTGTACTTGATGCCGTTGGCGGCATCAATCTTGCGGATCACGTCCCAGAATTCCTTGTAGGTCATGTGAAGGAACTGGCCCTCATTGGACTTGGAGAATTCCTCCTCAAGGCTGGAGCCTTCCCATTCGAACGAGAAAAAGGCTTCCTCGATCTTGGCCTTGAGTTCCGGCTTCAAGTTATAAACCACGCCGAAGCCGGTGGTCGGGAAAGTCTGCGACTTGTAGATCGAAACAACCTGCTCCGGCTTGATCACATCGCGTTTGATCATCCGGTGCATGACCGAGTTGGCGATCGAGGCCGCTTTGTAGTCCTTGTTGGCAACGCCGAGGATCGAATTGTCATGCTTGCCGGAAAACGCCGGCTCGAAATCCCGCTCCGGTATCATGTCGAAATCGGCTTTCAGAATCGCCGACGGCGCCTTGAAGCCCGAATTCGAGGTCGGCGAGGTAAAGGCAAGCTGCTTGCCCCTGATATCCTCGACCTTTTCGATGCCGCTTCCGGGGTAGGTGATGATTTCCATCTCATACCCGAAATTGCCGTCCTTGGACGCCATGATGGTGAACGGGTTGAAGCCGGCGCAGTTCACCGCCAGCGGGTTGGAGCCGGTGTTGAACCCGGCGATGTGCAGACGGCCCGAGCGCATCGCCTCGATCTGCGCCGCGTTGCTCTGAACCGGGAAGAAGACAACTTTCTTACCCGTAACCGCTTCCATGTGATCAAGAAAATCACTCCATGCTGTCTTGTAGACGGCCGGGTCTTCCACCGGAGTGTAGGCAAAGATCAGCGTGTCGGGATCAATAAGTTCGGCCGGATCGGTCGGTGTATCCGCCAAAAGGTCGCCATCCCGGTCGCAATAGCGCACGTCCAGCGTTCCGCGCGGGCAATCCTGCGCCTGGGCCGCGAACGCGCCAAGAGTGGCGACCGAAACCGTGGCCAGTGCGCTTAACAGTTTCATTTTCAGTTCCATTTCTTCCTCCCATCTTCCCGCGTTCCGGCACAGGCCCGGTGCGGTTTATTTCGGTGGGCTCACAGTAGCGAAGGAATTCTTTCAGGCAAGTCTTACTTGTAAGCATGCAAACAAGTGCGGCGCCCGCGGCGACGGTCCCGGCCGCGATGCTCCGCTCCGTAGCCGATGCATTGCCGGCGCCTCCCTGACGCGCCGATCAGTTGCCAAGCGTGGAAACGACGAATTCCGCCGGCACGCTGCCGGTCATCACCGTTTCGGCGTTCGGCAAGTCGTTTTCCCGGATCCTCGCGCTCCTGTCCGCCGCGCTCAGGCCGAAGCTGATCCAGCGCTGGTCCATGCGGCGGAGGATTTCCGCCATGGGCGCGTGCACCGTGACCGAGATGTCGAAATGCCGCCGCAGCGCCCGCCACGGATCACGGTCGAGCAGAAGGTAGTTGCCTTCCACCAGCACGATCCGGCACGCCCGGGGAACGGCGCGGGCGGCGCCGCGCGCAATCTCTATGTCGCGGTCGAAGACGGGAACGAAAATCTCGTCCTCCTCGTTGCGTCGCAACCGGCACAGCATGGCAGCGAGCCCGCCGACGTCGAATGTCCCGGGCGAACCCTTGCGCGCCCGCATCCCCCGCGCCTTCAGAAGCGTATCGTCGAGGTGATAGCCGTCCATCGGCAATATCGCGGCCGTTCCCGGCTGCCTCTCCTCGATCAGCGCGCGCAGGGAATCGGCCGTGGTCGACTTGCCCGAACACGGGGCGCCGGCCAGCGCCACGAGCACCCGCGCACCGGGATCGCGGTGGAATATCAGGCCGGCCAGGTCCGCCAGCCCGATCGGAGCCGGGCCGGCCGGATCGCCTGGGGTTGTGCGGCTCATCTACGGCTCCGCCGGTGCTGGCTCTCGGTTGGATCAGGCCCCGGCCAGTTCCTGCAGCCTTGCCTCCGACACCTTTTCAGCCTCCTTGCCGTACAATTCCTCGTAGCGTTCAAACTCCGCCTCGAAATAGCCGACACCCTGGGTCACGGACCGTATCTCGCCCACCAGCGCGTCCAGCGCGCTGCCGGGGACAGTGGCGCGAAACACGTCCCAGCCCTTGGCTTTCGGATCGCGGTCATAGCCCAGCACCTGCCCCCGGTGGGTCGAGATCAACTGACCGAGCGCACCGGTGAAGATCGAGGGAATGTGGATCTGGATCAGGTAGAACGGTTGCAGCAGCACCGGCACGCCCGACGCTAGCGCCTCCTTGACCCCCATCCGCCCGGCGATGCGGAACGCCATGTCGGAACTGTCCACCGAATGGTGCAGACCGTCATGGAGGTTGACCGAGACATCGACCACCGGAAAACCCAGCGGCCCGCGTTCCATGGCGTCGCGGGCGCCGGCCTCGACCGCCGGGATATAGTTGCGGGGCACCGTTCCGCCCTTGACCGTATCGGAAAAGCTGAACCCGCTGCCGCGCCTGGCCGGCGCCACCAGCAGTTTCACGTCGGCGAATTGCCCGGCGCCGCCGCTCTGTTTCTTGTGGCGGTAATGGGTGTCGGACTTGCGGGTAATCGTTTCCCGGTAGGTCCCCGGCGGCACGACCTCGTGCACCTCTATGCCGAAGGTATCCGCCAGCCGCTGCTTGAGCACGCGCAGATGCAGCGTTCCCTGCGTCCCGGCCAGCGCCGCGCCGGTCTCCGGGTCCTGCCCCACGCTGAGCGACGGGTCGCTCTCGGCCAGGGTGGAAAGCGCCCCGGTCAGCTTCGCCGAATCGCGTTCGTTCACCGGTTCGAGAATACGGAACAGCATCGGCGGCAGCGGTTTGCACCAGTCCGGCGGGTCCAGAAGTTTCGACTCCGCACAGAGCCGCGGGGCGAACAGATGGTCGGATTTCACCGCGACCACGACCTGCCCCGCCTCGACCGAGCCAAGCGCACCGCTGCCGCCATCCGGTCCGGCCGCCGTGATCTGTCCGGCCGGCCGGCCGCCGATCGGCTTCGAGGGATCGATCGCCTGCAGCGCGCGCAGGTACACCGCCTTGCCGACATGCCGCTTGTGCGTGGCGTGAAAGGCCGCCGCGATGATCGGCGTGGAACTCGCGGTATCCGCCACCAGCCGGTCACGCAGCGCGGATGCATCCGGTGCCTCGTGCCGCAGGGCCTTCATCACCCGCACGATGCCGCTGCCGTGTCCGGCTGAACCGATCAGCGCCGGCATCGCCCGGTTTTCCTGGAGCACCCGGCTGCAGATCGAAAACACCGGTCCGTCGGCCGGCGTCCGGTCCTCGATGATTTCCTCCAGGAGCCAGTCGTCGTACTCGGACAGGCTTTCCAGCAGTTCGGCGCGCGCCTCCTCCTCGCGCTCCTTCACGTCGCCGGGGATTTCGATCAGCGCGGAATGCTCGCCTTCCCGGTATTTCCAGGCCCGTTCGGAGACCAGATCGACGCTGCCGACGACGGTGCCTTCCTGCCGAATCGGGATCTGCCGCAGAACGATTGCGTGGTTTGCATAGTCCTGCAGCGCCGCCACGATGTCGCGCACCCGGCCTTCGGCCTCGTCGATGCGGTTGATGAATATGATGGTCGGCGTTCCCGCGGCCTCGACCGCCCTCAGATAGGGCGCGGCCAGAACCGCCTGCGCCGGATCGGGCGCGACACAGATGACGGCGGCATCCGCCGCCGTCAGCGCGTCCAGGGCGGGTTGCAGAAAATCGATGGACCCGGGACAATCCAGCGCCGTCCAGCTCTCGTCGAGATGGCTGAACGGCGCGATCCTCATTTCGCCCGGCGGTGCGGCCGCGGGCGGCTTGCCCTCCAGCGCGCACATGCGGTCGACCAATGTTGACTTGCCGGTATTCGATGCGCCCAGCACGGCAAAGCATCTCGCCATTGAATTCCTCCCGATTACCGGTCTCCGGTGTGCGACGCTCCGGCGGACTTGCGTGCCCGTCTGCTGCCGCTTTGTAAGACCGGCCATTGCCGGCTGGTCAGGCAATGTCCGGTTCGCCCCGGAACCGCTTTTTTTTGAACCGGGCGGAGTGCCCGGCCTTTCCCATATCATGTTGCATGATCCCTCCGACCGGGGCAAGAACATGGCAGGCAAAGATTTCGGTTTCTCCGACCGGGAACCTCAACCCTGCGCATCCCCCGCGAGCGCGCCGAACGGCCGACTGGCCGGTATCGGTGATTTTCAAATGAACACAATTGATACGAGTTTCGAACTGCTTTCGAGTTGAATTCTGTCTGAATGAGCATAATCTGCGTGCATGACCGGATCGCCCGCCCGATGACCGCCGACCTTTCCCGGACGCCGCCGCAGCGCGCAGAACTCTTGCGGCGGTCAAGTGCGACGCTGTCCCGCAGGCAAGCCGTGCGCCAAGGCGCTGAGGCACGGCCGTCCGCCGCCGCGGAGGCGCGACGGCATGCCTAGGTCCAGAAACGCAGCAGGCGGCGAATCATTCGACCTCGTGATCATCGGCGGCGGGGTCAACGGTTGCGGCATCGCCCGCGACGCGGCGGGGCGCGGGCTGCGAGTTTTGCTGTGCGAGATGGGCGATCTGGCGCAGGGCACTTCATCCTCGTCGACCAAGCTGTTTCACGGCGGCCTGCGATATCTCGAATACTACGAGTTCCGTCTGGTTCGCGAGGCGCTGATCGAGCGGGAAGTGCTGTTGCGGGCGATGCCGCACATCGCCTGGCCGCTGCGTTTCGTGCTGCCCTACGAAAAGGGACTGAGGCCGGCATGGATGGTGCGGCTGGGCCTTTTCATTTACGACCATCTGGGCGGCCGGAAAATCCTGCCCCCGACCCGCACGCTCGACCTGCGCTCCGATGCGGCCGGCGCGCCCTTGCGCGATGATCTGATCAAGGGGTTCGAATATTCCGACTGCTGGGTCGATGACGCCCGGCTGGTGGTCCTGAACGCACGCGACGCCGCGGCGCGCGGCGCCGAGATCCGCACCCGCACCCGGGTCGACGGCGCCAGGCGCGAGGGCGATCGCTGGAAAATCGCACTTGCCGGCACCGAGAGCGGGGAAACTTCGGAAGTCACCGCCCGAGGGCTGGTCAACGCTGGCGGCCCGTGGGTCAAGGACATCATCGAAAACCATATCCACCAGACGGTTTCCGACCGTATCCGTCTTGTGCGCGGCAGCCATATCGTGACGCGCGCGCTGTTCGACCACGGCCGGCCCTACATTTTCCAGCAACCCGACGGGCGGATCATCTTCGCCATCCCCTACGAGACCGATTTCACGCTGATCGGCACCACCGAAATGGACCACGAAGGCGACCCGGCCGCGGCGCGGTGCACCGACGAGGAACGCGACTATCTCTGCGCCGCCGCCTCGATGTATTTCAAAAGACCGGTGACGCCGGGAGACGTGGTATGGCAATATTCCGGGGTTAGGCCGCTCTACGACGACGGTGCCTCATCGGCGACGGCGGCGACCCGCGACTACGTGCTGAAGCTTTCCGGTGAAGCCGAGGGCGCGCCGCTTCTCAACATTTTCGGCGGCAAGATCACCACCTACCGGCGCCTCGCCGAGGCCGCGATGGCCAGGATCGGGCGGCGGCTGGGGAACACGCGGGCGGCCTGGACCGCTGGCGCGCCACTGCCGGGGGGAGGCTTCCCGCATGACGGGTTCGACGCGCTGGCGGCCAGGCTGGCCGGCGACTTCGCCTTTCTCGACCCGGCCTGGGCGCGGCGGCTTGTCCGGGCTTACGGTACCGAGGCCGCCGGGATGCTCGACGGCGCCCGGTCCGGCGAGGACATGGGACGCTGCTTCGGCTTCAACCTGACCGAGCGCGAGGTCGGATGGATGATCGAGAAGGAATGGGCGCGCACTGCCGAAGACATCCTGTGGCGCCGCTCCAAGCTGGGGCTGCGGCTGACGGAAGAGGAGACCGCCGGGCTGGACGAATGGCTGAAGGCGCGCGCCGCTCCGGCGCAGCGGGCCAGCGCCCGCGAGGAACGGCGGATTTGAGGCGGCATGGCGAAATCCTCCCGAAAATACGAAAGGGGACTGTCTGGCGGAGCCGACAGAACCTGCTTCGATGGAATCCGGGAACGACGGCGCCCGTCGCTCGTTCAGTAGGCGGCGCTTTCTGGCGAATAGCGTTCCCGAGCGATCAGCGCTTTTCTGATCTCATCGGCGATCATTCTTGCGCCAAATCCCGACAAGTGATCGTCGTCTGAATAGTACAAATGTGAGCTGTCGTGTGTGTAACATCTATTTGTTGCAGAAGAGCAGAACAACTTTTCCGGATATATCTTGATCAGATTTTTCCCGTCAAGCCAATCGAATACATCTCTCGTCTTCTTCGATCTGTTCCTGTATACTTCGTAACTCGTTGATATGTTTATATTTTGGAAAACTTCCATGTACCTTTCAACTGGTACATTGTTTAGCTTTGACTTGACAGCGAGCGGCACATGCCACCCGACTTCCGGGACCGGAAACAGGATCACAACCGTGTGCCCGGCATTCAGCAATTCTTCTATTCCGGCTGTAACCACCTTGCGCAGTTCGGACGTTTTGCCGGGCACGACCTGACGTTGCCAGCTTGCCGGGCCCGTTCTCGGCTCCACGCCACCTTCCTCGTTGTTGAATCCCCGTCCGGAAAAATACGCCGGGAATCTTCCGGCAAGAACAACTACGGACGGCGGTTGATTAAGCAGGAACTCGCGGCGAAGTCGCGTGACAATATTGCAGTTTGAAAGAGCCCTTCCCCGAAATGCAACGCTTACTCCCGGCCCCAAATACGGGCAGGAATCCAGCGTATGCGTGATGTATCCGTAGCCGAGCGATTGGGCCATGCGCAACAGTTCCTTATCCAGAACTTTCCCGTGGCTGTCGCCCATCATGATGATGTTTCTGTCGCCCTCGCCGAACGAGCAGCGTTTGTCGAATTCGCGATTGTGGCAGGAAACTCCGTTCAACGCGAGTTCCGGTTCCTTTGCCTCCTCAAAGACGTCGCTGAATTCTCCGAGCCGCGACGGCAGTCCGTCGCCCCGGAAAACCGCGGCGTTGAAGATGACCAGGCCGGCAAACGAAGAAATGATAACCGGTACAAAGACCTTTTTCCTGACCAGTTTCATGTTTCTCGCATTCTTTTCAATCAATAGGTAAGTAATAACGGATAACAGGAACGAAACCGCTATTATGGAAAATTTCTCGGACAGCGTCGGCGCATCGACGACCGCGATCCTCCTGAAGGCGAAAAGCGGGAAGTGCCACAGGTAAAGCGAATATGAAATAAGACCGATGCCCACAAACAGGCGGCTGCCGAGAATATCAGTTACGATTTCTCCCTGCCTGGCGAACCAGATGATCAGCATTGTCCCCAACACGGGCAGAACCGTCACGAACGCCGGGTGGTTCATCTGATCGTCGAAAAACACGAAGGCATGCAGCGTCAGGAAAAGGCCAACGGCGGGCATGGTTGCATTCAGGACCGGATGGCTTTCCCTGCCGTATTCGAGTTCGAATTTCGCCAGAATGGCGCCGGCGAGAAGTTCCCACCCCCTTGTCGGAAGAAGGTAAAAGTCGGCGTCGGGAAACTTGTCGCTGCCATACTGGGCCAGTTGCAGCGAAACCAGCAGCCCAAGCGTGGCCAGAGCGGTAAAGCGGGAACGCGCGTATTTCCAGATCAAGAACAGGGCCGCTGGATAAATGACGTAGAATTGCTCTTCTACCGAAAGGCTCCAGGTATGCAGGAAGGGCTTGAGCGCGCTGGGACCCGCTGCGTAGGAGCCTTCCTGCAGGAACCAGATGTCCGAAACGATCGATCCGGCGAACTCTTTCATGGCTTTCGGCAGCATGTACAGCCATGCGAACGGCGCGGAACACGCCATGACCGTGAACAGCGCCGGAAGAATTCTCCGCGCGCGTCTTTCGTAAAAACGGGCGAAACTGAAATTTCCGGCCCGCAGGTCCTTGAGAATGATCGAAGTAATCAGATAGCCCGATATCACGAAAAAGACGTCGACGCCGATGAAACCGCCCTTGAAAGGAAAGGTTTTCCCGATCGAGAATTCGGCATGATAAAAGATGACCGCCAACACCGCGACGGCCCGCAGCCCGTCAATTTCCGGCCGGTATTTCAGCGACATGGCCGTATCGCTTTCAACATCTTGCAACGCTGGGCTTGGCGTTCCCCGCTACCTAACGCGACTCACTTTCTTCTTCGGTCGATTTCGACCGGACCCCGAGTATACGGGACGATACGCTTTTCGTCCATCTCGCAGGTCGCGCGTCCCGCGGCGCTTCGGGTTCGGGACCCGTGTCTCCCCGACAGCAGGGCAGCGCCCGGGGCGCGAACGTCCCGGGCGGGGATATTTGCGGAAGTTCGCCGGTGGCGCGGGTTTTCGCGGGGGGGTGCGGAGACGGCGGGTGCTCCCTCACGGCCCCGAACCCAAGCCTCCGGCTTCAAGCGGCACGTCGGGGTCCCGGCGTACGGCCCTTTCCCCTGTCATCCCCGCGCAAGCGGGGACCGCGTGCCATATGTTGCAACGTTGGAATGTAGGGGAAATCTTCGGGAGGTCCCCGCTTGCGCGGGGATGACGGAGCTTACCCGCCGTAGCACCCCGCCAGCCGCGCCCGCTGCGTCACCAGCGCCAGCACGGTGTCGAGGATTGGCGTTTCCACGCCGGCCAGCCGGGCCAGTTCCTGTACCGCGCCGACCAGCGCGTCGATCTCCATCGGCCGGCCTTTTTCCAGGTCCTGCAGCATGCTGGTGCGGTGCTCGCCGACCGCCGCCGCCCCGGCGATGCGCTTGTCGATGGTGATCGGGAAACGGACGCCGAGTGCCTCGCCAACCTCCTTTATCTCCGCCATGATGGCGGCGATCACTGCCCGGGTGCCCGGGTCCGACGTGATCACGGCCAGCGTCGCGCCGGTAAGCGCGCTCACCGGGTTGAGCGAGGCGTTGCCCCAGAGCTTGATCCACATCTCGTCGCGGATGCGCGGACGCACCGGGGCGCGCAGGCCGGCGGCGCCCAGCTCTGTGGCCAGCGCCTGCACCCGTTCGGTCTTCTCGCCGGTCGGTTCGCCCAGCGAGAAGCGGTCGCCCGAGAGATGCCGCACGGTGCCCGGCTCGGAGATCTCCGAAGCGGCGTAGACGACACAGCCGATGGCGCGCTCCGGGCCGATACCGTCCCAGATCACGCCGCCGGGATCTACCTTGTCCAGCCGGTGACCGGCCAGCGGTCCCTCGACCCCGTGAAAATACCACCACGGCACGCCGTTCACTGCAAAAACCACCGCCGTGCCGGGGCCGAGCAGATGCTGCATCGGCGCCACCGCCGCCGGGATCGAATGCGCCTTCAGTGTGACGATGACGTAATCCTGCGGGCCAAGTTCGGCTGGATCGTCGGTGGCCGCCACGTCGAGCCTTCGGGTCTCGCCGGCCTCGATCAGCGTCAACCCGTTGTCGCGGATCGCGCGCAGGTGCGGGCCGCGGGCGATCAGCGAGACCTCGGTGCCAGCCGCCGCCAGACGGGCGCCGAGATAGCCGCCGATTGCCCCTGCGCCGTAGATGCAGACCCGGCTCATCCGGTGAGCCCGAGCTTCTCGGCAAGCCCGATGCGCTGCAGCTTGCCAGTGGCGCCCTTCGGTATCTCGTCGCGCACGATGATCCGCGACGGCACCTTGAAGGCGGCCAGCCGTTCGGCGGCGAAGGCGCGAAGCTCCGACGCCTCGGCGCTTTCGCCGTCGCGGAACACCACCACCGCCGCCACGTCCTCGCCGAGCTTGTCGTGCGGCACCGCGAAGGTCACCACCTGGGCGATGGCCGGATGATCCTGCAGCACGTCGTCGACCTCGCGCGGGGCGATCTTCTCGCCGCCGCGGTTGATGATCTCCTTCAGCCGGCCGGAAATCGTCAGGTAACCGTCCGCGTCCATCACGCCGAGATCGCCGGTGCGGAACCAGCCATTGGCAAACGCGGTGCGGTTGGCTTCGGGGTTGTTCTCGTAGCCGGCGAAGACGTTGGGGCCGCGGATCACGATCTCGCCGCTCCCTCCCCTGCCCTTCAGCGCGCCGGTCTCGTCCATCAGGGCGATCTCCGGGCCGGCGGCGATGCCGACGGTGCCGGGCTTGCGCGGCAGGGGCGGCAGCGGGCTGGAGGCCATCTGGTGCGCCGCCTCGGTCATGCCGTAGGCCTCGATCACCGGGCAGCCGAAGACCTCCTCCATCTCGCGCATCACCGGCGGCGGCAGCGACGACGACGAGGAACGCAGGAAGCGCAGGCGCGAGGCCTCCAGCGCGGCCTGGTTGCGGCGCGCGCGGGCGAGGATCGCCTGGTGCATGGTCGGCACCGCCGTCACCCAGGTCGGGCGCGCCTCTTCGAACCAGCGGAAGAACCTGAGCGCATCGAAACCCGGCGTGCAGACGACATGCGCCCCCGCCGCCATCGACGACAGGAGCGAGGCAACGAGACCGTGGATATGGAACAGCGGCATGATGTTGAGGCCGGCGTCCTCGCCGCTCAGCTTCAACGTTTCGCCGATATGACGCGCCGAGGCGGCGAGGTTGGCGTTTGTCAGCGGCACCACCTTGGGCCGCGACGTGGTGCCGGAGGTGTGCAGAACCAACGCCTCGTCCTGGGGCTGCGCCGGGCCCGGACGTCCGGCGCGGCCTTCAAGGCCGAAGGCAGTGAAGCGGAAGGTGCCGGCGGGTTCCGCCCCGTCCCAGCCGACGCGCAGAACCGGTACGCCGAGATCGGCGGCGGCCTTCAAGGCCGGCGAAGCGCTGCCCTCTTCCACGATCACCGCCCTGGCATGCAGATCGCCGAGGTAGAAGGCGAACTCGTCGCGCGTATAGGCCGGGTTCAGCGGCGCGGCAGAGGCCGAACCGGCGACGCAAAGGAAAGCGGCCGCCATTTCCGGGCCGTTCGGCAGCACGATCGCCACCCGGTCGCCGCGGCCTATGCCGCCGGCGTTGAGCGCCGCGCCGATACGCATGGCCTGATCGGCGAGCGCGCCGTAGCTGATGCTGCCCCGCCCCGGCGCGCCGATTGCATTCGCGGCGCCGTCCTGTGCGGCGAGTATCTCGGGGATCGTGTTCAGGGATTTCGTCACCGGCTGCTCCGTTTGCGGCGCTGTTTCGGTTGGCGGCCCGCCGTCACACTACCGATACCGCAAGATCGCCGACGCCGTCCACATGGCCCAGCAGCCGGTCGCCCCGGCGCACCGGGCCGACGCCCGACGGCGTGCCGGTCAGGATGACGTCGCCGGCCCGCAGCACGAAGAGTTCCGACAGATAGGCGATCATCTCCGGCACCTTCCAGATCATCTGGTTGAGATCGCCCTCCTGGCGCATCTCGCCGTTGACGGCGAGGTTGATGGCGCCCTTGTCGGGGTGGCCGATACCGGCCGCCGGAACCAGCGCCGAGCACGGCGCGGAATGCTCGAACGCCTTGCCGATCTCCCACGGCCGGCCGAGTTTCTTCATCTGGCCCTGCAGGTCGCGCCGCGTCATGTCGAGCGCAACAGCGTAGCCGAACACGTGGCCGAGCGCGTCGCCGACGGCGATATTCGCGCCTCCCGACTTCAGCGCCACCGCCAGCTCGATCTCGTGGTGCACGTCGCCGGTCTTCGGCGGATAGGGAAAGTCCCGGCCTTCTGCAAGCAGGTTGTCGGGGTTCTTCTGGAAAAAGAACGGCGGCTCGCGGTCCGGGTCGTGGCCCATCTCGATGGCGTGCGCGGCGTAGTTGCGGCCGACGCAATAGACGCGATGGACGGGAAACTCCGCATCGGTTCCGCGCACCGGCAGCGCGGCCTGGACGGGCGGGGGAAATACGAACGGCATCGACGGGTGCTCCCTTTGGTGTTTCCGGCACGGCACGGTGTCGCGCCGCCGCACACGGGAATGACCGCTGCGGCGGCAATGTTCAAGCCCGCCGCGGCATGGCGCCGGACATTTTCCCGATCGGAAGTGAAAAAACCGCCCGCGATCGTGGACCGTGGCACCCGGAGAAGATCGCTCCGAAGGGTCGTCAGCAAGACGCGCTGGTCGTCGGTGGGGCCCTGCCGGCCTGGAATGCGCGATGCAACTGGCCAGGCGAGGGTATCAGGTCACGCTGGCCGAAGCCGCCAAGGAGCTTGGCGGGCGCGTCACCAGGGAATCCCGCCTGCCCGGGCCGGGCGCGTGGCGGCGCGCGTTCGACAGCCGGGTCCGCGGTTTGCAGCGGCGCGCCAATGTCCGGATCTTCCTGGACAGCCGCCTGCACGCGGACGACGTGGCCGAGCTTGGCATTCCCAATGTTTTCGTCGCGACCGGCGCAAGCTGGCGGAGCGACGGCGCAATCGGCGCGCGTTGCGTCTGACATACGCTGGCCACAGCCTCGAAGACGCGCCCGTGGTCAGCGGCCGCCAGAACGGCGAAACCGATCAGCGCACCGGTCATCTTCTCCCCTGCAGGGCGGTGCTGCCGCTTGTTAGGCAAATGTCTGTATAGACCGATAAATGGCGATTACCTTGAGATGCCGGCTGAGATTTCCCCGGCGACCCGACCGAGGGCATGAAGCTCTATTCCCGGAATGGCCCTCCGTTTCGAGGGCGGAGCCAGTGCCGGGTGAACCGGGAGCGCCAATGTTCAAGCAGGACCCGGCCTGTGAACCGCTGACGAGCGAAACGATTCCGGGGCTGGCCTGTATCGCCGAATATGACACAATCGCCGGCGAGGACCTGCGCGCCGTCTGCGAAGCCCCGGGGGGCCGGAACCGGGCCGGCAACTCGTCGTTGACCGCAGGCATCTTGCGGGCATGGATCAGGTACTCCATCTGATGCGGAATGAATGAACGGGAAAGAGCGACATGAAAGTAGACGGCAAGCATTTCCGGTCCATCTGGTTCGACCGGGCCGGCGGCACGGTCCGGATCATCGACCAGCGCTGGCTGCCGCACGAGTTCCGGGTGGCAAGCCTGACGACGCGAGACGCCTTCGCCACCGCGATCCGCGACATGTGGGTGCGCGGGGCGCCCCTGATCGGGGCGACAGCGGCCTACGGGCTCGCCGTTCAGATGGCGCAGGACCCGTCCGATGCTTCACTTGATGAAACCTGGGAAGTGCTTCACGCCACACGCCCCACGGCGATCAACCTGCGCTGGGCGCTGGACTGCATGCGCGACCTTCTGAAACCCCTGCCGGAAGGCGACCGCGCCGCCGCGGCCGTGCGCCGGGCCGGTGAAATCTGCGACGAGGATGTCGAGTGCAATCGCCAGATCGGCCTCAATGGCCTGGAAATAATCAGGAAAATCGCAGCGAAGAAAAACAGTGGCGAGCCGGTCCGCATCCTGACCCATTGCAACGCCGGCTGGCTGGCGACAGTGGACTGGGGCACGGCGACCTCGCCGATGTATCACGCCGTCGAGGCGGGCATCCCGATCCATGTCTGGGTCGACGAAACGCGGCCGCGCAACCAGGGCGCGCAACTGACGGCGTGGGAGATGGTTGGCCACAACGTTCCGCACCAGCTGATTGTCGACAATGCCGGCGGCCATCTGATGCAGCACGGTCTGGTGGACATGGTGATAGTCGGCACCGACCGCACGACCGCCCACGGCGATGTCTGCAACAAGATCGGCACCTATCTGAAGGCGCTTTCGGCGCGCGACAACGGCGTCCCGTTTTACGTCGCCCTGCCATCGCCGACCATCGACTGGACGGTCAGCGATGGCGTCGAGGAGATCCCGATCGAGGAGCGCGGGGAAGAAGAAGTGACCCGCGTCTGGGGCAAGCTGGACGATGGCACGGTCGCCCGGGTGCAGATATGTCCGGACGGCTCGCCCGCCGGCAACCCCGCGTTTGACCTGACGCCGGCGCGCCTGGTTACCGGTCTGATAACCGAACGCGGCGTGTGCGAAGCCTCCCCGGCCGGTCTGGCGCGCCTGTTCCCCGAACGCACGGTGGCCTGAAACGGCGGTTTTCCGCGGGCCGTGCTATCCCCGCTTCAGCATCTCGGCGGCAGTCCGGTTACCGGTCACCACATGGGTCACGTATCCGCCGGCGATGGCCGACAGCATCGGCACCACCTTGTCGGCCCCGTCCGACACCAGCATCCCCATATCCAGGTTGAGAAGCTTGTCGAGTTCGACGCCGATAATCCGGTCATCCAGACCGCCCGGTACGGACTTGCCGGAGGCGTCGATAAACCGGCCGCACAGGACGCCGGTTGCCCCCTGTTTCACGTACCAGTCAAGCTCGGCAGGGGTGGCGACGCCGCTGCTGACGATGTGGCTTTCGTGGCTGCACGACCCGGCGGCGAATATCGCCTTGTTGCAGCGGCTGAGGGCCTCGATCTGGTTGCGGATTATCGGCTCCGCCCGCAGCCGGGCGGCCAGGTCTGGGTCGCTCAGCACGGCAGGCGCGTGCAGGTTGATGCAACTTGCCCCCAGACGCCGGGCCAGATGGGCCGAGCATGTCTCGGCCGTAAATCCGTAGGGCGTGGCCATGGACCCGACCAGTTGCGACACCGTCACGTCCCTGGTACGGGCCTGTTCCAAGGCCTCGGCGACCTCGTAGACGGTCCGCCCCCAGGCCACGCCAAGCCGGTCGCCCGGCTGCAACAGGCCCGGCAGCCATTCCGCCGCCCCCCTGGCCACGCGCAGCAACGTTTCTTCTTCGTCGCCTGTCCCGCCGGGCAGCACATAGGCCGCGGCGAGGTTGAACTTTTCGCGCAGTTCCTGGGCCAGCCGGTGACCGGTAAACGCGCTCGGGGCCAGGCTGATGCGGACAAAGCCGCGCTCCTTTGCCTCTTGCAGGTAATTGACCACCGTGGCCCGCGACACGCCCAGTCGCGCGGCGATTTCCGTCTGGTTGCGGCCTTCGTGATAATACATCCACGCCGCCTCGATCACGATGTGCTCGCCGCTGATCCTGCCGGCGGCGCGCCTGCGCGTGACAGTTGACATCATCACTCCTTTTTTATATTTGACACTATGTTCTGACATTTGTCAAAAACTGCGTTCCGGCGGCCTGGGCCGCCGGGATTTCAACGCTCGGGGTGGGTCATGGCCACAAACCGCTGGAACGAGGCAGAGGCAGGAAAAATGGTCGATGCGGCCGGCGACGGTCCGGCGGACCGGCAGCTTGCGCTGCAGGTCTATGCCTCGCGGCTGATCGGCGCCGACCCGGCGCTGGTTCAGCACGGCGGCGGCAACACCTCGTGCAAACTGACGCGCAAGGACCTCTTCGGCAATGACATGCGCGTCCTGCATATCAAGGGCAGCGGCATCGACCTTGCCGAAGTCGACGCCACGGGAATGCCGGCGCTGCGGCTCGAACCGCTGCTGGCGCTGCGGGCGCTCGACCGTCTTGGCGACGAAGACATGGTCAATGCCGCAAGGTGCAACATGCTTGACGCCACCGGCCCCAACCCCTCGGTCGAGGTTCTGCTCCACGCTTACCTGCCGCACGGCTTCGTCAATCACACGCATGCCACGGCCATGCTGGCGCTGGCCAACCTGCCCGATGCCGAAGCGGCGGTGAAGGAGATTTTCGGCGACACGGTTGTCACCGTGCCGTTCCACATGCCGGGCTTTGAACTGGCAAAAGCGGCGGCCGGGGTTTTCGAGGCCAATCCGCAGGCCGAAGGGCTTCTGTTGCTCCACCACGGCCATTTCGCCTTTTCGGAAGACCCGAAGACATCCTACGACCTGATAATCAGGCACACCAACATGGCCGAAGCCTGGCTCGGGGCGAAAAGCGGATCAGTCCCGAAACCGCCCGGACAACCGGCGCCCGCAATGATGGCGAAAGCCGTCGAGGTACTGCCGGTCCTGCGCGGTATCATCGGGCAGCGGCACGCCGGCTTCACCGGCAACCGCGACGCGGCGATGCCGGTGATGGACCTGCGCGCCGGCCCCAATGTCCGGGAATTCCTTGCCCGCCCGGACGTCGGAACCCTGGCGCGAAGGGGGGTTGCGACGCCGGATCACGTGATCCGCACGAAAAACACGCCGCTTCGCCTGACCGCGGAAACCGTGGCTGGCGGCGCCCCGGCGATGGCGCGCGCGGTCGACGGCTATATCGCGAACTACACGCGCTATTTCACCCGCAACGCGGCCCGGTTCGAGGGCGGAAAGACCATGCTGAACCCGTCGCCATCGCTGGCCTGGATCGACGGCGTCGGCATCGTCGGCATGGGCGCCGACGCCAGGGCGGCCGGCATCGCCTCGGACCTTGCCGAACAGAATATCGCGGCCATGACGATGGGCGAGGATTGCGGCGGTTTTTTCCCGGTCGGCGAAGAGCAGCTGTTCGACATGGAATACTGGTCGCTGGAGCAGGCCAAGCTGGGCACCGCGACCCCTCCGGCGCTGTCGGGCCGCGTGGTCCTGGTCACCGGCGGCGGCGGCGCCATCGGCCTGGCCACGGCGCAGGCCTTTGCCGCCCGTGGCGCGAACATCTTTCTGGTGGATATGGCGGAAACCGCGCTCGACAAGGCTCTGGGCACGCTCGGGGCCGGGCACGGCGGCCTGGCGCTCGACATCACCGCCGACGGCGCGGCGGAAAGGGCGATGGATGCCTGCATCGGCCGGTTTGGCGGCCTCGACATTCTGGTCTCCAATGCCGGCGCCGCCTGGACCGGCGAGATGAGCGTTCTCGACGACGCGTTGCTGCGCGAGAGTTTCGAGCTGAATTTCTTTGCCCATCAAAGATTCGCCAAGGCGGCGGCCCGGGTCCTGGACATGCAGGACCGGGGCGGGCAAATCCTGTTCAATGTCTCGAAACAGGCGGTGAACCCGGGCAAGGGCTTCGGGGCCTACGGGCTTGCCAAGGCCGCAACCTTTTTCCTGGTGCGGCAACTGGCGCTGGAACTCGGCCCCAGGGGGGTGCGGGTGAACGGCATAAACGCCGACCGCATCCGCTCCGGGCTGCTGGACGACGCCTTCATTTCCGAACGCGCCAGGGCGCGCGGGACCGACGAGGCAACCTACATGGCCGGCAACCTGCTGCGGCGCGAGGTCGAGGCCCGCCACGTTGCCGATGCCTTCGTCGCGCTGGCGCAAAGCGAACGCACCACGGCCCATGTGATGACCGTCGACGGCGGCAATATCGAGGCCGCGTTGCGGTGACCGGCCCCG
>JBHHXR010000040.1:0-18160 GCA_046757205.1 Paracoccaceae bacterium
CGTGCCCGCTTGTCGCGAACACAGTCACCGGTCGTGGTGTCCCGACACGTTGAAGTCCCCGCGGGCGTTACCGCCGCGTCCCCAGGTCCCGCCTCAACACATCGATAAAGACTGCCAGAACGATAATCGCACCTATCAGTATCTGCTGCCAGAACGAACTGACATCGTTCAGGTTCAACCCGTTCTTGATCAGCCCCATTATTATCACGCCGCCGAAAATGCCCAGTACATGCCCGCGGCCGCCAAAGAAGCTGGCGCCGCCGATGATCACCGCAGCTATCGCCTCCAGTTCCATGCCGATCCCGGCATTGGGGAACCCGGAATTGGTACGCCCCGCCATGATCAGACCGGCAACACCGGCCATCAGTCCGCACAAGGTGTAGACGATCACCAGCATTTTCTCGACATTGATGCCGCTGACCCGCGCCGCCTGCGGGTTGCCGCCGATGGCATAGACCCGGCGGCCGAACACGGTGTGTTCCAGCAGCACCCAGAAGATGAAATAAACCACGATCGTCGCGATCAGGACAACCGGCAGATTGAGCCGCGTTCCGTCGATCTCGCCGAGATAGATACGCGCCGAACCGATGTACCGCACCGCGTATGGCAGCCCGGAATATGGCACCCCGCCGGAAATCAGGTTGGCCAGCCCGCGCGCCATGAACAGCATGCCCAGCGTCATGATGAAAGGGTGCGGCATGCGCAGTTTGGTAATTCCCATGCCGTTGATGAACCCGGCGATCATGCCCATTATCGGCGACAGCACCAGAACGACCGGCCACGGCCATCCGTGGGCGTTGGCGACAGCGAGAGTCATCATTCCCAGTGCAAGAACCGACCCGACCGACAAGTCGATGCCGGCCGTGAGGATCACCAGAAACATGCCGATCGACAGCATGCTGATCGCTGCCGTCTGCTTGAAAATATTGGTGATATTGCGCCACGTGAAGAAAACGTCAGGCTGCAGCGCCCACATGGCAAAGCCGATCAGCAGGATAACGATCAGGATGCCGAAACGGTCGAAAAACGGGATCAGCCGCACGCCGAGCGGTTGAACCTGCTGCGCGCCGGCATCTCCGTTTCCGGTGTTATTGGACACGGTCATGCGCCACTTCCCCCGGGCTTTCCTTCGACCCCATGATCCAGCCGATCACCTCGCCGCGGCTGGTCTCCGACAGCTTCGATTCGGCGAAGTTCGCCCCGTGATAGAGCGCCATCACCCGGTCGCAGACATAGAATATGTCGTCCATCCGGTGCGATATGATCACCACCGCAATACCCTGTTCCTTCAGCCCGACGATCAGGTCGAGTACCTTGCCAACCTCCTTGACCGCCAGCGCCGCGGTCGGTTCGTCCATGATGACGACGCGTGCCTTGAACGCGGTCGAGCGCGCGATCGCCACCGCCTGACGCTGGCCGCCGGACAACTCCTCGACCTTCTGCTCCACGCTCTTGACGCGGATTTTCAGGTTGTCGAGATGCTCCTGCGCCATGCGCAGCGCGGCATGGTGGTCCGACAGCGTCATGATGCCGCCGAGGATCTTCCGCGTCGGCTCCCGCCCCAGATAGATGTTCTCCGCTATGTTCAGGTTGTCGGCCAGCGCCAGGTCCTGGTAGACCATTTCAATACCCAGATCGCGTGAATCGCGTGGGCTCGAAAAACTTACCCGCTGGCCATCGAAAATGATCTCGCCCTCGCTCGGCGGATAGAGACCGGACAGAACCTTCATGAAGGTCGACTTGCCCGCGCCGTTGTCGCCGACGACACCGAGAACCTCGCCGGGGAAGAGTTGAACGCTGACGTCGCGCAGCGCCGTGACGGCGCCGAAATACTTGTAGACGCCGCGAGCTTCCAGAAGCGGCTTGCGATCGCTGTCTGCGTGATCGGGTGCGGTCATGCCGAAACCCTGATCGCGGCAACCCGGACCGACCTGCCCTCGCCAGTCACCAACCCGGGTCCAGATGCAGATATCACGGCGTGCTCCCCATCAACGGCAGCAGAAATTGTTTGTTTCACGCTTGCCGACATCGCAAAATACGTTGCAAGCGGAGCGCGCCAAGTCAAGCGGATTCAAGGATGAAAGGCTGGCAAAACCTTGGCTTTCCGCCAAATATCGGGGCGTTGAATGTCCTGCCGCGCCCGGTTTACGGTGGCACGGCGATCTTGCTAAGCAGAACCCGGAGGCCGGCATGACCGGTTCAGAACCGCCGCTTGTCATCAGCGCACCATTTCCGCGCACGCTGCCGCTGATATTTGCGCCGCCGGCACTGGCCACGCTCACGTCGCGCTACCGGATCGTCGAAACGGAACCCGAAAGCGTGGCCTCGCTCGGCGATTCGGTGCTTCAGAATACCCGCTACATCATCGGCCAGCCGCCGCTCTCGGCCGAGACCGTGGACCGCATGCCGCAACTTCGCGCCATTTTCAACGTCGAGGGCAACCTGCTGGACAACATGCCCTACGAGGTCCTGTTTCGCCGCGGCGTCCATGTGCTGACCACCAGCAGGGTTTTCGCCGTGCCGGTTGCCGAGCTGGGGCTGGCGTTGGCGCTGTGCCTGGCGCGCGGCATTCCCGAAGCCGACCGGGATTTCCAGCAAGCCGAGGAACTCTGGGGCGGCGAAGGAAACCGCGACGCAAGGCTGCTGGCAGGGTCGGAAATCGGCATTATCGGCTTCGGCGATCTCGGGAAGGCGCTGCAGCGGGTGCTGTCCGGGTTCAGCGCGTCGATCAGCGCCTGCGACCCCTGGCTGCCCGATTCCGTGCTGCGCGAACACGGCGTCCGGCCGGTCGATCTGAAAACCCTTTTGACCGGCTGCGACGTGGTGTTCGCCGTGGCCTCGGTGACCACCGAAAACCAGGGCTTTCTGGGCGCCGATGCTTTTGCGGCCATGAAACCGGGGGCGATATTCGTGCTTCTGAGCCGCGCCGAAATCGTCGACTTCGATGCCCTGATGGCGGCGGTGGCCGCCGGACATATCCTGGCCGCCAGCGACGTATTCCCCGAAGAACCGCTTTCGCGGGATCATCCGGTGCGCCGCATGAAAGGCTTTCTGCGCTCCGCTCACCGGGCCGGCGCGCTCGATTCGGCGTTCCGGGAAATGGGCGGCATGCTGATTGACGACATGCAGCTCATGGACCGCGGCCTGCCGCCGGTGCGCTGCAAGCGGGCCGAACGCGAAACCGTCTCGCGCATGCGGTCTCGCCCCGTGACGACCAACTGAGGCGCTCGGAGACCGCGGCCCCGACGGTCGGTTCAGTCGGGAAAATGGCACGCTACCAGGTTGCCGTTTTCCGCCGGCTCCAGCACCGGCCTCGCCCGGGCGCAGACATCCTGCGCCTTCGGGCAGCGCGTGCGGAAGACGCATCCCGACGGCGGATCGATCGGCGACGGAAGGTCGCCCTCAAGATGGATGGTCTTTTTTGAGCGCTCCGTCTTCGGATCGGGGATCGGAACCGCCGAGATCAGCGCCCGCGTGTAAGGGTGGCGCGGATGCGCGTAGAGATCGCGGCTCCGCGCCAGTTCGACGACGTTACCGAGATAGAGCACCATGATCCGCGTGCTGATATGCTTCACCACGCTCAGGTCATGCGCGATGAAGATGAGCGTCAGCCCCATTTCCTTTTGCAGGGCCATCAGCAGGTTGATGACCTGCGCCTGGATCGAGACGTCGAGCGCCGAGACCGGCTCGTCGCAGATGATCAGCTTGGGGCGCATGATCAATGCCCGCGCGATGCCGATGCGCTGGCACTGGCCGCCGGAAAATTCGTGCGGATAGCGGTTCACAAGGTTCGGCAGCAGCCCGACGCGCTCCATCACCTGGCGCACGCGGTCCCTGATTTCGTCGCGCGACAGGTCGGGGAAATGGGTCTTCAGCGGCTCGGCGATGATCTGCCCGATGGTCATGCGCGGGTCGAGCGAGGCGAGCGGGTCCTGAAAGATCATCTGCACCTTGCGGCGCTGCGACCGCATCGCCGTCTTGTCCAGCTCCAGAAGGTCCTTGCCCTGCCACACGACGCGCCCGGCCTCGACCGGAACCATGCGCATGATGGCGCGCGCCAGCGTCGATTTCCCGCAGCCGCTTTCGCCGACGATACCCAGCGTCTCGCCTTCGACGAGCTCGAAACTGACGCCGTCCACGGCCTTCAGGACGTCCGGCTGGCTCCAGGGCAGGGCGCCCGGGCGGGCGATCCGGAAGTGCACCTTCACGTCATCGACCGCAAGCAGCGTCTCACCGCTCATGCCAGTTCCTCCATCCTGCGGTGGCAGGCGCGCCGGCGAATGCCCTCGCCGGTCTCCACCAGTTCCGGCTTGTCGGTCGCACAACGCTCTTCGGAAAAATCGCAGCGCGGCGAGAACGGGCAGCCCTTCGGCATCCGCATCATGTTGGGCGGGTTGCCCGGTATCGTCAGCAGCGTTTCTCCTTCCGCATCGAGACGCGGCACCGCCTGCAACAGGCCCAGCGTGTAGGGGTGGCTGGGTCGCTCGAAAATCCCGTCGGTGGAGCCGAATTCCATCACCTGGCCGCCGTAGAGGACCAGGGTCTCGCGGCAGCTTCCGGCGACGACGCCGAGATCGTGGGTGATCAGGATGATCGCCATACCGAATTCGCGCTGCAACTCGTTGAGCAGATGCATGATCTGTGCCTGCACCGTCACGTCCAGCGCCGTCGTCGGCTCGTCGGCGATCAGCAATTTCGGCCCGCACAGAAGCGACATCGCGATCATCACCCGCTGCCGCATGCCGCCCGAGAACTCGTGCGGGTAGCGCCGGATGCGGGCCGCGGCCTCGGGAATTCGCACGGCATCCAGCATCCGTGTCGATTCGCGGATCGCTTCCGCCTTGCCCATGCCCTTGTGGTGCACCAGCACTTCGGCCATCTGGTCGGACACCCGCAGATACGGGTTGAGCGAGGTCATCGGATCCTGGAATATCATCGCGATTTCCTCGGCCCTGATGGTGTTCAGCACGCGCTCTGGCGCGTTCAGGATTTCCTTGCCGTCGAACTTGGCCGACCCGCTCGCGCGGCCGTTTCTTGCCAGCAGGCCCATAACCGCGAAGACGCTCTGGCTTTTGCCCGACCCGCTCTCGCCGACGATCGCCAGCGTCTCGCCGGTGTCGATGGAGAAATTCAGATGATCGACCGCGGTGACAATTCCGTCGGGCGTGTCGAATGCGACGCTCAGGTCTCTGACCTCCAGCAGTGCCATGGCCGTCGCCCCTACCTGTCCTTGGGGTCGAGCGCGTCGCGCAGACCGTCGCCGATGAAGAAGAAGCTGAAAAGCGAGACGACGAAGAAGGCCAGCGGAAACGCCAGTTGCCACAGCGTGCCGTATTGCATGGTTCCGGCGCCTTCCGAGATCAGCGCGCCCCAGCTCGTGTTCGGCTCCTGCACACCGAGACCAAGGAAGGATATGAAACTCTCCGTCAGGATCATCTGCGGCACCAGCAGCGTCGCGTAGACGGCCACCACGCCCAGCAGGTTGGGTATTATGTGGCGCAGGATGATCTTGCTGCCCGGCACGCCCACCGCATGCGCCGCCTCGATGAATTCCTTGTTCTTGATCGACAGCGTCTGGCCGCGCACGATCCGTGCCATGTCGAGCCACGAGATCAGCCCGATGCCGACGAACAGCATGATGATCGAGCGCCCGAAAATGACCAGAAGCAGGATCAGCACGAACATGTAGGGGATCGACATCAGGACATCGACCGTTCGCATCATGACGTTGTCGGTCCGGCCGCCGACGTAACCGGCGGTAGCGCCGTAGAGCGTCCCCACAAGCACCGCGATGAGCGCCCCCACAACACCCACCATGATCGAGATCTGCGTGCCCTGTATGACCCGCGAATAGAGGTCGCGGCCGAGGTCGTCGGTCCCGAAGTAATGCCCGTTCCCGATCGAGGGCGCGCCCTTTTCCCGTATCTGGCCAAGCACGTTCCAGTCGATCTCCTCGTTCGACCATTGCGCCCAGTAGGGGCCGGCGAAGGAAAACAGGACGATCAGCATCAGGACGACAAGGCTGGCGACGGCCGCCCGGTTTCCCAGGAAACGCCGGCGCGCGTCCTGCCACAGCGAGCGGCCCTCGACCTCGCCGATCTCGGCCAGGTCCTGCGCAAGTTTTTCGACACCGGATTTGTCAAAGACCATGAAACGCGCTCCTAGTACCGGATCTTCGGGTCGATCCAGGCATAGAGGATGTCGACGACAAGGTTGAACAGGATGGTCAGAGACCCGATCAGGATGGTCACGCCCATCATCACCGCATAGTCGCGGTTGAGCGCCGAGTTGACGAAGGACTGGCCGATTCCGCCGGTCGAGAAATAGAGGTCGATGACCACCGAACCGGTAATCATCCCGACAAAGGCCGGCCCGAGATAGGAGATCACCGGCAACAGCGCCGGTTTCAGCGCGTGCTTGAATATCAGCGTCTGTTTCGGCAACCCCTTGGCAATCGCCGTCCGGATGAAGTTGGTGTGAAGCACCTCGAGCATCGAGGAACGCGTGATACGCGTGATCGACGCCATGTAGCTGGTCGACAGCGCGACAACCGGCAGAATCAGGTACTGCCACTGTCCGCCGTTCCAGCCGCCGCCGGGCAACAGCCCGAGCCACAGCGTGAAGATCAGCACCAGGATCGGCGCCATGACGAAGTTCGGCAGCACCTGCGCCAGGATGGAAATCGCCACCGCCAAGTAGTCGACCCAGCTGTTCTGCCTCAGCGCCGCCACGATGCCGAGCGTCACGCCGACAAGAACCGCGACGACAAAGGACAGGAAGCCGTAGGTCAGCGTCACCGGGAAACCCTGGGCGATGATGCTGTTCACCGTCTGGTCCTTGTAGCGGAAGGACGGGCCGAAATCGAAAGCGGTGACGATGCCGACAATATAGTTCCACATCTGTTTGTAGAGCGGCTCGTTCAGCCCGTATTTGGCCTCGATGCTTTCCAGGACCTGCGGCGGCAGCGGCCTCTCGGACGTGAACGGCCCCCCCGGTGCCGCGTGCATCAGCAGAAACGATATGACGATCAGGACCAGAAGCGTCGGAATGGCGACCGCCAGCCGCCGGACGATGTAGTAGAGCATTCTCAGAGACCCGGTGTCGTTCGTCCGGACCGGTACCCGATCCGGCAGGATGAAGCACCGCGCGGCCAGGCGCGCGGTGCTTCGGTTTCACTGCGGATCAGTCGGCAACCTTGTAGAGGTTTTTCGAGTACCAGTTCTGCTCCACGTTGTTCACCGGCCAGTTCTTCAGCTTCGGATTGAGCATGTAGACACCGGCATAGTGGTAGATCGGGATCACCGGCATTTCGTCGGCGAGGATCTGTTCGACGCGGGTGTAGTTCTTCGACGGGTCGGCCATGGTCTTGGCCGAGGCCATCAACTCGTCAACCTCCGCATTCGAGTACTTGCCGTCATTGTAGCCGGAAGCCGAGGATACCAGATCGAGGAATGTCGAAGCCTCGTTGTAGTCCCCGCACCATGCGCCGCGTGCGAGCTGGAAGTCCTGCTTGCCGCGCACGTCGAGGAAGGTCTTCCACTCCATGTTCTCCAGCGTCGCCTTGACACCCAGCTTCTGCTTCCACATCTGCGACATCGCGATGGCGATCTTCTTGTGCGATTCCGAAGTGTTGTACAGCATCTTGAATTCAAGCGGATTGTCCGGGCCGTAACCGGCCTCGGCCAAGAGCTCCTTCGCCTTCGCGTCGCGCTCGGCCTGCGACATCACCGCATATTCCACTTCGGGCACCTCGAAATTCGCGGTCGCGCCCGGCGTGAACGTATAGGCCTGGAACTGGCCGCCCTGCAGGATGTTGTCGGTGATGACCTTGCGGTCGACGGCGTACGACAATGCCTTGCGGACCCTCACGTCCTTGAACGCTTCCGGTCCCGAATCCGACAGATTGAAGGTGTAGTAATAGTTGCACAGACGCGGGAACGAAATGGCGTCTTCGGGGTGCTCCTTCATCATGTTCGGGAACTGCCCGGCCGGAACTTCGGTGCGGTCCAACTCGCCCGCCAGATAACGGGTAAGCGCGACGTTCTCGTCGTTGATGACCAGCGCAACCACCTTGTCGATGATCGTGTGCTCGTTGTCCCAGTAGAGCGGGTTGCGTTCACGTACCGACCGTTCCTGCGGCACGTGCTCGGTCAGCACGTAGGCGCCGTTGGAAACGATGTTGCCCGGTTTCGTCCACTCGGCGCCGTACTTGTCGATGACCCATTTGGGCGTCGGGAAGGTCGTCGCGTGCGTCGTCATCAGCGGGAAATAGGGAAGTGGCGCGGAAAGCGTCACCTTCAGCGTGCGGTCGTCCACCGCCTCGACGCCAAGCTCGGTTGTCGCCATTTCGCCCTTTTCGATGGCGCCGACGTTCTTCAGCGACATCAGATCCATGAACCATGCGTAGGGCGATGCCGTCGCCGGGTCCGCCGCGCGACGCCAGGCATAGACGAAGTCACCGGCGGTAACCGGCGTGCCGTCCGACCATTTTGCGTTGTCGCGAAGGTGGAAGGTGTAGACCGTGTTGCCCTCGCTGGCCTCATAGCCGGTCGCGACGCCCGGCACGAGATTGCCGTTCTCGTCCTGGTTCATCAGCCCTTCGAACAGGTCGCGAACGATTTCCGAGCCGCTAACGTCCTCCACAATCTGCGGGTCTACCGAACTGTGCTCATCCAAAACCCGGTAGGTGAACGTCTGATCGTCCGCCAACGGCTCGCCCGTCACCGGGTGGGTGCCGGCGGCCAGCGCCGGTACCGAAACCATGGCGGCGGCAAAGAGCCCTGCTGCCATAAATGTCGATATTCTTTTCATGAGATTCCCCAGTTTTCTTCGAGCCCTTCGCGGGTTTTGCCAGCACGTGCTGTCGCTGGCCGGAACGTGGCGCGGGCACCGCCGGTGAAATTCGCATGAGAAGGCCTAAGCTACAATGTTTTTGTTCGTTGGCCATATCCTGACGCCGCGTCAGCGGACCTGCGGACGCCGGGACACGCTTTACGGCGGAAAGCGAAAATCGCAATGGCGCAGGCTCCCGGGGCAAGGTATAGCGATGCCATGAAGACGATTACGACCACCGGCGATCTGGCCGCGTTCTGTTCCGAGTGTGCCTCCCAGCCCTATGTGACAGTCGACACCGAGTTCCTCCGCGAGCGGACTTATTATGCAAAACTGTGCCTCGTGCAGATCGCCCGTCCCGGCGAGGGTGACGAGACCGCTGTTCTCGTCGACACCCTGACGGATGGCCTCGACCTGGCGCCGCTGTACGATCTGTTCCGAAACCGCAATGTTACCAAGGTGTTTCACGCCGCGCGCCAGGATCTGGAGATCTTCTTCGTCGATGGCGGCGTGATCCCCACGCCCTTCTTCGATACCCAGGTGGCAGCAATGGTCTGCGGGTTCGGTGATCAGGTTGGCTACGAAACGCTGGTACGCAAGATCGCCCGGCAGTCGCTCGACAAGTCCTCGCGTTTCACCGACTGGAGCCGCCGGCCGCTCAGTGAAAAACAGAAGGCCTACGCGCTGGCCGATGTCACGCATCTGCGCGAGATCTACGAATTCCTTGCCGCGAAGCTGGAAAAATCCGGACGCACCGCCTGGGTCGAGGAGGAACTGGCGGTCCTCACGAATCCCGAAACCTACGTAACCGAGCCGCGCGAGGCCTGGCTTCGCTTGAAGACCCGGACCAACTCCGGGCGCTTTCTTGCCGTTTTGCGGGAACTGGCGCAATTCCGCGAGGAACTTGCCCGCTCGCGCGACGTGCCGCGAAACAGGATCCTCAAGGACGACGCGCTGATGGAAATCGCCTCGCTGCGGCCGAAAACCATGGAGGAGCTGGGCAAGGCGCGCCTTGTCCTGCGCGAGGCCCGCAAAAACCCGATCGCAAAGGGCCTGCTGGAGGCGGTCGCCCGCGGCGAGGCGTGTCCGCGGGAGGAATTGCCGGTCCCGCCGGACACGCGTTCCCGAAGAGGCAACGCGAACGGCCTGTCGGACCTTCTGCGTGTCCTTCTGAAGGCGAAATCAGAAGAGGCTGACGTCGCCCAAAAACTTATCGCTTCGGCATCGGAACTCGAACGGCTCGCGACCGAGGACGCGCCCGACGTTCCGGCACTGAAGGGTTGGCGGCGCGAGGTTTTCGGCCGCGACGCGCAACGGCTGAAGGCAGGAGAGATTGCCCTGTCGGCGGACGCGGGCACGGTACGGATTATCGAGTTGCCACGCGCCGACGCGTGATCAGCGCCCCCGCAGCCGCAGCTTCCGGTTGCCGGAGATGATTTCGATCGTCCGGATCCCCTTCATCTCCTTGAAACTCAGAACGCGGGCGACCAGCAGACGACGGCTTCGCGGCGGACCCTGCGGCGTGGCGAACGCCGGCGGGATGGCCCGAATCTGGAACCTGATGGTGGAACCCTCGGCGCCAACGGCTACCAGGCTGGCGCCATGATACCCCTGACGCGGTGCGATGCCGGTGGCGCGCAGGATCATGCCGTCGGCGACCGGTTCCAGCTTGGCGTCGGTAACGTCGGGCAACAGTTGCGTCGGATCGACGACGGCAGCCTTGCTCTTCTTGGCGTCATCGCCAATTCCGAGAAACGGGATGTTCGGCATCTTGAACGCACAGCCGGCCAGCACGGTGCATGCCACAAAAAATACAATCCAACGCTTCATCACAGGCCGCACCCTTGCTAGTCCACCCTAGCCATAGCCTTGGAATTGCGCGATGAAAAGGGACATGTCACGGAGATGGCGAGTTCTCGGCCGGATGTTGTAACGCGCGATTCAGGCGCGGCGCGAGCGCCACCGCTTTCCGCGCGCGAGGGGCTGCAAGCGGTTTGTCGGCGATCCGCCGGTCGATGCGGCGGAGCGGCTCGAAGGGTTTTGATCCGGGTGGACCTCACCTATCTGAATGCCTAATGAAGAACGAAAACTAAACGGAGTGCCGAATTGGACAGCGCCGCGTTTGAAGACATCGCCGAGGATTTCGAGTTCCTCGACGAGTGGGAAGACCGCTATCGGTATGTGATCGAGTTGGGCAAGAAGATGCCGCCGCTCGATTCGTCGCTCAAGATCGGGCCAACGAAAGTCAACGGCTGCGCCAGCCAGGTGTGGATCGTGCCGAGGGTCGAGGGGAACGGGCCGTCGGCGGTGGTGTATTTCGATGGCGACAGCGACGCCATTATCGTGCGCGGGCTGATCGCCGTCCTGAGGACGCTGTTCAGCGGAAAGACCGCCGCCGAAATCTTGCGCACCGATGCATTGGCCGAACTCGGCCGCCTCGGTCTCGACCAGCATCTTTCCGCCCAGCGCTCCAACGGGCTGCGCGCGATGATCGCGCGGATACGCGGGATTGCCGAAACTCTTGCCGCCTGAGGAGGGCGCCATGGATCTTCTGTCCGAACTGCTTTCCGAAAGGGAATGGATCCTCGGCGACGGCGCGACGGGAACCAACCTGTTCGCCATGGGTCTGGAATCCGGCGAGGCGCCCGAGCTGTGGAATTCGGACCGGCCCGACAATGTACGGAAGCTGTATGACGGTTCCATCGGCGCCGGTTCCGATATCTTTCTTACCAACAGTTTTGGCGGCAATGCCGCCCGCCTGCGCCTGCACGACGCGCAGGACCGGGTCGCGGAACTCAACCGGATCGCCGCCGAGATCGGCCGCGAGGCGGCCGACGCCTCGGGCCGGCAGGTCGTCGTCGCCGGGTCGATCGGGCCGACCGGCGAAATCATGGTGCCGATGGGCACTTTGACCCGTGAAACCGCCGTTGAAATGTTCGAGGAACAGGCACGCGCCTTGCTGCAGGGCGGTGTCGATGTGTTGTGGGTCGAGACGATTTCTTCGCCCGATGAATTCCGGGCGGCGGCCGAGGCGGTGGCCAACACCGGTGCTCCCTGGTGCGGGACCATGAGTTTCGACACGGCCGGGCGCACGATGATGGGCCTGACTTCCGTCGCCATGGTCGAACTCGTCGCCGAGCTGCCGCACCAGCCGGTCGCTTTCGGCGCCAATTGCGGTGTCGGCGCAGCCGATCTGTTGCGCACGATACTCGGATTTGCCTCGGTGCCGGCGGAGCTGCCGATCATCGGCAAGGGCAATGCCGGCATTCCCAAGTTCGTCGACGGCCACATCCACTACGACGGCACGCCGGAACTGATGGCGGAATACGCGGTTATGGCGCGCGACGCCGGGGCCCGGATTATCGGCGGGTGCTGCGGCACGCAGCCCGAACACATCGCGATGATGCGCGCCGCGCTGGAAAGCCGCCCGAAGGGTCCGCCGCCCACGCCGGTCGAGATCCAGACGGTTTTGGGGCCGTTTTCTTCACCGGCCGACGGCACCGGCGAAGGGGCACCGGCGCCCCGCCCGCGTCGCCGGCGGCGCGGCCAAGGTCGGTAAGCGGCACGTTCACGTCGTATCCTGCGAAGAAAATCGGCGGTGATCTGCCAAACACCGGATATTGTGCGAAGATGCCGGTGTCGGTTGAGCGAGGAAAGCGGTGATGGCCGAGGAAGAAGACGATATCGTTCTGAGCGAGCTTGACGACGACGAGCTTGTCCTGCAGATGCATGACGACCTCTACGACGGTCTCCGGGAGGAGATCGTGGAGGGCGTCAACATCCTGCTGGAACGCGGCTGGCAACCCTACGACGTGCTGACCAGGGCGCTGGTCGAGGGAATGCGCATCGTCGGCGTCGACTTCCGCGACGGCATCCTGTTCGTGCCCGAGGTTCTGTTGGCCGCCAACGCCATGAAGGGCGGCATGTCCATCCTCAAACCGCTTCTGGCCGAAACCGGCGCACCGCGCCTGGGAAAGATGGTGATCGGTACGGTAAAGGGCGACATCCACGACATCGGCAAGAATCTCGTCTCGATGATGATGGAGGGTGCCGGTTTCGAGGTGAAGGATCTCGGCATTAACAACCCGGTGGAGAATTACATCGAGGGTCTGGTGGTGGAAAACGCCGACATCCTGGGCATGTCGGCGCTGCTGACCACCACCATGCCGTACATGAAAGTCGTCATCGACACGCTGATAGAAAAGGGCATGCGCGAGGATTATGTGGTCCTCGTCGGCGGCGCCCCGCTCAACGAGGAATTCAGCAAGGCGATCGGTGCGGATGCCTATTGCCGCGACGCCGCCGTCGCAGTGGAAACCGCCAAGGACTTCATGACCAGAAAACACAACCGGCTTGCCGCCGGCTGACGTGGCGGTTCTCCCGGGATGGACCTCGACGACCGCGCCTTGACCGAAACCGGCCTGCCGGCACCGGCCGGGGCGGCGCCGGACGGCATCCTTGTCATTGCCTGCGGCGCGCTGGCGCGGGAAATCCTGGCACTCACCCGTGCCAATAACTGGCGTCACGTCACGCTGCAGTGCCTTCCGGCGAAATACCACCTTTACCCCGAAAGAATTCCGGTTGAGGTGGAAAGGACGGTCCTGAACAGCAGAGGTTCGTTCAGGGAGATCTTCGTGGCTTATGCCGACTGCGGCACCGGCGGCCTGCTGCAGGCGAAATGCGCCGAACTCGGCGTGAAAATGATCGCCGGACCGCATTGCTACAGTTTTTTTGATGGCAACGAGCGTTTCACCGCGCGCGGCGATGAAGAGATGCGCGCCTTCTACCTGACGGACTTTCTGGTCCGCCAGTTCGACGCTTTCGTCTGGAAGCCCATGGGACTGGATCGCCATCCGGAACTGCGCGACACGTATTTCGGCAACTACACTACCCTGGTCTATCTCGCGCAGACGGAAAACCCGGCGCTCGACGCGCTTGCAGAAGCCGCCGCCACGCGGCTCGGGCTTGCCTACCGGCGGCGTTTCACGGGGTTTGGCGATCTGGCGGCGGAGCTATCGGCGCTGGCTGCGGCACCTCAGACGTAGTCACCGCGGCTCAGGCCGGCGTTGGCCCTCTTTTCAGTCAGCGTCCGCCGCGGCACCATCAGATCCTCTATCACTCTTGCCACCGAACCGTGGTTTCGGCGCAGGGCGTTTTCGATGACCATCCGCTCGAACGCCTCGACGTGCTCCTTCAGCGGCACGCCCGCGGCGTTCACCGGCTGGATCATTTCACCCGCTTCGTCGCGCAGCAGGGTGCTGATGCCGTTTTCCCCGCGCCGGGACTGCAACACCACGCGCTCGGCGAGATTGATCAGTTGCCGCACGTTGCCGGGCCACGGCGCCTGCAGGAGCATCCCCGCCTCCGAGGCGTTGAGTTCCGGCGGCTCGCATCCGTATTCGTCGGCAAACTGGGCGGCGAATCGACCGAAGAGCTGCAGGATGTCCTCGCCGCGCTCGCGCAGCGGCGGCGCGGTGATCTGCAGCGCCGACAAACGGAAGAAGAAATCGCGGCGGAGCGTTTCGGGCATCGTGTCCTCGGTGTCGTTGCTGCCCATCACGCTGATGAGCCTGAACGACGGTGCCGCCCTGTCGATGCTGGCCGAGCCGTCGAGAAACCCGAGCAGCCGGGCCTGAAGTGCCGGGCCAAGCGCCTGGATGTCTTCCAGGCACAGCGTGCCGCCCTCGATCTTGTCCATCGCCGGCTTGCTCCCGGCGTTCTCGACCGGACCGAACAACGCTGCTTCCAACTCCGGCTCGGGCAACGCCGCGCAGTTGATCGAAATAAAGGGCTTGCGCTGTCTTGGGCCGCAAGCGTGGAGCGCCCGCGCAATTAGTGACTTGCCGGTCCCGGTCTCGCCGGTCACCAGAACATGCCCGTCGGCCTGCGCGAGATCGAGAATGTCCTCGCGCAGCGCGGAAATGACCTCGGAGGACCCGACAAGCCGGCGCAACAGGACCGATCCGTCGGAAAGCTCGCGCCGCAGCGCGCGGTTGTCGAGCGTCAGGCGCCGCGTTTCCACGGCGCGTTTTACAAGTTCGAGGAGCCGTTCGGGATGAAACGGCTTTTCGATGAAATCGAAGGCGCCGATCTGCATCGCCTCGACCGCCATGGGAACGTCGCCATGGCCAGTGATCAGAACCACCGGAAGCGTGCTGTCGATCGTGTGCAGCCGGCGCAGAAGCGCCATTCCGTCCATCACCGGCATCTTGATGTCCGAAACGACGACGCCGGGAAAGTCCAGTCCGACCTCTCCCAGCGCCGCTTCGGCGCTGTCGAACATTCTTGGCGCAAATCCGCTCAGGTTGAGCCATTGCGCGATTGATTGCCGCATGTCCGCTTCGTCATCGACGACCGCGACGGGGGTGGGGCTAGGCATGAATGTTACTCCGCAGCTTGATTGTCCGCGGCGAGCCGCGGAAGTTGAAGTTCGAAAACGGCGCCGCCGCCGGCGCGGTTGCGCGCCACCAGCCGGCCGTTCAAGTCAGATGCGATGCCGGCCGATATGGCCAGCCCGAGGCCCAGGCCTTCGCCCGGTTTCTTGGTCGTGTAGAACGGCTCGAACAATTCTTCCGGGTTGTCGATACCGACACCGTTGTCGCGCACTTCCAGTCTTACCGTTTCGCCGGGCGTCAGAACCACCTCGATCTTCGGTGCATCGCTGCTGCGCGTCGCGTCGATCGCGTTTCGAATCAGGTTGATGAGGATCTGCTCCAGCCGCACCACGTCGCCCATGACCATGACCGGCCCCGATGGCATGTCCTTTTCAATCGTCACAGAAGTCTGTCGCAGCTGCGGCGCCATCATTGCAAGCGCCGAGTTGACGTTTTGGCGCAAGTCGAGCGGCTGCAGTTCGTCCCCGCCCTTACGCGCATAGGATTTCAGCTGGCGGGTGATCGAACCCATGCGGTCGGTCAGGTCGTCGATGCGCTGGAAGCTCGCCAGCGCCTCGTCAATGCGTTTACGCTGCATCAGCAGCCGGGCGCCGGCCAGATAGGTCCGCATCGCCGCCAGGGGCTGGTTGAGTTCGTGACTCACCGCCGCCGACATCTGCCCCAATGCAGCAAGCTTCGACGCCTGTTCGAGGCTCTGCTCCGTCACCTGCAACGTCCGTTCCACGCGCTCTCTCTCGATGATTTCCGCTGTCAGACGCGCGTTCAACGCCCGCAATTCCTCGGATTCCCGTCGCATCTGCTGTTGCTGCTTGGCCAGGCGCCGCGACACGAAGTAAAGGCCGGTGGCCGTTATCACCGCGATCGCCATGATTTCCAGCGCCAGCACCGCGTCGACGCGCGCCCTCACGTTATCGAGCGGCGCGAAATAAGTGAGCCGCCAACCCTCGAAACCGACCCGGCTCTCGGCCCTGAGACGCGCCGTGCCGTCCAGGTAGACCTGCGGCTCGCCCGTAGCCACTGATCCGCCGGTGCCGACAGGCAACCGAACGCGCTGCGGCCTGTTATCCGAAATGAGCTGGTCCACGGTCAGGTTCCGCCAGGCGGGACGCGAGGCGAGTATTATCTTTTGTTCGGAATCGGTAACCACGACCGAAAAGCCCGAACGCCGCCAGCGGTCCTCGACCCTGCGCAGATCCACGCCGACGACGATAACGCCCAGCGTGCCGGAACCGTCGGCGATCTTTCGAGCAAAGACAAAACTGACGGAGCTTTCCGACGGCGGCACGACGGAAAAGACCGTCCCCTTCGCCCGCAGTGCCGCGTTGATGTACGGCTGCTCCGAAATCGTCGTGCCCAGCTCTTGCCGCTCGCTGGAGGCGACCACATGGCCCTGGATATCCGCAAGCGTGATCGTGCCCGCGCCTATCTCCTTGCGCAGGTCGATAAGCCGCTGCGAGGTCGTGGTAAAATCCTTTGACTGCAAGGCACTTATCAGAAACGGATCGCGCACCATCAAAAGCGGCACGACCGAGTGACGCTGCAGGATACTGGCGACGCTGCCCGACAGCAGTGTCGCGCGAACCGCCGCCACATTGCGCTGACCCGCGGTGAAGCGCTGGGTCAGCAGGGTGTTGCTGGCCCACACCAGAACCACCCCCATGACGATGGCCACCGCCAGCGCGATACGGATCTTCCTGCGCCGCGAATTCTGTGATCCCTGGATATCGTAAGCTTGCGCCATTGGTGGAAACTATGGGTTGTAAAAAACCGCCTCAAGTATCTTTGATTGGACGTTAAGCGGCCTTCCGCTTATGCGGGGACAAGGACAGGAGGCAAATTCCATGATCTATCACCGCCGCGAAGGCTGGCAAATTTCCGAGAACAGCGTAACCGACGAGGCGCTCTATCTCAACCGGCGCAAGGTCGTTGCCGGAATGGCGGGGCTCGGCGCGGCGTGGACGACGCTGGGCATGGCACCGGCGGAAGCCGCGTTAACCGCGGAATCGGCGTTCAGCCCGCGGCCGGAATTGAACCCGCGTTTTTCCGACGCCGGGGTTCCCGTCACCGATGAGAATCTGACCAGCCTCTACAACAATTTCTACGAATTCGGATCGTCAAAACAGATCTCGAAAAAGGCGCAGGCGCTGCCGACCGATCCGTGGACGATCACGATCGACGGACTTGTGGAAAAACCTTTCGAAATCGGCGTCGAGGACCTTCTGAAAAAGACCGGCACGGAGGAGCGAATTTACCGCCACCGCTGCGTTGAACGCTGGGCCATGGTGATCCCGTGGATCGGATTCCCGATGCGCAAGCTCCTCGAAATCGCCAATCCGCTTTCCAGCGCCAGCCACGTGAAAATGGAAACCTTTTTCGATCCCGAGGTGGCGCCGGAGCAGCGCGCGCGCTGGTATCCCTGGGCCTATACCGAGGGCGTGACAATCGGCGAGGCGGCAAACGACCTGGCCTTTATGGTGGTCGGCGCTTACGGCAAGGTCCTCCACAAACAGTTCGGGGCTCCGATCCGAATGCATCTGCCATGGAAATATGGTTTCAAATCAATCAAGTCGATTGTCAGGTTCACCTTTGTTGACGAGCAACCCGTCGGATTCTGGGAAGAACTCAGCCGCCAGGAATATGGCTTCTGGGCCAACGTCAATCCGACGGTGGCGCATCCGCGCTGGCCGCAGGACCAGCAAGTCTATCTCGGCACCAAGGATTGGGTTCCGACGGAATTATACAACGGATACGGAGAACAGGTCGCTGATATCTACAAGGAAATGGGCGATCTGCACACGTATTCGCTCTGGCGCTAGGTCAGGATGCTATCAGCGCCTCTGCCAGCGAAGCGAACAAGGCCGCGCCGTCGCTGCCGCCGAGCGCCGGATCGTTGAACCTTTCGGGATGCGGCATCATGCCGAGAACGCGCCGGT
>JBHHXR010000041.1:0-17763 GCA_046757205.1 Paracoccaceae bacterium
TGGCCGACGCCGAGTATCAGCCGATCGCCTCGCGGCTGGTCAAGGAAATCGCCCGGCTCAAGGGCGACATTTCGCCGTTCGTTCCGGCGGCCGTGGTGCGGGCGGTCGAGCAGAAATACGCCTGAACCGCCCGATTGCGCTTCACCTTTCGGGCCGCGATATCTATTCAGGCGCCGCATCCCACAGACACAGGAGGGCCGGATGGCCGAAACGAACGACCCGGAAAACACGCTTGTCATCGAACTCAGGACCGGCGACGTGCGAATCGAATTGTTGCCCGAGACGGCGCCAAAGCATGTCGAGCGGGTGAAGGAACTGGCGCGCGCCGGCGAGTATGACAACGTGGTCTTCCACCGCGTCATCGACGGGTTCATGGCCCAGACCGGCGACGTCGAGCACGGCGACGCCGAAGACGGCTTCAACCCGCGCCGCTGCGGCACCGGCGGCTCTTCGCTGCCCGACCTGCCGGCGGAATTCTCCTCGGTGCCGTTCGACAAGGGCGTGCTGGGCATGGCCCGCAGCCAGAGCCCGAATTCCGCCAATTCCCAGTTCTTCATCATGTTCGATGAAGGGCATTTCCTGAACGGCCAGTACACCGTGCTCGGGCGCGTGACGTCGGGCATGGAGCATGTCGACGCCATCAAGCGCGGCGACAGCGCCCGCAACGGCGAGGTCACCGATCCCGACCGCATGATCTCGGTCAGAGTGGCGGCCGACTGCGAATGAGAGCCCTGATAATCCTGCTGGCGGCTGTCGCGGGCGGCGGGGCCCTGTATCTTGGCGCGTCGGCGTTGCTGGGATTTGCCCCCCTCGGCGGCGGAAATATCCCGTCGAGCCCGGCGCCCGCCGCCGGTCAGGGAACCGAGGCGGCGCCGCCGGCCGGCGCCAACATACTGACCCTTGAGATTGCCGGCGAGGCCAAAGGCATCGTCGCGATAAGGCTTCTGCCGGACGTCGCGCCGCGGCACGTTGCCCGGATCAGGGAGCTGGCGCGCACCGGCGCCTACGACGGCGTTGTCTTCCACCGCGTCATCGACGGGTTCATGGCGCAGACCGGCGATGTCCGGTTTGGCCGGAAACAGCAGTTGGACGCCGGCAGGGTCGGGCAGGGCGGCTCGGCGTTGCCGGACCTTCCGGCGGAGTTTTCCGACATCCCCTACGAGCGAGGAATCGTCGGGATGGCGCGCGGACCGGACCAGGACTCGGCCAATTCCCAGTTCTTCATCATGTTCGACGACGCGAGGTTCCTGGATGGCCAGTATACCGTGGTCGGCCGGGTAATTGCCGGCATGGAAATCGTCGATGCCATCAAGCGCGGCGACAAGGCGCTGAACGGCGCGGTGGATGACCCGGACTACATGGTGAAAGTCTCGGTCAGGAGTGACGAATAGCCAGATCCGCCGCCCCGGGCGGTGACACGACGTCACGTATGCGTGAGGCGCACTGGTCAGGGCATGATCTTTCGGTCAGTGTTTCGCCGCCCTGAGCGGAGAATTGCCATGGACCGTCGTGACCTGTTGATCGGAACCATAGTCAGTAGCGCCACCTTTGCCTTGCCGGCGCTGGCCGAGGAGCCGAGCCGGTTCTGGCTCGGCGAATGGCCCAACACCGATTTCTCGCGCTCCAGCGCGCCGTTCAGGGAAATCATCTCGGGCGGCGTGCCGAGGGACGGTATTCCGGCGCTGCGCGAGGTGGTCATGATCGGCGCCGCGTCGGTCAACGATATCGACCCGCGCGAGCCGGTGGTAACCCTTGAAATCGAAGGCCAGCGCGCCCGCGCCTACCCGGTGCGCTACCTGACCTGGCACGAGATCGCCAACGACACCGTGGACGGTGTGCCAGTGGCCGTCACCTATTGCCCGCTGTGCAATTCGGCGCTGGTGTTCGATCGGCGGGTCAACGGCCGGGTGCTGGATTTCGGCGTCTCCGGCAAGCTCCGCTTCTCCGACATGGTAATGTTCGACCGTCAGACTGAGAGCTGGTGGCAGCAGTTCACCGGACGCGGCATCGTCGGCGAGATGACCGACGTTCAGCTCGAGATCCTGCCGGCGTGGATGGAATCGCTCGGTGAATACAAGGCGCGCAATCCCGGCGGGCTGATAATGGCGGAGCCGACGGGCTACCGCCGGCCCTACGGGCGCAACCCGTACCGCGGCTACGACACCGCCGGCTGGCCGTTCCTCTACAACGGCGAGGCCCCGCCGCACGGTCTCGATCCGATGTCGCGGGTGGTGCGTGTCGGCAATCACGCCTGGCCGCTGTCGCGGTTTTCCGGCACGCCGGAAATCACCGAGCAGGGCGTTCGCATCGTCTGGCAGGGCGGAATGGCGTCGCCGCTGGATACCAGCACCATCGGCAAGGGGCGCGATATCGGCAGCATCCGCGTCTTCGATGCCGAGACCGGCGCGCCGGTCGCCCACGAGGTGATATTCGCCTTTGTGTTCCACGCCTTCGAGCCGGAGGGAAACTGGCACCTCGGAAGCTGACGCGGAAGCGTCCCGGCGCTTCAGTTTTCCAGCAAAACCAGCGCGTGGCGTTTCCTGCCGGCCGAAAGCTTCACGGTTTTCGCCAGGCTGTCGGCGCTGACCATGAGGCCGGCGTCGCGCACGGTTTGGTCGTTGAGACGCGCGCCGCCTTCGGCGATCAGCCGCCTCGCCTCCTTGCCCGACGACGCCAGCCGCGAGCGGACGAAAAGCTGGACCACGGATATCCCCGCCTCGCCGAGATCGCCGCGCGAAAACGCGAAAGTCGGAAGGTCGTCGCCCACACCGCCCCTTTCGAACACTTCCCTGGCGGTTTCCGCCGCCGCTTCCGCCGCCTCGCGCCCATGCGCGAGCGCTGTCACCTCGTTGGCAAGAACGACCTTCGCCTCGTTGATCTCGCTGCCTTCCAGCGCGCCGAGCCGTTCGCATTCATCGACCGGCAGCTCCGTGAAAAGCTTGAGGAATTTGCCGGTGTCGGCGTCGGAAGCATTTCGCCAGAACTGCCAGAATTCATAGGAGCTCAGCCGTTCGGCGTTCAGCCACACCGCGCCCGACGCCGTCTTGCCCATCTTTGAGCCGTCGGCATTGGTCAGAAGCGGCGTGGTGAAGCCGAAAACCTGGGCGCCGTTTATCCGCCGGGTGAGATCCACGCCGTTGACGATGTTGCCCCACTGATCGGAGCCGCCCATCTGCAGGCGGCAGCCGTAGCGGCGGTTCAGTTCCATGAAATCGTAGGCCTGCAACAGCATGTAGTTGAATTCGAGGAAGGTCAGCGGCTGCTCGCGGTCGAGCCGCAGCCGCACGCTGTCGAATGTCAGCATCCGGTTGATGGTGAAATGGCGGCCGTAGTCGCGCAGGAATTCCACGTAGTTGAGATTGTCGAGCCATTCGGCGTTGTTCGGCTGGATGGCGTCGGTCGGGCCGTCGCCGAAGACGAGGAAGCGGTCGAACACCTTGCGGATGCCGGCCATGTTGGCGCCTATCTGTTCGTCGCTGAGCAGCTGCCGGCTCTCGTCCTTGCCCGACGGATCGCCGACCCGGGTGGTGCCGCCGCCCATCAGCGCGATCGGCTTGTGGCCGGTCCTCTGCAGCCAGCGCAGCATCATGATCTGCACCAGCGAGCCGACATGCAGGCTGTCGGCGGTGCAATCGAACCCGATATAACCGGGGACCGTGCCGGTGCGCAGAACGGCGTCGAGCCCTTCCAGGTCGGTGCAGTCCTGCACGAATCCGCGCGACATCATCTGGTGCAGGAAGTCGCTTTTCGGATTATAGGTCATCGTCACGGTCCGTCGGTGCGTCGGGTCGCCGCGATGTATAGCCGATGGCACGGGGAAGGAAAGGGCAATGGTCGAAGCGGGGCGTCCGGTGTGGTCGCTGGGGTTGATGAGCGGCACGTCGCTGGATGGAGTGGACGCGGCGCTGGTGCGGACCGACGGGGAAACCGTCAGCGAATTCGGGCGCTCCGTTTTCGTGCCGTATACCGCCGAGGAGCGGTCGGTGCTGTCCGGCGCAATGGGGCGGTGGCCGGGCGACGGGCGCGGTGAGCTCGAAGCGGCGGAGGAAGTCGTTCTCCGCGCGCACCGCAACGCCGTGAGGCGTTTCGCCGACCCGGCGGTCGTCGGATTTCACGGCCAGACGCTGGCGCACGACCCGGCGGGCGGGCGCACGCACCAGCTTGGCGACGGCGAAAGGCTGGCCCGCGAAACCGGCAACCGGGTGGTCTGGGATTTCCGCTCGGCCGACATGGCGGCGGGCGGGCAGGGCGCGCCGCTGGCGCCGTTCTTCCACTTCGCCTGCGCCCGGCACATCGGCGCGGCGGCGCCGCTTGCCTTCCTCAATCTCGGCGGCGTGGGAAACCTCACCATCGTTGATCCCCGTTTGACGGGTCCGGAGGAGGAAGGCGCGCTTCTGGCGTTCGACACCGGACCGGCGAACGCGCTGCTCAACGACTTCGTTGAGAAACGCACCGGGCAGCCCTTCGATGCAGAGGGCGCGCTGGCGCGGAGCGGCAACGTTCGGTGGCAGGTGCTCGACGATCTGGCGGGCTGTGGCTACTTCTCGAAATCCCCGCCGAAATCCCTGGACCGAAACGAATTTCGGGAAGCCGCCGAGGGGGTCGAGGCGCTGAGTGACGAAGACGGCGCGGCTACCCTCACGGCGTTCAGCGCCCTGTGCGTTCATCGCGCCCTGTCCTGGCTTCCCTCGGTTCCGGCGCGGTTCCTGGTCAGCGGCGGCGGGCGCCTGAACCCGGCGATGATGGCAATGATATCGGAGATCACCGGAATCGACGCCGTGCCGGTCGAGACCGCCGGTCTGAACGGCGACATGCTGGAAGCGCAGGCCTTCGCCTATCTGGCGGTACGCGTTCTGCGCGGACTGCCGACCTCGGCGCCCTCGACGACGGGATGCACAACGCCGGTGTGCGGCGGCCGGGTCAGCGGTTAGCGCGTCGTTTCCGTCTGCCGCCGCCGCACATACGCGTCGACGCGCGCGATCATCTGTTCCATGCCGGGGTCGAAGAAATGCCCGGCCCCTTCGATCGTCTCATGGGTGATCGTGATCCCCTTCTGCTGGCTGAGTCTTTCGGCCAGCGCGGCGACGTCGTCCGGCGGCACGACCCGGTCGTTCGAACCGTTGATAATCAGT
The DNA here is from genome assembly GCA_046757205.1 of Paracoccaceae bacterium. GTDB lineage: Bacteria > Pseudomonadota > Alphaproteobacteria > Rhodobacterales > Rhodobacteraceae > JBHHXR01. The sequence goes on from JBHHXR010000041.1 coordinate 5,133, forward strand.
CCCGACGAGGGGCAGGGCGCCAGAAAGCTGAAATCGTAATTGTTGGCGGGCGGCGACACCGAGATGAACCCGGCGATCTCGGGCCGCCGCATCAAGAGCTGCATGCCGATCCAGGCGCCGAAACTGAACCCCGCGACCCAGCAATACTTGGCGTTCGGGTTGAGCGCCTGCAAGTAGTCGAGGGCGGCGGCCGCATCCGACAACTCGCCGACGCCCTGGTCATACTCGCCCTGGCTCCGGCCGACGCCGCGGAAATTGAAGCGCAGGCAGGTGAAGCCCATGTTGTAGAAGGCGTAGTGAAGGTTGTAGACCACCTTGTTGTTCATCGTTCCGCCGAACTGCGGATGCGGATGAAGGATGATGGCGATCGGTGCGTCTTTGTTCTTTTGCGGGTGGTAGCGGCCTTCCAGCCGGCCCTCGGGGCCGGGAAAAATCACCTCGGGCATCGGGTTTCTGCTCCAACGCGTACCAGCTACCCGGCGAAAGCTTGACGTAATCGCTCAGGTAATCTAGAAACATTCTAAATCTCCGGGGCTTCCCCGAAGTGCACCGGAATTAAGCGTTCACGCCCAATACGTCAACCGTTTGAGGTCGCCATGAAACTGAGCACCAAGGGCCGTTATGCGATGATCGCGCTGACCGACCTGGCGCGCGAGGGCGACGAGCGGCTGATTTCGCTCTCGGAAATCTCCGAACGCCAGGACATATCGCTGGCCTATCTGGAACAGCTTTTCGTGAAACTGCGGCGGGCCGACATCGTGGAAAGCGTGCGCGGGCCCGGAGGGGGCTACAGGCTGGCGCGGCCGGTCGACCAGATACGGGTGTCGGAGATCCTTGGCGCGGTCGACGAAACGATGGACGCGCTGAGCCGGGGCGCCGGCGCCTCGGGCGCTACCACGGGAACCGGGGCGCAACGGCTCACCAACAAGCTGTGGGAACAGCTTTCGGCCAACGTTTACGTTTTCTTGCACCAGACCCGGCTGAGCGACATCACCGGTGACCAGCTTGCGCCGTGCCCGGCCGTGCCGTCGTTCATCGAACTGGTGGATGCGGAATGAAAGCGCGCGTCTATCTCGACTGGAACGCCACCGCGCCGCTGCGCGCCGAAGCGCGCGAGGCGATGCTGCGGGCAATGGATGCGGTGGGCAACCCTTCGAGCGTGCACGCCGAAGGCAGGGCGGCGCGGGCGATCGTGGAATCGGCGCGGCGCCAGCTGGCGGAGGCGGCGGGCCTGTCGGGCGGAGATATCGTGTTCACCTCGGGCGCCACCGAGGCGGCGGCGCTGGCGCTGCGGGGACGCGACTGCGCGGCCGCCGAGGTGGAGCACGAGTGCGTCGCCGCCTGGGCCGGAAAGGAACTGGCGGCGGACCGCGACGGCCGGGTCAGCGTCGATACGCCCGGCGCCGCCGCGCTCCAGGTGGCCAATGGCGAGACCGGCGTCATCCAGAACCTGCCCAAGGGGCTGCATTTCACCGACGCGGTGCAGGCGTTCGGGAAAATCCCGTTCGGGTTCGCGTGGACCGGAGCGCGGACGGCGGCGTTGTCGGCGCACAAGTTCGGCGGTCCGAAAGGCATCGGCGCGTTGCTGATGACGCCCGGTTTCGAAGTGCAGGCGCAGCTTCTCGGCGGCGGTCAGGAGATGGGGCGTCGCTCGGGAACCGAAAACGTGATCGGTATCGCGGGGGCCGGCGCGGCGGCGCAGGCCGCGCAGCGCGATCTGGACGCCGGTGTCTGGGAACAGGTTGAGAAGCTGCGCGACGATCTTGAGGAGCGCCTGCGCGCCGAAGCCCCCGAACTCGTCATCTTCGGCAAGGGCGGCGCGAGGTTGCCCAACACCTCGAACTTCGCCGTTCCCGGCTGGAAGGGCGAGACGCAGGTTATGCAGATGGACCTGGCGGGGTTTGCGGTTTCCGCCGGTTCGGCCTGTTCCAGCGGCAAGGTCAAGGTCAGCCGCGTTCTTCAGGCGATGGGTTTTGACGATGTTACGGCCTCGAGTGCGATCCGCGTCTCGATGGGGCCGACGACGACCGCCGCAGAGGTCATGGCCTTTGGCGACACGTGGATCGAACATTACAGGCGTTGGCGCGCCCGCGCCGCTTAGGGAGACGACGATGGCAATGGCAGACCAGGCACCGGCCAAGGAAGGCGTGGATCAGGAGACGGTCGATGCCGTCAAATCCGTTGGCGAGCGCTACAAGTACGGTTTCGAGACCGACATCGAAACCGAATACGCGCCGAAGGGCTTGAACACGGATATCGTGCGGCTGATCTCGGCGAAAAAGAACGAGCCGGAGTGGATGCTGGACTGGCGGCTTGCCGCCTACGAGCGCTGGTGCCAGATGGACGAGCCGGCCTGGGCGATGGTGCATTACCCGAAAATCGACTTCCAGGAACAGTTCTACTATGCCCAGCCCAAGAGCATGGCCGAAAAGCCGAAATCGCTCGACGACGTCGATCCGGCGTTGCTGGCGACTTACGAAAAGCTTGGCATCCCCCTGAAGGAACAGATGATTCTTGCAGGCGTCGAGGGCTCGGGCGAAGCCCCGGCCGATGGCCGCAAGGTGGCCGTCGACGCGGTGTTCGACAGCGTATCGGTGGGCACCACCTTCAAGGAGGAACTGGCCAGGGCCGGCGTCATCTTCTGCTCCATATCGGAGGCCGTTCAGGAGCATCCCGAACTGGTGAAAAAATACCTCGGGTCCGTTGTCCCGGCCACCGACAATTTCTACGCGACGCTGAATTCCGCCGTGTTTTCCGACGGTTCCTTCGTCTATGTGCCCCCCGGCGTGCGCTGCCCGATGGAGCTTTCGACCTATTTCCGCATCAACGCGGAGAATACCGGCCAGTTCGAGCGCACGCTGATCATCGCCGACAGGGGCGCCTATGTGTCCTATCTCGAAGGCTGCACGGCGCCGATGCGCGATACCAACCAGCTGCACGCCGCCGTGGTGGAACTGGTGGCGCTGGAAGACGCCGAGATCAAGTATTCGACGGTGCAGAACTGGTATCCGGGCGACGAGGAAGGCCGCGGCGGCATCTACAACTTCGTCACCAAGCGGGCCGACTGCCGCGGCGCGCGGTCCAAGGTGATGTGGACGCAGGTGGAGACCGGCTCCGCCGTCACGTGGAAATACCCCTCCTGCATCCTGCGCGGCGAGGCCTCGCAGGGCGAGTTCTACTCCATCGCCATCACCAACAACATGCAGCAGGCCGACACCGGAACCAAGATGATCCACCTTGGCAGGAACACCCGTTCGCGCATTGTTTCCAAAGGAATTTCCGCCGGAAAGGCTCAGAACACCTATCGCGGGCTGGTGTCGATTCATCCGCGTTCGCAGAATTCCCGCAACTACACCCAGTGCGACAGCCTGCTGATCGGCGACCAGTGCGGTGCGCACACGGTGCCCTATATCGAATGCCGCAACAATTCCAGCAGGGTAGAGCACGAAGCTACGACGTCCAGGGTGGATGAGGACCAGCTTTTCTACTGCCGCCAGCGCGGCATGGACGAGGAAGAGGCGGTGGCGCTGGTGGTCAACGGTTTCTGCAAGGAGGTGCTGCAGGCGCTGCCCATGGAGTTCGCCATGGAAGCGCAGAAACTGGTGGCGATCTCGCTGGAAGGGAGTGTGGGGTGATGGCCAGACGCGGCACGAAACGGGCGCGGAACGGGCGCGCATGAATGCTTGACCGGGTACGTCACAATGCCAGGCGGTTCCGCAGGCAGGGCTTCTACGTCAGCCCGCCGGCGCAGGTGGTACGCGCCTCGGTTGGCGGCGAGCCGGTGTTCTTCACCGTCGCCAACCCCGAGGACGCGATCCAGAAGGAGCATTTCCGCGGCCGGTTCTACGAGACCGAGGAGCTGGAAATCATCCGGCGGCACTTTCCGCCGGGCGGGCGTTTCTGCGACATCGGCGCCAATGTCGGCAACCACAGCCTGTTCGTCGGCAAGGTCCTGAAGGCTTCCCGGATCGTGCTGTTCGAGCCCAACCCGCAGGCCATCGAGATTTTGGAAAGCAACATATACCTCAACGGGTTGGAGCATGTCTGTGATCGCCGGCATCTCGGCGTCGGGCTGTCGGATGCGGCGTCGGAGGGCCACGCGTTGCGGGTGCGCCGCGACAATCTCGGCGGCGCCCGCCTGCTGCCCGGCGAGGGCGGCGACATAAGGGTGGAGGTGGGCGACGCGCTGCTCGACGGGCAGGATTTCGACATGTTCAAGATCGACGTGGAAGGCATGGAGATCGGTGTGCTGAGGGGACTCTCGGCGCTGATCCGGCGCTCGCGGCCAAAGATATTCGTCGAGGTTGAAAACGCGAATGCGCAGGCGTTTCAAGAGCTTGCGGAAGAATATGGCTACGCGATCGTGGAACGTTTCCAGCGCTACCGCCGCAACGTCAACTATCTGCTGGAGCCGAGGGCATGACGCGCGGTGGCAGCAGTCACGGAAGGACGGCAGGATGACCGGACCGGTACTTAACGTCGCCGACGCCAAGGATTTCCCGAACCGCCCGCAGGGCCAGGGGCTGGAGAAATTCGGCTCGGTGATGGCGCCCATGGGCAAGGCGATCGGGGCTGAGAAACTCGGCGCGATGTACATGCAGGTGGAGCCCGGCAAGCGGGCGTTTCCCTATCACTGCCACCACGGAAACGAGGAGATGTTCGTCATTCTGGAGGGCGAGGGGACCTACCGCTACGGCGGCGCTGAGTACCCGCTGCGCGCCGGCGACGTCGGCGCCGCGCCCGCCGGCGGGCCCGAAACGGCGCACCAGATCATCAACACGGGAACCGAAACCCTGCGCTATCTGAGCTTGTCGACCAAATACGACCCCGATATCGCCGAGTATCCCGACAGCGGGAAATTCGCCGCGATGGCCATCGGGCCGGGCGGTGATTTCATGAACGCGCGGCTGAAATACATCGGCCGGCAGGACAGCGCGGTAGGCTATTTCGAAGGAGAGGACGAATGATCGTGACCACCACCCCGTCGGTCGAGGGGCACCGGATCACCGGCTACCACGGTGTAGCTGTCGGCGAGGCGATCCTCGGGGCCAACGTGATCCGCGACCTGTTCGCCGGCATCACCGACATTCTCGGCGGCCGCTCCGGGGCCTACGAGGAGGAGCTGGGAAAGGCCCGTACGATAGCCCTGACGGAACTGGAGGAAAGGGCGGCGGCAAACGGCGCCAACGCGGTGGTTGGGGTCGATCTGGACTACGAGGTCATCAACAACATGCTCATGGTATCGGCCTCCGGCACGGCCGTGATGATCGAGGAGATATGAAACCGATGTGGGGAGCGACCATTCTGGCCGGACTGCTGTTTTTCGTGCTCAACGTCGGTGCGGGGCTGATCATCGAGCGGGACACGCTGCTGATGGCGCTTCTCAGCGGGACCTTGAAGGCGGTGATTTTCGCCGCGTTGTTTCACTATTCACACAATTGGCTGGCCGGCTGGCTCGGCTGGTATGAAAAGGACGAATAAATGCTCGATATCAAAAACCTGCATGTATCTCTTGAGGCAGAGCACAAGCCGATACTGAAGGGCGTCGATCTGCGTGTAGAGCCGGGCAAGGTGCACGCCATCATGGGGCCGAACGGCTCCGGAAAGTCGACGCTTTCCTACGTGCTGGCGGGGCGCGGCGGCTACGAGATCACCAAGGGCAGCGCGCGGCTCGACGGCAAGGAAATCCTCGGGCTGGACCCCGAGGAGCGCGCGGCGCTGGGTCTGTTTCTGGCCTTCCAGTATCCGGTCGAAATCCCCGGTGTCGGCAACATGACCTTCATGCGCACCGCGGTCAACGCGCAGCGCAAGTCGCGCGGCGAAGAGGAACTCAACGCCGCCGCCTTCCTCAAGCTGATGAGGGAAAAGGCGAAGTTGCTGAATATCGACGCCGACATGCTGAAGCGGCCGGTCAATGTCGGGTTTTCCGGCGGCGAGAAAAAGCGCAACGAGATTTTGCAGATGTCGATCCTGGAGCCGAAAGTCTGCATTCTCGACGAAACGGATTCAGGCCTGGACGTGGACGCCATGAAACTGGTTGCCAAGGGCGTCAACGCCCTGCGCGACGAGACGCGCGGCTTTCTGGTGATCACCCATTACCAGCGCCTGCTGGATCACATCGAGCCCGACGTCGTGCACATCATGGCGGATGGCCGGATCGTCGAGACCGGCGGCTCGGCGCTGGCGCTCGAGGTCGAACATAACGGCTATGCCGATATTCTGAAGTCGGTGGCGTAAATGGCTATACCAAAAGGGAAACCCGACGGAACCGAAGCGCTGCTCGCGGCCTATCCGGCGGCGCCGCCGGCGGCCGGATGGATGAACACGGCGCGGGCGTCGGCGCTTGAATTCTTCCGCCGGACCGGCGTTCCGTCGCGGCGCGACGAATACTGGAAGTTCAGCGACCCTGCACGCCTGACGCAGGTTCCGGCGGTCCCGGCCGGGGTTCTCGAGGCCGACGAGGCTCCTGTATTCGGCGTCATCGACCGCCTGCGGATCGTCTTCGTCGACGGCGTGTTGCGGCCTGACCTGTCGGACCGGTTGGAGCTTGAGGGCGTCGAGATCGAGCCGCTGTCGGAGGCCGCGGGCAAGGATATCCACTGGGCGCAGAAGCTCTACGGCGTTCTCGAACGCGGGGGGCAGGCTCCGGTCCGCCGGCCGCTGGCGGCGCTGAATACCGCCCGCGCGGCCGAGGGCGTGGTCATACGCGCAACCGGAAAGGTCGCCAGGCCGGTGTCGCTGATCTACGTCCACCAGGACCGCGCGTCCGACGCGCTCCTGCATAACGTGGTCAGGGTCGAGGCGGGGGCGGACCTTACGCTGGTGGAAAACGGGCCCGCGGCGGCGCGGTTCAACAAGTGCCTCGAAGTCGAGGTGTGCGATGGCGGCGCGTTTCACCACGTGCGCGCCCAGGGGCGCGACCACGAGCGCTGCGCCACCACTCACCTGTTCGCCCGGCTCGGCAGGAACAGCAGCTTCAAGTCCTTCACGCTTACCGCCAACGGCGTGTTCACCAGGAACGAAACCGTGGTGACGCTTTGCGGCGACGACGCCACGGCGCATATCGCCGGCGCCTGCGTCGGCGACGGCGAGTTCCACCACGACGATACCGTCTTCATCACCCATGACGCACGCAACTGCGAGAGCCGGCAGGTGTACAAGAAAGTGCTGCGCAACGGCGCGACGGGCGTCTTTCAGGGCAAGATCCTCGTCCGGCCGGGGGCGCAGAAAACCGACGGCTACCAGATCAGCCAGGGGCTGCTTCTCGACGAAGACAGCCAGTTCCTGGCAAAGCCGGAGCTGGAAATCTACGCCGACGACGTGGCCTGCTCGCACGGCTCGACCAGCGGGGCGGTCGACGAAGAGGCGCTGTTCTATCTGACGTCGCGCGGCGTGGCGCGGGCCGACGCGCAGGGAATGTTGGTCCTTGCCTTTCTCGACGAGGCCATTCAGGAAATCGAGGACGAAAGAATCGCCGAGGACATCCGCGACCGGCTGGCGGCGTGGGTGGCGCGCAGAAGGACGGACTGACGTGGACGGACTGACCGAGCGCCTGCTTTCGACCTACCTCAACGTCCGCGCCGCGATGCGCCGCGAAATCGATGCCTGGCACAACGAGGGACAACTGCTGGTCTACCTGCTGCTTGCCTGTCTCCTCTGGTTCGTGGCGGGCGTGCCGTTTGCCATGAGAAGCGGTCCCGGCGGTGACACGCTGCCGATCTTCGAAGTGGTGACCGGCTCGCGGCTGCTCATCTATTTCGTCCTGCTTCCCCTGATCCTGTACCTGCTGGCCGCGCTGTCGCGGGTTATCTCGCGCATTTTCGGCGGCAGCGGTGATTTCAACAATGCACGCCTGGCGCTGTTCTGGGCCTTCCTGTCCGCAGCGCCGGCGATCCTCGCGATATCGCTGATCGGCGCCCTGGGCGTCATCCTGTTCGGCTTGCCGGTGGCGGTGGTCTGGCTGGTATTGTTCCTCGCCGAGTTTTCCCTGGTCATCGGCCTCTGGGCGGCCTGCCTCGCCGAAGCGGAGGATTTCGACAGCGAGGCGCGGGTCTCTGTGTTCATGCTGGCGCCGGTCATGCTCGGCCCGTTGCTGCACATGACGATCTGAGCGATGAGCCCGCGACAGCCCCGATTGTGGCGGTCCCGCCATAATGTGGTCGCTTTTGCCGCCCAGTCTGCCGCCCAGCCCCAACTGGCGGACGGACCCTACGGCCATGGCAACCGAGAAGTTCTCAACCGAAACCGGCGTGTATCAGGAAACCCGGAACAGCCTCACCGAGCGCATTATCGACGGCTGGCGGGACATGCGCGGCTCCACCCGGCGGCTGATCGGGGAAAATCCTTCGGAGCCGAGGCTGCTGTTCTACGTTCTGCTCTCCGACATGGTGTTTTTCCTGTCCTGGTCCATCAAGACGGTGATCGCCCCGAACAGCGGCGCGGCGGCGATCATTCCCCTGAAAATCGGTCTCTATCTCATCGTGGCGCTGATGGCGCGAACGGCGACGATGTATGTTTTTTCCGGCGTGCTGGGCGCGGCGCTGCGGCTGCTGGGCGGCACGGGATCCTGGAAGGAAACCCGGACCGGCGTCTTTTGGGGTGCCCTGGTATCGGCGCCCTTCGGGCTGCTCGCGGCATTGCTGACGGTGTCGATGAGCGTTCTGGAGCCGACGTTCCCGGCACTCCGCGATCCGTGGATCGCTCTGCCGCCGTACTGGATCGGGATAGTGCCTTTCGTCTGGTTCGTATCGGCCGGGGTCGCCGAAGCGCATGGATTCCGCCGGGTCTCGCTGATATTCATGTGCTTGTCGGTGCTGGCGGTCTTTGCCGTATTCACCGGCATGTATCTGAGGGCAAACGGAATCATTTAATGCCATTCGACATTCGGCGGTTGCTTGCCGATAGTCTTACCGATCCGCGCGCGGCGGCGCGGCGGGTGCTGAATATCGGGCTCGGTGCCGCCGACGCGGCGCGCGCCGTGGTGGCACTTGCCTGTGTCAGCACGATTCTGAGCTTCATCGCCGGTCGGGTGGTGTCCTTTCCCGTCGACCCGATGACCAACGCGATAACGGCGGTTCCCCTGCTTGGTGCGATAGTACAGGCGGTGGCGAGTTTCGTTTTCGCCGGGCTGACCTGCCTGGTCGGCAGGTTTTTTGGCGGCTACGGGAGCATGGTCGGCGCGCTGGATATCGTGATCTGGCTTTCCGTCGTGACGGCGCTGCTGCAGGTACTTCAGATAGTCTTTCTGGTGATCTTGCCGCCGCTGTCCGGAATTCTGTCTGTCGCTTCGCTGATCTGGGTGTTCTGGGCGTTTTCGAACGGCGCCGCCGAACTGCACGGGTTCGCCAGCGCCGCCAGGGTATTTAGTGTCACCGTGTTGTGCATGTTGATTTTCGGCGCGGTGATTGCGATGGCGGCCGCGTTTCTCGGCGTCGGCAGCATGCTTTTTCCGGGGGCCTAGCGCATGTACGACGTCGAGGGCATACGCGCCGATTTCCCGATCCTGTCCCGGTCGGTGCACGGTAAGCCGCTGGTATACCTGGACAATGGCGCGTCGGCTCAGAAGCCGCAGGTCGTGATAGATGCCGTCACCCGGGCCTATTCGGAAGAATACGCCAACGTGCACCGCGGCCTGCATTACCTGTCGTCGGTCGCCACCGAAAAATACGAAGCGGTGCGCGGCAAGCTTCGCGGTTTCTTGGGCGCCGAACATGACGACGAGATCCTGTACACCACCGGCTCGACCCAGGCGTTCAACCTGATTTCCTACGCCTGGGCCGCCCCGGCCTTCGCGCCTGGCGACGAGGTGGTGCTGAGCGTGATGGAGCACCACGCCAATATCATTCCCTGGCATTTCCTTCGCGAACGGCAGGGGGTGGTGCTGAAATGGGTGGAAACGTCGGCGGACGGGTCGCTGGACCCGCAGGCGGTTATCGACGCGATCGGCCCGAAAACCAAGCTGATCTCGCTCACGCATGTCTCGAATGTCCTCGGTACCGTCGTCGATATCAAGTCGATCTGCGCCGCCGCGCGCGAGCGCGGCGTGCCGGTGGCCGTCGACGGCTCGCAGGGGGCGGTTCACCTGCCGGTCGATGTCGGCGACCTCGGCTGCGATTTCTACGCCATCACCGGGCACAAGCTCTACGGCCCGTCGGCGTCGGGCGCGGTTTACATCAGGCGCGAGCGGCAGGCCGAGATGCGGCCGTTCATCGGCGGCGGCGACATGATCCGCGAGGTCACGCGCGAAGCGGTCAGCTACAACGATCCGCCGCACAAGTTCGAGGCCGGAACGCCGGCCATCGTGCAGATGATCGGGCTCGGCGCGGCCATCGACTATGTCCAGGCGCTGGGCATCGAGAACATCGCCGCGCACGAGGCCGGTCTGCGCGACTACGCGCTGTCGCGGTTTCGCGAACTGAACTGGCTGCAACTTCAGGGGACCGCCTCGGGCAAGGCGGCGATTTTCTCCTTTACCCTCGACGGCCCGGCCCATCCGCACGACATTTCCACCGTCGTGGATCGCAAGGGCGTGGCGGTTCGCGCCGGCCACCACTGCGCGCAGCCGCTGATGGCGCATCTCGGCGTCACCGCGACCTGCCGCGCTTCGTTCGGCCTCTACAACACGCGCGCCGAGGTCGATGCGCTGGTCGAGGCGCTGGAGACCTGCCAGGACCTGTTCAGTTAGCCTCGCCGGGCGCGCCGCCGTTCGGCGCCAGCCGTGTGATGCCGACGGCGTTGCCGCGCGCCAGCACCGGATCGAGCGACATCGGGATGTACTCCCGTCGCCGCCACAGCACCGCAAGGTCGTCGTAATGGCGTGACAGGAGATGACCGCTTTCGCCGGTTGACAGGACGAACACGGAACTGTCCGGATCCGAAAAATCGTAGACCGCGCGGAAGGCCGAGCCATGCACCGCGGTGAACGGTTCGGAACCGGTTCCGATGGTCTCCGCCCGCATCAGGGTATGGTCGCCGCCGGGCATGTCCTGCCAGATATTGGCGAACCAGGCGAGCCCGGGAACGCGGCTGAACACCGTGTGCTCGTGCAGCGCGCGGTGGGCGTCGCCCCAGCGCCAGCTCTCCGGCCGGGTGCCGTATTCCTCGCTCAGGAAGATCAGCGCGTCATCCAGCGCCAGCCGCGCCATGTCCTGGCAGGTTTCCCTGCGGCTGGTCTGCTTGATGTCGCACCAGACGGCGGCGCCGTCGACATCGCGAAACACGCGTTCCAGGAACACCGGGTCGGGGCGTTTCAGGGTTTCCATGGCGGCCCCCAGCTCGTCGATCGCCAGACGGCGCTGCAACGCCCGCACCCAGGCCGCGTAGATCAGCGGCTGCGGGTCGTGCTCCGACATGTCGCCGTTCCAGCCGGCCAGCAATTCCAGCGCGATCTGCCGGCGGCGGGGCACGGTTTCCTTCTCCGCCGGCTCGCCCGCGTACCACAGATCGCGCGCGATCAGCGGCAGAAGAATGCGAGCGGCGGGCGAAACGGTATCGGTCTGGATTTCGACGAAGCTGTCGAGGGTATGGAACTCCCGCGCGTTGAGCAGCCGTTGCGCCCGCCGGATGCGCAGATCGTCGCCCCAGTCGAGGCTGAAATGGCGGGGAAACGGGGCGTCGGCGATCTTGTTGTTGGTGTTGACGACGATGCCGCTTCCGGGGTTTTCCACGAAAGGATTGTCCTCGAAGGGGAAATACCCGTCCCAATGGTTCGCCTCGATCCATCCCGGCGACGGCAGGCGGCCCTGGCTGGTGTGATCGGAGCGCCGCCGCGGGACCCTTCCGGCCGTCTGCATGGCGATGCCGTCGGCGTCCGCCATGACCAGATTGAGCGACGGCGCCAGGATCAGCGCAGCGGTATCGCGGGCCTGCGCCACCGATTGCGCGCGCATCAGCTTCAGCAGGCCCTCTATGGTCCGGTCGTCGGGATCCAGCGCTGTCCAGGCGAGGCTGATGACATGCCCCTTCGGCGTGATCTTGTCGAGGTCGTAGACCGTCCGGGGCAGCACCGGGCCGCGCTCGGTCCAGCGCAACCGGTATCGGAGCTGCGCGTCGTCGTCGATCCCGATGATCGTTTCCCGGCTGCGAAACGGCTTGTAACCATCTGAAGTCAGATACATTTCCTCGTTGTTGGGGTCCAACTTCTCGTAGTAGAGATCCTGATCGTCGAGATAACTGACGGTGGCGCCCCAGCCGAAAGAGGAATTACGCCCGATGACGATCCCGGGCAAGCCGGGCACCGTGGCGCCGATGACGCCGCCGGATTCAAGCTCGAGCCGCGCCAGCATGAATTGCGACGGCGCGGTCAGGCCCAGATGCGGGTCGGTCGCCAGCAGCGGCGCCCCCGACGCCGAGCGCGCGCCGGTGGCCGCCCAGGCGTTTGACGCACCGCCTTCGCCGACGTTGTGGAGGGCGCCGAACGGCAGGCGCGGACGGTCGCGCAGACCGGCGGATTTCACGCGCTTGGGCACGTCGAACGCGAAATCCGGCAGTTCGATGACGGCGCCGCCCGGTGCGTCGGGCAGAATGTCGATCAAACGCTCCTGCGGAAGGACCAGCGACAACCGGGCGCGCTGCACCTCCTTCTGGGCCTTTTCGGTAAGCTGGAGCGCCAGCAACTTGGCGATGACGATGG
>JBHHXR010000042.1:0-17471 GCA_046757205.1 Paracoccaceae bacterium
AGCGTCGAGGTGTCGCCCAGCGTGCCGTAATCGTTCTCGGCAATCTTGCGCAGTATGCGGCGCATGATCTTGCCGGAGCGCGTCTTCGGCAGGCCGGGCGCCCACTGGATCAGGTCGGGCTTGGCGATCGGGCCGATCTCCTTGCGCACCCAGTCGGAAAGCTCCTTGCGCAGACCGTCGTTCGGCTGCTCGCCGGCCATCAGCGTGACATAGGCGTAGATGCCCTGCCCCTTGATCGGGTGCGGGTAGCCGACAACGGCTGACTCAGACACCTTCGGGTGCGCCACGAGCGCGCTTTCCACTTCCGCCGTGCCCATCCGGTGGCCGGAGACGTTGATCACGTCGTCAACGCGCCCGGTGATCCAGTAATAGCCGTCGGCATCGCGGCGGCAGCCGTCGCCGGTGAAGTAGTAGCCCTTGTAGTCGGCAAAATAGGTGGCGACGAAACGGTCGTGATCGCCGTAGATCGTGCGCATCTGGCCGGGCCACGACTCCTTGATGCATAGCACGCCCTTGGCCTCGGTCGTGGTGATCTCCTGGCCCGTCTGCGGATCGACGATGGCCGGGACAATGCCGAAGAACGGGTTGGTGGCGGAGCCGGGCTTGGTCGGCGTGGCGCCGGGCAGCGGGGTCAGCAGGATGCCGCCGGTCTCGGTCTGCCACCAGGTATCGACGATGGGCCGCGTGCCCTTGCCGACCACCCGGTTGTACCATTCCCAGGCTTCCGGGTTGATCGGCTCGCCGACGGTGCCGAGCGTGCGCAGGGATGACAGGTTACAGCGCGTCACGAACTCCTCGCCCTGCCCCATCAGCGCGCGGATCGCGGTCGGCGCGGTGTAAAAGATGTTGACCTTGTGCTTGTCGCAGACCTGCCAGAAGCGCGAGGCGTCCGGCCAGGTCGGCACGCCCTCGAAAATCAGCGACGTGGCGCCGTTGGCCAGCGGGCCGTACACGATGTAGCTGTGCCCGGTGATCCAGCCGACATCAGCCGTGCACCAGTAGATATCGCCGTCGTGGTAGTCGAACACGTACTTGTGGGTCATCGAGGCGTAGACGAGGTAACCGCCGGTGGTGTGCACCACGCCCTTGGGCTTGCCGGTGGAGCCGGAGGTGTAGAGGATGAACAGCGGGTCCTCCGCGTTCATCGGCTCCGGCGGGCAGTCGGCCGAGGCCCCCGCCATCAAGGCGTTGTAGGAAAAATCGCGGCCTTCGGTCATCGGCACGTCGCCGCCGGTGTGTTCGACAACAAGCGTCTGCACGTCGTCGGAATGGATAGCGTGGGCCTTGTCGACATTTTCCTTCAGCGGCGTCTTGCGGCCACCGCGCGGCGCTTCGTCGGCGGTGACGATCAGCTTGGCGCCGCTGTCGTCCACCCGGCTGGCCAGCGCCTCGGGCGAGAACCCGGCGAACACCACCGAGTGAATGGCGCCGATGCGGGCACAGGCCAGCATGGCGTAGGCGGCTTCGGGGATCATCGGCAGATAGATCACCACCCGGTCGCCCTTGTTCACACCGAGCTTCCTGTAGACGTTGGCGAGCCTGTTCACCTTGTCGGAAAGTTCCGCATAGGTGATGTGCTTGTCGACGGACGGATCGTCGCCCTCCCAGATCAGCGCGGTCTGGTTCGCACGGGCCGGAAGATGCCGGTCGACGCAGTTGGCGCAGACATTGAGTTCGCCGTCCTCGTACCATTTGATCGAGATATCGGGGTATGTGAAACTGGTGTTCTTGACCTTGGTGAAGGGCTTGATCCAGTCCACGCGCCGCCCGTGTTCACCCCAGAAGCCATCCGGATCGTTGACCGAGGCGGCGTACATTTCCCTGTACTTCGCTTCATCGACATGGGCGCGGGCGACGGTTTCTGCTGAAGGCGGATAGGTCTTGGTCTCAGACATGTTTCCTGGTCTCTCTCAGTTCGGAACGCGGCCGGAAACCCGGCCTGGTGGGCAGGCTGCGGATCGCCACAAGACGGCGGGAATCAGATCGCCAGATAATCCTCGCGAAGCTGGTCGTTGTCGAGAACCTCCTGGGCGCTGCCGTCGAACACGATCTGACCCATATCGAGGATTATCGAACGATCGGCAAGCTTAAGCGCGGCGATCGCGTTCTGTTCCACGATGACCGTCGTGATTCCGTGCGACTTGATTTCGACCAGTGTCTTCTCGATCTCCTGCACGATCACCGGCGCCAGCCCCTCGTAGGGTTCGTCGAGCAGCAGGAGCTTGATGTCGCGGGCCAGCGCCCGGCCGATGGCCAGCATCTGCTGTTCGCCACCCGACAGGGTGACGCCCTCCTGCCTGCGGCGTTCGCCAAGGCGGGGAAACAGCTCGTAGATGCGCTGGATCGACCAGCCGTGCGGCGGCGCGATCTGGGCGAGTTGGAGATTTTCCTCGACGGTCAGGCCGGGAATGATGCGGCGGTCCTCGGGAACGAAACCGACGCCCGCCACCGACGCCTGATGCGACGCCATGTCGTGCAGCGGCTGATGGTCGAGCCAGATTTCGCCGTGGCGCATCTGCGGGCTGTCGACGCGGGCGATGGTGCGCAGCGTAGAGGTCTTGCCGGCGCCGTTGCGGCCCAGAAGGGCAAGGATCTCGCCCTCGTGGATGTCGAAGCTTATGCCCTGTACGATATAGCTTTCGCCGTAATAGGAGTGCAGGTCCCAGGCCGAGAAATAGGCCGGTTCCCTACGGTCCATGTGGTGCGCCTTGGTTTTCCTGAAATCCGATTCGCGCAGGGTGAGTCCAACGCCTCCGGTCATACCTGTGCCTCCCCGAGATAGGCTTCGCGAACTTTCGGATGTCCCTTGATGTTGTCGGGCACATCCTCGACGATCACCGTGCCCTGCGCGAGCACCGATATCCTGTCGGCCAGCGAAAACACCACGTGCATGTCGTGCTCGATCACCACCTTGGTGATGCCGCGCGTCTCGCCGATATGCTTCAGCAGGTCGATGGTCCGGTTGGTGTCGGCGCGCGCCATGCCCGCCGTCGGTTCATCGAGCAGCAGGAGCTTGGGGTCCTGTGCCAGGCACATGGCCATTTCCAGCCGCCGCTTGTCGCCGCGCGACATCGCCGAGGCGATCATGTTGCGCTTGTCCTGCAGACCGACGTCGATCAGCGTCTGCTCGGCGTGCTCGCGGATATCGACTTCCCTGGACACCCGTTCGAAGGCGTGCATCCGAAAAGAGCCGTCGCGCTTCGCGAAGGTCGGAATCATGACGTTTTCCAGGACGCTGAGATCGGTGAATATCTCGGGTGTCTGGAAAACGCGGCTGACGCCAAGCTGATTGATCTCGTGCGGCTTCAGCCCCAGGAGGCTGCTGCCATTGAACATGACGGTGCCGGTATCCGGCATCAGCCGTCCGACGAAACAGTTCAGCAGGGTCGACTTGCCTGCCCCGTTCGGCCCGATGATGGCGTGAACGGTGCCTTCTTGAACATCAAGGTTGACGTTGTCGAGCGCCTGCAAGCCGCCGAAGCGCTTGTTGACGTTCTGGACTTCGAGAATGCCCATGATGCCCCCCTTATTCGGCCGGTGCGGAGGCCGGGCGGGCGGCGGCGCCGTTGCCTCCGCCCAGCCGACGCCTGACCCAGCCCTGGATACGCGTGGCGCCTTCGACAAGGCCGCCGGGCAGGAAGATCACCACCAGCATGAACAGCGCGCCCAGCGTCAGGTGCCAGCCCTTGCCGACGAAGGGATGCACGATGAACACCATGAAATCGCCGATCCAGCTCGGCAGGACGCTGAATGTCTGCTCCAGCACGTTGTCGTTGATCTTGGAGAAGATGTTCTCGAAATACTTGATGAAAGCGCCGCCCAGCACCGGCCCGAGAAGCGTTCCGGCACCGCCGAGAATCACCATCAGCACGACCTCGCCCGAGGCCGTCCACTGCATTCTCTCGGCACCTGCCAGCGGGTCCATCGACGCCAGAAGCGCGCCGGCCAGACCGGCATACATGCCGGAGATGACGAACGCCGCCAGCGTATAGGGCCGGGTGTTGACGCCGGTGTAGTTCAGCCGGTTCTGATTGGTCTTGACCGCCCGCAGCATCATTCCGAAAGGTGAGCGGAAGATGCGCAGCGACAGGTAGAAGGCCAGGATCAGGATGATGGCGCAGAAGTAGAACCCAAAGTTGAACTGGAGGTCGTAGCCGAGGAAGTTGGGCCGCCAGAACACCTCGCTCATCCGGGCGCCGAAGAGATTGGTCGACGGCAGCGTGCCGGTGATATTTTCCGGGTCGAGTACCCGCGCGTCGTGCAGCCGTATCTGCAGCCCGGTCTCGCCGTTGGTGATCGGTGTCAGCACCGAGTAGGCCATGTTGTAGCTCATCTGCGCGAAGGCCAGCGTCAGGATCGAGAAATAGATGCCGGAGCGGCGCAGCGAGACGTATCCGATGAGCAGCGCGAACAGCCCGGAGATCACCACGCCGAGGATGATCGCCGGGATCACGTTCATGGTCAGCAGCTTGAACATCCACACCGCCGCGTAGGACCCGACGCCGAGGAAGGCGGCGTGGCCGAACGACAGGTAGCCGGTCAGGCCGAACAGAACGTTGAAGCCGATGGCGAATATTCCATAGATCGCGAAGCGCTGCATCAGGTCCGGATAACCGGCACCGATCGGTGCAAGGATGAGAGGCGCCGCCAGCACCACCAGCGAGAACACAACCATCAGCAGGCGGTCGTTGCTCAGTTTGCTCTGGATGAACATGGGCTCAGTCCTCCATCACGCCCTTGCGGCCCATCAGGCCCCGCGGGCGGGTCAGCAGAATGATGACTGCGACGAGATAAATGATGATCTGGTCGATACCGGGCAGGATGCTCTTGACCTCGTTCATCGAGGCAAAGCTTTCGAGAATGCCCAGCAGGAAGCCGGCTGCCACGGCACCGGGCAGGGATCCCATGCCGCCGACCACGACAACCACAAAGCACAGCACCAGGAAATCCATGCCCATGTGGTAGTTGGGCGGCAGGATCGGCGTGTACATGGCGCCGGCCAGTCCGGTAACCACCGCGGCGATGCCGAACATCAGGGTGAACCGGCGGTTGATGTTGATACCGAGGATGCCGACGGTCTCGCGGTCCGCCATGCCGGCGCGGATCACCATGCCAAAGGTGGTGTAGCGCAGGAAGGCGAAGACGGCACCGACGATCGCGAAGGCGAAAAAGAAATAGATCAGCCGCCAGATCGGATAGATGATGGCGTTTTCGGCAAAGCCGACGATGACGCCGAGATCGACCGAGCCGGACACCACCTCGGGCGCGGGCTGCGGGATCGGGTTGGCGCCGAAGAAATACTTGATGATTTCCTGCATGACGATGGCCAGGCCGAAAGTGACGAGGATCTGGTCGGCATGCGGGCGGTGGTAGAAATGCTTGATCAGCCCGCGTTCCATGACGAAGCCGACGATCAGCATGACGGGGATCGCCAACAGAATGGAGAACGGCACCGAATAGTCGATCATCATTCGGCCGAAGTCGCCGAACCAGAGCTCGACATACGGCGTCTTCACCTCCAGCGGCTTGCCGAGGAAGTTCTTTTTCACCGGGTCGAGCGTCACGGCGTAGGCGGTGATCAGTTTCTGCATGACCACGGCGCAGAAAGCACCGATCATGAACAGCGCGCCGTGGGCGAAATTCACCACGCCGAGGGTACCGAAAATCAGCGTCAGTCCGAGCGCGATCAGCGCGTAGGCGCTGCCCTTGTCCAATCCGTTGAGGATTTGCAGAAGGATGGCGTCCATGATGTTCACCCCCGTCTTTCGTTGTGAGGACCCGTTTCAGCGGGAAGACCGGCCGCGCCGTGCAGCGCGACCGGCAGGTTCAGTCAGAGGCCCGGCCTCAGGCGCCCGGGTTGCACTCGCCCAGCGCGCCGCCGGCGAACATCGGGTGATCGGGTGCATACTCGACCTGCGCCCGCGGCGTCACCTCGACGACCTCCAGAAGGTCGAACTCGGAGGACGGGTTTTCCTTGCCCTGCACGACCAGCACGTCCTTGAAGCACTGGTGGTCGGCGGCACGGTATTCCGTCGGACCGTTGCCGAGGCCGTCGAACTTCAGACCGGCCAGCGCCTCGCCGACGCCGCACGGATTGAAGGTGCCGGCGCGCTCGCAGGCGTCGGCGTAGAGCAGCGTCTGGCAGTAGACGGTATGCGCGGCCTGGCTCGGCGGGAAGCCGTACTCGTTGCCGAAGGACTGCACGAAGGCCTGAGAGCCCGCGTCCTGCAGCGACCAGTGCCAGTTCGTCGAACCGAGGATGCCCTTGACGTTCTCGCCGGCGCCACGCGCCATCAGGCGCGAGTAGAGCGGCACCACGATCTCGAACTTCTTGCCGTTGACCTGCTTGTCGTTGAGGCCGAACTGCACGGCGTTGGTCAGCGAGTTGACCATGTTGCCGCCGTAGTGGTTCAGGATCAGCACGTCGGCGCCGGAGTTCAGCACCGGTGCGATGTAGGACGAGAAGTCGGTGGCGGTGAGCGGCGTCTTGACGGCGTTCACCGTCTCCCAGCCCTGGGCCTCGGTGGCGGCCTTGATCGATTCTTCCTGGGTCCAGCCCCAGGTGTAGTCGGCCGTCAGGTGATAGGCCTTGCGGTCGGTACCGTAGCGATTGGCGAGCACCGGCGCCAGCGCGGCGCCCGACATGTAGGCGTTGAAGAAGTGGCGGAAGCCGTTCGCCTTCTTGTCCTTGCCCGTGGTGTCGTTGGAATGCGTCAGGCCGGCCATGAAGATCACGCCCGCCTCCTGGCACAGGCCCTGGGTGGCGATGGCGACGCCCGACGACGAACCGCCGGTGATCATGATGGCGCCGTCCTTTTCGATCATCGAACGGGCCGAGGCGCGGGCGGCGTCGGACTTGGTCTGGGTGTCGCCGGTCACGTAGACGACTTTCTTGCCCAGGATGCCGTTGCCCTTCAGCGCCTTCGACGAGAAGGTGTTCATCATGCCGCCGTCGCCTTCACCGTTGAGGTGCTTGACGGCAAGCTTGTAGGCGCGCAACTCGTCGGCGCCCTCGTCGGCATAGGCGCCGGACTGCGGAACGTTGAAGCCGAGTGTAACGGTGCTGCCCGTGGGCTCGTTGGTGTAGGCGCGTGCGGCGCCGGTAAAGATTGTCGGCATCGCCAGACCGGCGCCGAGCACAGCGCCCGACTTCAGAAGTCCGCGGCGGCTGAGATGAAGTTTTGACATGAAATTCCTCCCATTCGTGTCATGGCCCGGTCGACGACCGGTGCGGTGAGCGGAAGAGCTCGGCGCGAGGCTTTCAGATTGCCGTCAAAGTTTCAATAAACATTTGCTTTATCACGATTATTTTGTAAATATGCGTGATCTCGTTTTTGTGATATTGTAAATTTCTTTACACCGCATCGCGGTAGAAGCCTGAAACACAGGAGAATTCCGTTTTGGCGCGATCACTTGCCGGCACCCGTATCCGCCAACGCCGGCGGTCACTTGGCGTCACCCAATCGGCACTGGCGGCGGCTTCCGGGATTTCGCCGTCCTATCTCAACCTCATCGAGCACAACCGCCGGGGCGTTGCCGGACGGGTGCTGCTCGGTCTGGCGCGGGCCCTGGAGATCGCGCCGGGCGAGTTGACCGACGGTGCCGAGGACGCGCTGCTCGGCGAACTGCGCGAGATCGTGGCGCTGCGCCCGGAGCTGAAGCCGGAAGCCGACAGCATCGAGGACATGGTGGGCCGGTTCCCCGGTTGGAGCCGGACGCTGGCCTCGCTGCAGCGCCAGAGCCGCGACCAGGAGGCCGTGATAACGGCACTCTCCGACCGGCTGACCCACGACCCCTACCTGCGCGAGAGCCTGCATCTGATGCTGTCCACCATCACCGCGATATATTCCACCGCCAACATTCTCGACACCGTAGTTGACATTCCGCCGGAGCAGACGCGGCGGTTTCATGCCAACGTTCACGCCGAAAGCCGGCGGCTTTCGGACGCCGCCTCCCGCCTGGTGGATTATTTCGACCATGCCGCCGACCGGGCCGGCAGCGCGGTGACGCCGGAGGAGGATCTCGACCGTTTTCTTGCTGACAACCATTACCGCTTCGCGGCCATCGACGAGGCGGCAGAAGACGACACGGCGGATCGCCGCGCCATCGAGGACGCGGTCCGGGGCGTGCTCGCCGACCTCGGCGCTCCGGACCACCGTCGCTCTGCCTCCGCGCGGGCGTTTCTGGAACAGTACGCGGAGGACGCAACGAAAATGCCGCTGACCGCCTTCGCCGAGGAAGCGCGGGCGCACCGCTACGAACCGGCGGCACTCGCGCGCCGTTTCGGCGCCGACCTGCACGCGGTCTTTCGCAGGCTGGCGACCCTCAGACGTCCGGAAATCGAAGCCCCGGCCATGGGGCTGGTCATCGTAAACGCCGCCGGGCAAGCCCTTTTCCGGCGGCCCCTGCCGGAATTCTCGCTGCCCCGACATGGCGCCACCTGCCCGCTCTGGCCGGTGTTCCAGTGCCTTTCGGCGCCCAACATGGCGGTAACCAGGACCATCGAACTGCCCGGCGGACGGCGTTTCGCCGCGCTGTCGGTGGCGCTGAGCGAGAATTCCGGGCAATTCGGCGCGCCGCCGCTGGTCCGCTCGGCAATGCTGGTGGTCGCGCTCGACGAGTTGCACGACCTGCCGTGGTTGGCCGCGCTGCCAACAGCGGCCGCGCAGCCGATCGGGCTGAGCTGCCGCATCTGCCCGCGGCTCGATTGCGCGGCGCGCTCCGAACCGTCGATTCTGCCGCCTCGCGAAGCCCCGTGACGCAACAGCCGCGCAAAAAGGCTTGCCGGGCTTTTCCTCCCGCCGCTAGACTCGGCCAAAAGGGAGAAGCCGTTGGGCAAGCGCATACTCATTCTCGAGGATGAACCGAATATCGTCGAGTCGCTCACATTCATCCTGAACCGGGCCGGGTTCGAGGTCACCACGGCGGCCGACGGCGCCGCCGCGATGGGAGCCATCGAGGGCGCGCGGCCCGATCTGGTGATCCTCGACGTGATGCTGCCGAACCGCAGCGGCTTCGACATCCTGCGCGACATCCGCGGCAAAAGCGCCACCGAGGCACTGCCGGTGCTGATGCTGACCGCGCGCGGTCAGGCGCGCGACCGGCAGGAGGCGGAGGATATCGGCGCCGACGAATTCATGACCAAACCGTTCTCGAACGAAGAGATCGTGGCCACCGTGCGGCGGCTGGCCGGCGCATGAAGAACCGCCGCGCCCTGCCCGACCTTGCGGAACGCGCTTTCCTGCGCCGGCGCCGGCAGGACGCGGCGCTGATACTGCCGTTGCTCGGCCTGGTGCTGCTGGTTTCTCCGGTCACCGCGATATTCCTGCGCGGCGGATTCGTTTTCGGTCTGCCGGTGGCGGTCGTCTACGTGTTCGGCGTGTGGCTCTTCCTGATCCTGCTGGCGCGTCGCATGGCGCGGCTGCTGACCGATGACGACACGGAGAGCTGAGCGGTGCTGACGTGGAATGCCCTGGTCACCGTCTGCCTGGTCTACGTGGCGCTGCTGTTCATGGTGGCGTTCTGGGCCGAGCGGCGCGCGCAGCGCGGCAAGCTGAGCTGGCTGAAGTCGCCGCTTGTCTACACGCTGTCGATTTCCATCTACTGCACCGCCTGGACGTTCTACGGCGCCGTCGGCTCGGCGGCGCGCAGCGGGCTGGAATTCGTCACCATCTATCTCGGGCCGACGCTGGTGTTCGTCGGCTGGTGGTGGCTGCTGAGAAAGCTGGTGCGCATCGGTCAGGCGCAGCGGATAACCTCCATCGCCGACATGATCTCGTCGCGCTACGGCAAGAGCGCGACGCTCGCCGTCGCGGTGACGCTGCTGGCGGTGATCGGATCGACGCCCTACATCGCGCTGCAATTGCAGTCCCTGACGCTGAGTTTCGAAGCTTTCGCCGTCGGTCTGGGCCAGCGCGGTTCCATTCCCGACGCCGAGGTCACCGCCTTCTGGGTGGCCGTGGGGCTGGCGTTCTTCACCACGTTGTTCGGCACCCGCAACGTCGATGCCAACGAGCGCCATCACGGCGTCGTCACCGCCATCGCGCTGGAGGCCATCGTGAAGCTGGTGGCGCTGCTGTCGGTCGGGGTCTTCGTGGTCTGGGGCGTGGCCTCGGGACCGGCCGACATCTTCTCGCGTGCGGCGCCGGAAATGATCGCCGCCTCGGAGGTCTTTTCCAGCCGCTGGGTGGCTCTGACCTTCCTGTCGGCCAGCGCCATTATCGTGCTGCCGCGGATGTTCCAGGTGATCGTGGTGGAAAACGTCGACGAAAAGCACCTGGCGACGGCGTCCTGGGCGTTCCCGCTCTACCTGTTGCTGATCAGCCTGTTCGTTCTGCCGATCGCGATTGCCGGGCTGTCGGTGCTGCCGGAGGGGTCCAACCCGGACCTGTTCGTGCTGACGGTGCCGCTGGCGCAGGGCCACACCAACATCGCGCTGTTGGCGTTTCTGGGCGGGTTTTCCTCGGCCACGTCGATGGTCATCGTGGCCGCCATCGCGCTGTCGACCATGGTGTCGAACCATATCGTGATGCCGGTCTGGCTGTCGCTGTCCTCGCAGAAGACCAAGACCAGCGGCGATGTCCGGCGCATTCTGCTGCTGAGCCGCCGGGGGAGCATCGCCGGCGTGCTGCTTCTGGGCTATTTCTATTTCCGCGTCACCGGCGGCAGCGGTGCGCTGGCCGCCATCGGGCTGATTGCGTTCGCCGGCATGGGGCAGGTTCTGCCGAGCCTGCTGGCCGGTATTTTCTGGCGCGGCGCGACCCGCAGCGGCGCGCTGGCCGGTCTGGGCGTGGGTTTCCTGATCTGGCTGTACACCCTGCTGCTGCCGAGCTTCGAGGGCGCCTTCATCCTCAGCAGCGATGCCATCGCCACCGGACCGTTCGGCATCGGGCTGCTGAATCCGCAAGCGATGTTCGGGCTGGAAGGGATCGACCCGCTGGTGCATTCGCTGTTCTGGAGCCTGACCCTGAACACCGCGTTCCTGATCGGCGTCTCGCTGGCCACGACACCGCGGCAACTCGAACGCATCCAGGGGGCGCAGTTCGTCGACGTATACCGGCAGACCGACGGGCACACGGCCGTGCCGATCCGGCGGCTGGCCACATCGGAAGACCTGTTCACGCTGGCGCAACGCATCCTGGGCAGCAACGCGGCCCACTCGCTGTTCGCCAACGAGGTGTCACGTCAGGGCAAGAGCCGCGGACTGCCGGATGCGACGGACGATTTCATCGAGCGGCTGGAGCGCGAGCTTACCGGTTCCGTCGGCGCCGCCTCGGCGCACGCCATGGTCAGCCAGATCGCCGGCGGCGGCACGGTTTCGGTCAGCGACCTGATGAACATCGCCGACGAGACGGCACAGATACGCGAATACAGCCGCGAACTGCAGGCCCAGTCCAAACGGCTGGAGGAAACCGCGCGCCAGCTCCGAACGGCGAACACCCAACTGACCGAGGTCGGTGCCCAGAAGGACGCCTTCCTGTCGCAGGTCAGCCACGAATTGCGCACGCCGATGACGTCGATCCGCTCGTTTTCCGAGATTCTGCAAGAGACCGGCGATCTGTCCAAGGATGAGGGAAAGCGCTTCGTGGGCATCATCCAGCAGGAAAGCATCCGCCTGACGCGGCTTCTGGACGACATTCTCGATCTCAGCTTCCTGCAGAGCGGGCGCGTCAACTGGAAGCTTGAGCCGATCGAACTGCGCGTGGTGATCGATCAGGCGCTGGCCGGCACCGAAGGGTTATGGGCGGGCGGCGCGTTGACCATCAACCGCGACCCGAAAGAGGAGCAGATCACGGTACGCGCCGAGTTCGACCGGCTGGCGCAGGTCTTTATCAATGTCTTTTCGAACGCCGCGAAATACGCCTCGTCGGAGGCACCCGAGATCACCATTCGGGTGAACGGGACGCCGCGGACCGTGGAAATCGACGTCATCGACAACGGCCCCGGCATTCCGCCCGAGCACCGGGACCGGGTGTTCGAGAAATTCAGCCGGCTGGGCGAATCGACGCTGGCCGGCAGCGCCGGGCTGGGGCTGCCGATCAGCCGCGAGATCATGCACAACCTGGGCGGTGAACTGTCGCTGGTAGCGTCCGAGCAGGGTGCAACTTTCCGGATTACGCTGCCGTTGTCCTGACCTGCGAAGCGTCCTCTTGGCGCGCCTTTTTCAGCGCGTTGGTCCACCACAGCAATTCGCCGATCATGGTCTCGGCCGCGGCTTCCTGCTCTGCAAGCCCCGGTCCGATATCCCCGCCCTGAAAATGCGCCATGAGAACGCCGACCGGCAAGTGCACGGCGTTGCGCGCGGTAGCCATCTGAACTTCGGCGGCGACCTGGCGAAGCTGTTCGACGGCCCGCCCCCCGCTTACGCTGCCGTAGCTGACGAACGCCGCCGCCTTGCGGTTCCACTCCGGATAAACGTAGTCGATCGCATTCTTCAGAACCGCCGGATAGCCGTGGTTGTATTCGCCGGTGACGAAGACAAAACCGTCGGAAGCGGCGATTTCGCCGGTCCACCGCTTGACCACTTCGTTTTCATACGGCGGGCGACCGGGCATCGACGGAGGTATTGCCTCTTCGAAAAACGGCATGGGAAAGTCCGCCAGATCCAATAGCTTGGCATCGACGCCGTCCTGCTTCTCGATTTGCTCCAGGATCCAGTTGGCGACCTTGATGGAGAACCTGCCGGGACGGGTGGTACCGACGATTACGGATATGCGTGTCATCGTATTGGTCCTTCTTTTTCATCGAGTTTTGGCGAGGCGCAGCCTGGCCTCGTGAATCTCGCCGTGGCGTGACACGTTGAATCTGGTGATCCTTCTGTTGCACACAACTTCCCGATATGCACAAGTTATGTGCATGAATGTGTATATCGGAAACTGGAACGAGGTGCACTCGGCGTATCAGGTCGCCCGGCTGGGCACGGTAAGCGCAGCCGCCAAATTTCTCGGCGTGCATCATGCAACCGTCATCCGCCACGTGACCGCGCTGGAGCGGAAACTGGGGGCACGGCTGTTTTTCCGCCATCCGCGCGGCTACACGCCGACGCCGGCAGGGCAACAACTGCTGCGCGTCGCCGCCGCAACGGAAGACCAGTTCAGGCAGTTGGCCACTCGCGTGCGCGGGCAAAGTGCGGAAGTATCCGGCGAATTGACCATAACGACCATCGACGCTCTTTCCCGCGCTCTCATGGCCCCGCTGGCCGGGTTTCAACGCAAATTTCCCGACGTTCGGGTCCGGCTGATCGTCGACGAGCGCCGGCTCAAGCTGGAATACGGCGAAGCGCATATCGCGATCCGCGCCGGCGCCAAACCGCTGGAGCCCGACAACGTGGTTCAGCACTTTTTTTCAACGAATATAGCGTTCTACGCACACAGGGATTACGTGGAACGGGCCGGAACACCGGAGCATCGGAGCGATATTCCGAGGCACCGGTTCCTCTTCCCGACCGGCCTGCCGGGCGACTCGCCGATCGCCGAATGGATTGCAAGAAACGTGCCCGCCGAAGCCATTGCGTTTCGCTCACCGCAGACACGGGCGGTGGAAGACGCCCTTTTCGCCGGAATGGGAATCGCGGCGCAGACCGATTTTTCCGTCCGGAACCGGCCCGAAATCGTCCCGGTGATGCGGCCGGAACCGCAGTGGAACGCCGATTTCTGGCTGGTGACCCACGTCGACATGCACCGAACCGCGAATGTTCAGGCCTGCCTGGGTTTCCTCAAGGCGTGGAGCCGCCAATAGAGCCGCGGTCCGGCTCGCGGCCTGCAACGGGCGGCGCAAGCGGGACGCCGCCATTGCGGCGCTTCCCGGTCTATGCAACGCCGGCGATGGCCTTTGCCAGGTTGTCGAGACCGTCGGTCGGCAGCCCGGCGATGTTGACCCGGCTGTCGCCGACCATGTAGATGGCGTTCTCTTCGCGCAGCTTTTCCACCGCCGCCGACGGCAGGCCCAGACGCGAAAACATGCCGCGGTGGGTGGCGACGAAATCGAAGCGGTCGGAATTGGTCTCGCGCCTCAGAGCTTCGGCAAGCGAGGTGCGCAGGGCCAGCATCCGCAGCCGCATCGCTTCCAGTTCATCCTGCCAATCGGACCGCAGCGCCGGATCGTTCAGGAGTATCGACACCAGCGCGGCGCCGTGGTCGGGCGGGAAGGAATAGTTCAGCCGGTTGATCGAGGACAGCGCGCCCTTGGAAAGGTCACGCTCCGCTTCGTTCGCACCGATGGCGAAGGCAACGCCGACACGGTCGCGGTAGAGCCCGAAATTCTTCGAACAACTCGCCGCCAGCAGCATCTGCGGCACCCGCGAAGCCATATGCCGCAGCCCCGCGACGTCTTCCTCAAGCCCGTCGCCAAAGCCCTGATAAGCGAGGTCGATCATCGGCACGATGCCGTTTTCCACCACGAAATCGGTCACGGTCTGCCATTGCGCCAGGTCGATGTTCGCTCCTGTCGGGTTGTGGCAGCAGCCGTGCAGCAAGAGCACGTCGCCGGCCTTCATGGTCTTCAGATCTTCCATCATGCCATCGAAATCCAAGTCGCAGGTAGCGTCGTCGAAATACCGGTAGCTGCGGAATGGAATGCCCAGATGCTTCAGGATCGCCGGGTGGTTCGGCCAGGTCGGTTCGCTGATCCAGACCGTCGCCTCGGGATCCGCAAGCTTCACCAGTTCCAGAAGCTGATGGATGGCGCCGGTGCCGCCCGGCGTCTGGGCACCGGCCAGGCGATCGGCCGGAACCGCATCGCCAAAGGCCAGATCGCCCATCGCCTCGACATAGGACAGATCGCCCAGGAGGCCGACATAGGATTTCGAGCTTTGCGCCTCGTGCAGGCGCGCCTCGGCCGTCTTGACCGCCCGCATTATTGGCGTGTTCCCGCTGGCGTCCTTGTAGACACCCACGCCGAGGTCCAGCTTGGTGGCGCGCGGATCCGCCCGGAATAGCCCCATCAGGGCAATGATCTTGTCGGCGGGCTGCGGCTTCAGGTCTTCCAGCATGTCAGATCCTCTCTGTGACCCGGTCGCGGGTCAGGGTGCGTTCGTGTTCCTCGCGGCGGACGGGAACGAATCCGGCCTTCTGATAGAGCGCCAGCGCGCGGTGATGATCAAGCGTGTTGGTGTTGACGGTCAGTTTCTCGACGCCTTCGATATCCCAGGCGGCATGCACGGCGGTGCGCAGCAGATAGGTCCCGAGCCCCAGCCCGGTGGCCTGCGGCACCAGGCCGAAATAGGCCAGATCGCAAATCCCCGCCTCGCGCGCGTCGAGCACGAAGAAACCGGCAGGCCAGCCGGCGCTCATCAGCGTGTAAAGCGTGACATTCGGGTCATGGATGAAGGCCCGCAACTCGGACTCCGGGCGGTGGTGCCAGTCGGTCCACTCGTAATCCGCGCCGACCGCGTCGTAGAGAGCGAGAAAGTACCACACCGGCGGATCCTCGGCCACGATCAGGGCGGTGGGCTTGCCGATGGGCATGGGCGGGCGCGGATAACCCGGCCGCCCGGTCATTTCCAGGTAGGTAACGTGGTACTTGATGCGCGCACCCGCCTTCATCCGGTCTCGACCTTCAGGTCGTCGTACATGCCCCATTCCGACCACGACCCGTCATAGAGCGACGTGCGGCTGTGCCCGAGCCGCTCCAGCGCCAGGTTGAGTATGGCGGCCGTGACCCCGGAGCCGCAGGTGGTGATCACGGGCTTGT
Source organism: Paracoccaceae bacterium (assembly GCA_046757205.1). GTDB lineage: Bacteria > Pseudomonadota > Alphaproteobacteria > Rhodobacterales > Rhodobacteraceae > JBHHXR01. Next base: position 15,691 of record JBHHXR010000042.1, read on the forward strand.
GCAGATCGACGCCCGCGGCCTCGAAGATCGACTTGAGGTCGCTGACGCCCTTCATCGTACCGTCGCCGTTCAGCAGGTCGCGGTAATGGACGTTCTTGGAGCCGGGAATGTGGCCGGAGCGCAGGCCCGGGCGAACCTCGGGCTCGTCGCCGCGAAACCGGCCGGGCGAACGGGCGTCGACGATCTGCTCGTTGCCCAGCTTGGCGCTGGCCGCCACCTGAGTGACGTCGCGAACCAGCGATGCGTCGCGGCGCGCCGTGAAATGCCGGTCGCGGGCGATCGGCGGCAAGTCCTCGACCGGGCGGCCCTCGGCCCGCCATTTCGGGAAGCCGCCGTCGAGCACGGAAACGTCCTGCTTGCCGAAATGCCGGAACAGCCACCAGACGCGGGCTGCGGAAAACAGCCCGGCGGTGTCGTATGCCACGACCCTGTGGCCGTCGCCGATACCCATCGCGCGCATCCTGGAGATGAACACCTCGATCGGCGGCGCCATGTGCGGCAGCGGCGACGCCGTGTCGGAAATCTCGTCGATATCGAAAAACCGGGCACCGGGGATATGCGCGTCCTCGTATTCGGCACGCGGGTTGCGGTTCTGGTCCGGCAGATACCAGCTGGCGTCGAGAATGCGCAGATCGGGCGCGTTGAGATGCGCCTCCAGCCAGTCCGTGGAAACCAGGAGGTTCGGGTCGTCCTGCGGCATCGGGCCCTCGCATGCGGGTTGGAGTGTTCCGCAGGGGAATAGCCGCAGCCATGACGTGTTTCAAGACAAGTTGGCGGGCCGGCTCTCTCGGGATCGCCGGGGACCGGCTTCAGCCGGCCCCGCCAGGCCGCAGGTCCAGCACCATCGGCACCACGAAATCGTCGCCGAAAGACGGCGATTCCCTATCCGCGACGAAACCGAGCGAACGGTAGAGCGGCAACGCCCCTCGGTGGCAGTGCAGGGCGTCGAGTTTCATCGGCGCATAACCGAGTTCGCGGGCGCGTTCGATCAGCCTCTCGCACAGTTTGCGGCCGACGCCGTGGCCCCTGGCCGCGGGCCGCACGAACATCCGGTTCATCTCTCAGACGCCGTACGCGGCCGGTTTCAGCATCAGGATGCCACAGGGTTCGCCATTGAGCGTGGCCAACAGGAATTCGCCTTCCGGCGGCGTGAAAAAGGTCGAAAGTTGTCGAGTTGTTCGGCGAATTTCTGTGCGATCAGGTAGTCGTCGATTTCCGCATGGATCCCGGGACAGCGCGCCCGAAGGTAGCCGATGAACTCCCAGGTCAGGGGGCGAACCTGTGCGGCCTGAACTTCGCTGCGTGCGCACGCGATGCTGAGGTCGTGCTCCGGCATGCCCCCACCCGGAGATAGCTGACCGGGAAGGCTAGCTGTGAGTATGATGAGTTTACTTGGAAACATGTCCGGTTATCCCGCCCGGGCCGCTTGCGGCCCGGGCTGCGCCTGCCTGCCCACCGGCAGGCGCATTCGCGCCCGCCCAGTCAGGCGCCGCCCTGTGGTTGGCGCGACCCCTTTCATGAAGGTGATTCCGTCTTTGGGCATCGCGTTCTTGCTGTGAGCTTTCAACAGGTTGTCCACCCCGGGGCGCAGTCCCGGATCGCGCCCACCCCGGGGCAGGCGCGAACCTTGCCAATCCGGACAGGGGTTTCCGTCGAAGGGCATCGTGTTCCAGCGGCGGATCGGCCGAGCGCCATGTCTCCGGTCGTACCGCCCCGGACTTGATCCGGGGCCTCGTGGCGGCAAAGGGGCCCCGGATCAAGGCCGGGGCGGGGCGGGCAGG
>JBHHXR010000043.1:0-17322 GCA_046757205.1 Paracoccaceae bacterium
GGCAACAGCCAGACGCGGCGCGGCGACGCCGAAATCCGAGCGCAGGGCGGCGGCGGTTATCCGTATGGTTTCGCTCAGCAGTTGCGGCGTCAGCACGCGCGGCACATCGGCCAGGGGAATGTGGATGGTCGCGGGAACGGCCCGAAGGCCGGGCGCGGCAAGCATCATGACGCCACGTTTGCTGCCGCCGAGCGCGGCGAGAAATTCGGTGTGCCCCGGATACGCGAAACTCGCGCCGGCATGGAGAACCTGCTTGCTGACCGGGTTTGTCACGATGGCCGCCGCTTGCCCCTTCAGCGTCAGTTCAACCGCCGTTTCGATGAATCCGATAACCGATGCCGCGTTGGCCGGTTCCGCCCGGCCCGGGATTGCCTCGGTCTTCAGCGGGACGTGCCAGACCGGCAGCGCGGAATCGCAGATTTCACAGGCCCGGGAAGGATGGTCGACGGCAACGACCTCGATACCGTCCCGCCGGGCGGTCCGCCGAACATGATCGGCGTCGCCGACAAGCAGGACCGGCAATTCCCGGCCAACGGCCTTCCATGCCTCGACGGAGATTTCCGGGCCGATACCGGACGGATCGCCCAGTGTCAGGGCAAGCGGTTTGCCATTCATCGAGCGATGACGACGGCGTCGCGGCGCAACTCCTGCAGGTATCCCTGTCCGAAACTGTTCATTCGCTGATTGAACAGTTGTTCGCGCAGCGCCGCCCGTTGTTCCGGATCGACATCAACCTGGCGCGTGCAGAGCAGAAGCAGGCTGACTTCGCCGTTTCCCCGAACGACGGTTTTCTGGCCCGGCGACAGGCCGGCCAATTGCCGGCCGATCGCTCCGGAAAGCTCGGAGACGGGCACCGGTCCGAACTGGCCGCTGCCGGGGCCGAAATCCCGCGCCAAAGCCGCCATGTCCCGGCACGTCCCGGCTTGCCCGGAAACTTTCCGCAGGCGCGCCCGCGCGGCCTTTGGCCCGTTGTCCCGGTTCAGCGGCACACTCAGCCTGGCATATGTCACGCTCAGCTTCGTCTGGCGCTTGGCCGGTTCGCGGCGCACGCCATGGAGTTTCAACAGCAGGATGGCCTGGGGCGTTTCGATCGGCGCCGTCACCTCTCCCGGCATCAGGCTCAGGACAAGGCCGGCGAGGCCGGGCGGAAGCTGGTCGGCGGGTACCCAGCCCAGAGCGCCGCCCGTCGGCGCGGTCGGGGCGCGGCTGTAGCGTCTGGCGGCGGCGGCAAAATCGCCCCGGCCGTCCAGTTCGTGCGACAACCGCTTCGCCAGAATGCGCGCCTCGTTCTCGCCGAGTTCGGCGTGCGGGATCACGATTTCCGATATCTTCACCGACTCCTGAAGCCCCGATACCGCGATCTGAAGCACCGCGTCGAGGTCGGCGTCGGACGGCGTCGCCTTGGCGCTGAACCGGGCCTGGACCACCGCCCGCCACAACAATCCGGAAATAACAAAATCATCGATCGCCTGCTGCGTAACGCCGGCCAGAAGCAGGGCGGCATTCAACTCCGCACCCGTCATGTTCCGCCGACCGGCGAATTCGTCCAGGCCCTGCGCCAACGCGCCGGGTTCAAGCGAGATGCCCAGATCCTCGGCCGCCTGGGCTTTCAGGCGGTCGTCAATAAGTTGCTCGAGCGCCAGGTCGTCGAGATTTCCCGAAACCCCGAAAGCCTGAAGCAGCGCGGTCCGCTGCGCAAGATCGAACTTCGTGATGACCGACGTATTGACGGTATAGGCAGCCGAATAGGGTGTCTGCGCCGACACCGGAACGGCCGCGCCCACAGCGAAGAGCGCCCAGAGGGAAACCGCAAGCAGAACCAGTTTTTCCCAGCGTCGCGTCACTTGGCACACCATCCTATCGACGCCGGCACTTCCGCACTGGCGCACTCGCATCGGCCGATCCTCCCAGACCCGCAAGCTGGACCTCCAGCTTGAACGTGTCGGAAGGCGGCACGCCCTGGGAAAACGTAAAACGCCGTTCCGCAGAGAAATCAACCTTGATGCACTCGTTAGCATAACTGAGCGTGCCGCCGAAAGATGTGTTCGTTCCACTGACCAGGTCGCGGCGCAGGTTTGCACCCAGTTTCCAATTGCTCTTGAACCGGTGATAGCCCGAGAGGTGGATTTCGTGGCGTCTGGTAAAGGCGCTGGCCGCGGAATCGGCAGACAGGAAAGCATAAGTCCCGGAGATTCCCGAGCCGTTGCGCGACCAGGAAAACCGCGCCTCGTCGCGTTTGATCGCAAGGTCATCGTCAAACATGATGCTGTTGGAAATGTTCAGAAACGGCGGCATTTCAAGTATTGCCGTGGCAACGATGTCCGAACTTGCGCCTTGCAGCCCGGACCCCGCCGAGAAGAGCCGATCCGCCCGCGGCCTGAACACCTTTCCGGCAATCAGGCCCAGGCTCCAACTGTCGGGTCTGCTCAGCGTGTAGTTCACGCCGACGTTGACGCGAAACCCCGTTTCAACCTGGTCTTCACCGGGAAACCTGTCCAGAGCGAACAGGTTGGAGGTGTCGAATTCTATCTGCTGACTGTCCTCGTTGGGCACCTTCGAGGAACCGAGAGTTCCGGGCGAATACACGAGTTGTGCGACGGGCTCGATGATCTGGAGGCTTTTTCCCGTGCTTTTCGCAAAGGGCCAGCGCAGTTCCGCCGCGACGGTTGGCACTGCGCGGGCCAGGATCTCGCTGTCGAATGCCGGATCGTCCCAGACGCGGTAGCTGTCGAACTGGGCGTCGAACCGGGCGCCGAAAATCACCCCCGCGGGCAAGACCAGATCGCGCCGCCACTCCAGGCCGCCGCCGAGCCGTATCATGTCGCGGCCGGATTTGCGGTACAGGCCGACGGCGTCGGCCTCTATCGCGCCGCTTCCGCCAAGGACGGTATCGGAAAACCGCCGGCGGTATTGGTACTCGGGCAGCACGTAGGGGATGGCATTGTTGTCTTCGCCGTCGCGCAAGGTCTGGAATCCGACGAAGGCCAGGTGGCTGTAGCTGGCCTCCTGCTGCCGGGCAAGGCTTACTTCGCTGGTCAATCGGTCGGCACTGGAATAGTCGAACTGCCGCATGAAGGATTTGTCCGACGCCAGGTTCAGGTCAAACGCCAGGCGGTATTCGGAAGGAAAGGTGAACTTGCCGGTGGCGTTGACGAAGCCGCGCCCGAAACCGCCGCCGAGGCCATCATCCAGTGAAAGCGCGGCATTGGCGCTGACGCGGCCGTTGACAAGCCGCCGCCGGTATTCGCCTTCAAGCACGAAGGCGCCTTCGCTGGTGATAAACGGTGCGAAGGTGATGTCGGCACTGTCGCCGAGGGTAAGGAAATAGGGAATCTTGACGCCGTAGCCGACGATATCCGATGTCGACAGGGTGGGCGAAAGGAACCCGCTGGCACGGTCGACGGTCGGGTCGGGCGTGCGCAGTACCGGCAGATAAGCAACCGGCAGGCCGAACACCTGAATCGTTGCGCCCTCGAAATAGAGGCGCTTGTGTTCGGTGTCATGCACGATCCTGCGCGCCCTGACCTGCCAGACCGGTGTCGGGCTGTCCTCGCAGATCCGGCAACTGCTGGCGACGGTGTTGTACAGCGTCGTGTAGCGTCCACCGGTGCGCTGCAACTCCCGCGCGGCAATTTGCAGGCGGCTTGCCATCAGCACGCGCGCGCCCTTGATGAGCCCCTCCTTCAGGTCTGCCGATATCTCGGCGGTCTCGGCAAGCACCACCTCGGCATCACCACGGACCAGAACCAGCGGCCCGGTCGCGGTGATACGCTCCGTGTCCTCGTGATAAACGATGCGCTCAGCCCGCAGCACGGCGTCCTTGTAGTAGACTTCCACATGGCCGTCCGCCGTCAGCGTCCGGGCCCCGGGATCGTAGGAAATGCTGTCGGCGAACAGGGTTGTCGGCACGCGGGCGCCCTGGGCAAGGGCGGCGGAACCGATGCAGATCATCAACAGAACTGAAAGTCTGACTAACTGCACCGCCGCATCCCGACAACCCTGGTGCGCTCCAACCGGGTTCAATCCTTAGCCGTCTTCAAGGTGCAGCAGCAAGGCCAGCGACAACATTATTCCGGCAAGCGGCGGGATCCAGACCGAAATCAAGATCGGGAGTTCGCCGGCCCCGCCGAACGAATTCAGGACATCGCGGAAAAAATAAAGGCAAAAGCCGCTCATCACCGCCATCAGGACCATCACGCCGGCATGACCGAAACGGGCGTGGCGCATGGTGAAGGCGGCGCCGATCATGGCCATCGCCACGTAGAGAAGCGGGCTGGCAATCTCCCGGAGAAGGTATTGGCGATGGCGAACGGCAGAGAACCCCGACTTTTCGAGGCGGTTGATGAAGTCCGGCAGTTTCCAGATCGAGATGGCAGCGGGAGACGCGAAACTGTCGGCAATCTGCTCGGAGGTCAGATTGGTTCGCAGGCTGGTGGTTTCCCTGGTCTCGGGCGTTGTCGAACCCCTGGCGTCGCCGCCGGGAAAGCGCCAGACACTGGCGTTTTGAATGAGCCATTCCTTGTGCCCTAGCCTGGCCTTTTCGGCGTCGATGCGAAGGTCGATCTTTCCGTTGTCGCCGAACTTGAAAAAGCGGACGCCGAACAGTTCCGTCCCCGTCGCGTTGGTGTGCGCCGCCTGAATGACCGTCTGGCCGTTTTTCGTCCCCTGACGCAGCCACAATCCGTCTTCCGAAACTGACAGCGGGTTGTTCGAACCAAGGCCGAACTGCGCTTTGAAGACCTCGAATCTCTTCGTCGTGCTCGCCACGATCGGGTTGAATGCGGCAACTGCCAATATGCCGAAAACGAGTGCCGCCGCCAGCGGCATGGAAAGGATGCGCAGCGCCGACACGCCGCTTGCCCGCGTGATCACCAGTTCGCTCGAACGGGCAAGCGACAGGAAGGTCGTCAGGGACGCGATCAGAACAATGAGCGAAAACGCGACGTAGATGTTTTGCGGCGCCTTCAGGAGCGTGTATTCGATCATCTGGTTGAAAGTGGCGCCCTTCTTGGACAGCAGCCGGATGTTGTCCACGCCGTCGAACAGCAGCACGATACTAACGATGATCCCCATGACGCGCGCAAGCGACGCGGAAAAACGGCGCAGCAGGTAGAGGTGAACGGTCATGCCGGCGATACCTTTTTTTTCCGGGCCGGCTGCGCGGAATTGGAGAAACGGATCAGAAGGAACGCGATCGAGAAGCCCAGTATCGCCGGGAAATAGGCGACGGGGAAAAGCCACGGATAATTCCGCACTGCGGCGTAGGCCAGGATCACGAGTTGCTGAATGATGAATATGAGCCCGACGCCCATGCCGATGCGGCGGGTAAAACCGCCTCTGCGGAAGCCGCCGAAAAGGATCGAGCCGAGCGCGATGGCAGGTCCGACGATCCCGAACAGCGGCGCGGAAATATATTCATGGGCCTTGGAAATGAATTCGCCGCGCGACCTTTTTTCTCCCCTCGTCATTTCCTCGGTCGGAAACAGCGACTGATAGAAGAAATATTCGGCCGGGCGGCGGTGCCAGCTGGACTGCGTTTCAAGAAGGTCGGAAAGGTCGTAGGTGAACTGCTGGTAGTCGAGGGATTCCAGCATCCCGGTTTCCGGCGAGTATATCAGGGCGTTGCCGTCGATCAGCGCAATCTGCGCCTTGTCGTCGTCGCGCAGCAGCAATGCCCGGTCCGCGGAATAGGTGACAATCCGCGACGGGTTGCGCTGGTCGTTCAGAAAGATACCGGCCATTTCCGATTTCTTGCTGATGCTCCGAATGAAAAGCGTCACGCCGTCGGACGGGTGAACAAAATCGCCCTCCCTCAGAAACAGGCTTATCAGTTCGTTTCGCAGTTCAAAGCGGCGCTGCGCCAGCCGCGACTCGGAGACCGGCAGAATGTACATGGTGAAGGAATACATCAGCGCTGCCACGATCAGCCCGAACCAAAGCACCGGCCGCAACAGCGCGTGCGGCGATTGCCCCACAGTCAGCATCACCACCAGCTCCGATTCCGTATAGAGCCGGTTGAGCGTGTAAATCGCCGCGCCGAAAGCGGAGAGCGGAAGAATGATTACCAGCGCGCGCGGCAGCAGCAGCATGGTGAATTCCAGAAACACATAGGCGGTTTCGCCGCTGTTGATGACGGCATCGACCTGCCGCAGTGACTGGGTCAGCCAGATGACACCGGTAAACACGAACGTGAAAAAACCGAAGGGCCCGATCAACTGGGTCAGCACGTATCGGTCGATCAGCTTCACGAATTTCCGGTCCCGACTGCGTCGCTCGCCCGATGGCGGCGTTCTCTGGTCAATCCGTTGCAAAGCAACTAGGTCTTGCACCATCCGTCGCCGAACACGCCAAGGAGTCGCGCATGACCACGCCGGTGCAGATCAAGTTTACAGAATCCGACAAGAAAGCGGTAGCCTCTCTGGAAGGTGGCATTGCGGTGCTCGCCGACCCGTCCGGCCGGCTCGACCCGATGGCGCGAACGGTAAATCGGCTCGCCCGGGGCGCCGTGGCGCGGTTCGTCGAAAGCCTTGCATTCAATGACCTGAAGATCGGACAGGCCAAGGTGCTTGCCTATCCCGCCGAACTGGCAGCCGAATACGTCGCGGTCGTGAAATTGCCGCGCCGGTCGGCCGCCGAAGAAGCCCGCAAGGCAGGGGCGGCCCTGGCGAAGGCGGCCAGCGGAAAGAAGCTGACGGTACTCGCCGGCACGCACCCGCGGGCGGCCGAAATATCCTACGGCATCGCGCTTCGCGAATACCGTTTCGATAGCCACAAGACGGGCGAGGAAAAGCCGCATCTTCAAGATGTTACGCTCATGGTCTCGCGCCCCGAACAGGTCTCGAAGTCCGCCGGAGACATGGCGGCGATGGTCGAGGCGGTGTTCTTTACGCGCGATCTGGTCAACGAACCTTCCAATGTCCTGACCACCGGCGACTTCGCGGCGCGCCTGGCGGCCATGCAGGAGATCGGACTGAATGTCGAGGTGCTGGAGGAAGACGATCTTGAAGAACTGGGGATGCGCGCGCTGCTGGGGGTCGGGCAGGGGTCGCGAAGCCCGACCAAAGTCGTGGTGATGGAATGGAAAGGCGGCGGAGACGAGGCACCCTTCGCGCTGGTCGGCAAGGGCGTGGTCTTCGACGCGGGCGGAATTTCGCTCAAGCCGGCGCAGGGTATGGAAGAAATGACCATGGACATGGGCGGGGCAGGGGTCGTGGCCGGCACCATGCGGGGCCTGGCACTGCGCCGCGCGAAGGCAAATGTCGTCGGCATCGTCGGTCTGGTCGAGAACATGCCGGACGGAAACGCGCAGCGGCCCGGCGATGTGGTCAAGTCGATGAAGGGTGACACCATCGAGATCGTCAACACGGACGCCGAGGGGCGGCTGGTGCTGGCCGACATCCTCTGGTACGCGCAGGAGCGCTTCAAACCCTCCGCCATGATCAACCTGGCGACCCTGACGGGCGCGATCATCATCAGCCTGGGCCACGAGAAGGCAGGCGTCTTCTCCAATGACGACGCATTTTGCAATGCGTTCCTGAAGGCGGCTCAAGCCGAGGGAGAAGGTGCCTGGCGCATGCCGCTGGCCCCGGCCTACGACGAACTTCTGAAGTCGCGGATCGCGGACGTGTCGAATGTCGGCGGCCGGCCGGCCGGATCGATCACGGCGGCGCAGTTCCTCAAGCGTTTCGTAAAGGACGAGACGCCGTGGATCCATCTCGACATAGCCGGCGTCGCGCGCCTGAAGAAGGATTCGGATCTGGCGCCAAAGGGCGCCACGGGCTGGGGCGTGCGTTCGCTTGATCGCCTGATACGCGACCGCTACCAGACGTGATGGGCGAGGTCCTGTTCTACCATCTCAGCGAGACGCCGCTGGAGCGGACGCTTCCCGGCCTGATTGAGAAGTCCCTTCACCGCGGCTGGCGGGTGTACGTGCGCGGCGGGCATCGCGAGCGTCTCGCGATGCTGGACGATTTCCTGTGGACCTACCGCGACGATTCCTTCCTGCCGCACGGCATGGCGGATCCGGCACGCCAGCCGGTATTCCTGTCCGACGCCGCCGGAAACCCGAACGCCGCCAACGTGCTCATGCTGATCGACGGCCTCGCCCTCGATTCCCGGGATACCGAAGAATTCGAACGGGTCTGTGTCCTGTTCGACGGCAACGACGCCGACGCCACGCAATCCGCCCGTTCCGACTGGCTGCGGGTCAGCAAAGCAGGTGGCGAGGCGATCTACTGGGCGCAGGAAAACGGCCGCTGGGTCCGCAAGTCCTAGGGCGCCGGCCGGTGGCCGGGTCTCATCGCGTCAGCACCAGCCGGTCGCCTGCGATCTCGATCCGCGAAAAACGCGACAGGTAGGACATGCCTAACAGCGAGCCGTCCATCTCTCCGGCGCTGACATGCGCGGGCACGTCGAAATCCGTCCAGTCCGCAAAGTCCACGCGTTCAAGCCTGACCGCCGCCGTGCGCACGGTTCCGTTGGCGGTCGTCGCGGTTCCGAGATAGTCCAGCCGGGCGGTGTCGATGCCGGCCCGGGCCGCGTCGCGCTGCGACAGCACGATGGCGGTTGCACCGGTATCTACAATGAAACGAATGCTTTGCCCGTTTACCCTCACGTCGCCATAGAAATGCCCGTCCCCGGCCCGGCGCAGCACGGCGCGGTCCTGCCCGATCCGCTCAATCCGGCTGGGGAAAAGCTGCGAGGTGATGGTGTCGCGGAACCCGTAGACGGCGATGAAACCGAGGAAAATCAGCCCCCAGATCATCGCCTGCTGGAGGGTTTGCGACAACCGGCGGCGCCCGTCGAAAAGGTAGAAGGCGGCGATGGCCGCTCCCAGCAGGACCAGATAGATCAGGCGTCCAAGGTCGTTCGGATCGTCGGGCAGCATGGTTTTCCACTTGCTCGGCGGGCCGGAGCCCGCGCGGTTTCGCCGGTCAGGCCGATTGCTCGGATTGCTCCAGCAGTTCCAGGGCCTGGAGCCAAAGCGCGTCGGCGCGTTCCAGGGCCGCCTCTATCTCGGATCGCTTGCGTTGCCATTTCAACTGCTCTTCGGCGTCCGAGTTCTGCCAGAAATCCGCGGCCGACAGGCGCCGGTCGATATCTTTTCTAAGCGACTCCAGATGTGAAACCCGTTCTTCGCAGCGGCTCACCTCGCGTCGTGCCCGGTCCGGCGACAGGCGTCGTGCCGGTGACCGCGACTTCGCGTTGCCGGCGCGCTTGCCGTTGCCTGGCGTGGGCGTTGCGCGGCTTTTCAACAGCAGATCGCGATAGGCGTCGAGGTCCTCGCGGAATTCCGAAACACGTCCGCCCCGAACCAGCCACAGCCGGTCGGCGACGCATTCGACAAGATGGGTGTCGTGGCTGACGAGGATGACCGCGCCATTGTAATCGGTCAGTGCCCGAACCAGCGCGTCGCGGCTCTGGATGTCCAGGTGATTGGTTGGCTCGTCGAGAATGATCAGTTGCGGCGCTTCCAGCGTCGCCAGCAGCAGCGAAAGCCGGGCCTTCTGCCCCCCTGAAAGGCGGTCGACGACAATGTCCGCAACATCCGGGCCGATGCCGCCGGCGGCCAGGCATGCGCGCAATTTCGCTGGCGGGTCATCGCGAAGACGGCGCAGATGTTGCAGAGGGGTTTCGCTCGCGTCGAGTTCTTCGATCTGATGCTGCGCGAAATACCCGACGCGCAGCTTGCCCGCGCGGTGCAACTTCCCGTCCATCGGGTCGAGTTTTCCGGACACGAGTTTCGCCAGCGTCGATTTGCCCTCGCCGTTGGCGCCGAGAAGGGCAATGCGATCGTCCTGATCGATGCGCAGATCGATGCCGCGCAGAACCGGCTGCCCCTGGTACCCGACGCTGACGTCTTCCAGGCGGACTATCGGCGGTGACAGGGTTTTAGGTTCCGGAAAGCGGAAGTCGGCGACGTGCTCGTCAGCGGCGGCGGCTATGGGCTGCATCCGTGCCAACGCCTTCAGACGCGACTGAGCCTGCCGCGCCTTGGTCGCCTTGTACCGGAAACGGTCCACGTAGGACTGCATATGGGCCCGCTCGGCGTCCTGCTTCTTTTTCAGCGCCGCCTGCTGCGCCAGTCTCGCGCGCCGCGTTTCGTCGAACGTGTCGTAGTTGCCGGAATACAGCGTCAACTTGCGCTCGTGAAGATGCAGGATGGAGCCGACGGCGCGGTTCAGCAGATGCCGGTCATGGCTTATGATGAGTATCGTGTGCGGATAGCGGGCGAGGAACGCCTCCAGCCAGACCGTGCCCTCCAGATCGAGGTAGTTCGTCGGTTCGTCGAGCAGCAGGATATCCGGTCTGGCAAACAGCAACGAGGCCAGCGCCACACGCATCCGCCAGCCGCCGGAAAACTCGGCGCAGGACCGCGCCTGCGCCGCGCTGTCGAAGCCGAGCCCCTGCAGGATGACCGCGGCGCGGGCCTCGGCGGAATGGGCTTCGATGTCGGCAAGCCTTGTCTGGATTTCGGCGATCCGCATCGGATCGGTTTCTCTGTCCGCGGCCGCCATCAGGGATTGCCGTTCCGTGTCGGCCGAAAGGACCGTGTCGAGCAGGCTGTCGGCGCCGGCCGGGGCCTCCTGCGCGACGCCGCCGATGCGCGCGCCGCGCGGCGTTTCAATTTCGCCGGCGTCGAGCGGCAATTCGCCGCGTATCAGGCGAAACAGCGTCGTCTTGCCGGTGCCGTTCCGGCCCACAAGACCTACCTTGTGTCCGGCCGGGATCACGGCGCTGGCGTTCTCGATCAGCGGCTTGCCCGCCATCGAAAAGCTTATGTTGCGGAAACCCAGCATGCGGCTGTGTCGCCTGCCGCGCGGCGGCTGTCAATCGCGCAGCGATGCGCCGGTTTGGCCCTTTCGCACACCTGTGCTTCATGCTATTCGCCGCGCGAAACTTCTCAGGGGCAGGGGTTGCCCGCAATCAAGGAAACCGAAATGGCCGTCCAGCGCACTTTTTCGATCATCAAACCCGATGCCACGAACCGGAACCTGACGGGAAAGATCAACGCCAAGTTCGAAGAGGCGGGTTTGCGGATCATCGCGCAGAAGCGGCTCCGGCTGACCAGGGATCAGGCCGGCGAGTTCTACGCCGTGCACAGGGAGCGCCCGTTCTACGACGAGCTGTGCGAGTTCATGGCGTCCGCGCCGATCGTCGTGCAGGTTCTGGAAGGCGAGGATGCGATTGCGAAAAACCGCCAGGTGATGGGCGCCACCAACCCCGCCGACGCCGACGACGGCACGATCCGCAAGGAATTCGCTCTGTCGATGGGCGAGAACTCGGTGCACGGATCGGACGGGCCCGAGACCGCCAGAGAGGAAATCGCGTTCTTCTTTTCAGGTATCGAGCTGGTCGGCTGACATTGCGGCGCGACGCGGCGCCGGTTGCTGTTCCAGTTGCACTATCGCGGCGCGAAACTCTTCCGTGCCGAGGACGGTTGATACGTGTCCCGGTCCGGACGTGTCTTCCATCCGCCACACGTCGCCGGCGCGCAGGGTCCGCTCCGACCCGTCCCCGGCCTGCACCAGCAGGGCGCCGGACAGGCAGAACAGGACCTGCCTTTTGGGTGAGGGGTGCCGGTCGCCGGACCAGCCGCAGGGGAGCGTGAGGAACAGGAGCTTGGTCGCATCCTCCGCGTCCGACGCCATGAGTACCGGCGCCGGTGGTGCGAACGCCGTCATCTCGAAAGTGATCTCACCGTCCTCGAAAAGCGAGATACCGTCCGCGTCTTCCACAAGGTGGTAGAATTTCATCACCTCAGTCCTCTCGCCATACGACGCCGAGCGCGTCGAGCTGCCTTTCCCATTCCAACGCACCGCCGTCCGCCCCTTGAACCGAGGCGACGATTTCATCGAATACCTCGCGTAGCCGGGATCTTTCCTCGGCGTCGAGATCGTTCCACGGCCGCCCCTGAAGTCCCAGATACAGCGCGTAGAAGGCGATGAAATGCGGCCGTTGGCCGGAGCGCAGCAATTTCCGGTATGCCGCTTCCGCGCCGAGCGCGCGCAGCGGCTCCGCGGTGTCGATCCCGGCGCGCGCGAACGCCTTGGCCGACGCCGGGCCGAGATTGCGTATCGCCGAGACCGGCGCGCTCACGTGATCGCCACCTTGCGCCGGTCTCCGGCCGCGAAACGGCGAAGAACCGCCGGGTACAACCGGTGCTCCATAGGCAGAAGGCGCGCCGCCAGTGTTTGCGGCGTGTCGTCATCCCTCACCGCGATGACGGCCTGTCCGAGAATCGGGCCGCCGTCGAGCTGCGGCGTCACCTCGTGCACCGTGCATCCGTGCACGGCCATCCCGGCGGCCAGCGCCCGGGCATGGGTGTCCAGCCCGGGAAACAGCGGCAGGATGGACGGGTGGATGTTCAGGACACAGCCCGCCCAGCGGGAGGTGAAGGCGGCGGTCAGGATACGCATGAAACCGGCCAGGCAGATGACATCCGGCTTCACCGCGTCCAAGGCGCTGTCCAGCGCGGCTTCGAAGCCGGCGCGGTCGCCGTCGAACCGGCGATGATCAACAACGGCGCTCGGAACGCCGAGATCCGCCGCCTTCTCCAGCCCCGTGGCATCGGGATTGTTTGACAGGACCAGTACCGGCTCCGCGGGATGGGACGGCGCCTGCATGTCGCGAACCAGCGCCACCATGTTGGAGCCGCTGCCCGAGATCAGGACCGCCACGCGCTTCCGGCTCATTCCAACGAGCCGCGGAAGCTGACGCCGGCGCCGTCGATGACCGTACCGATGGCAATGACGGTTTCGCCATGCGCAGCGATCGACGCGGCTATTCTCTCCGCCTGCCCGGCGCCGGCAATGACAACCATCCCGATCCCGCAGTTGAACGTCCTCAGCGCCTCGGCCTGATCCAGGCCCGACCGGTCGACCAGCCAGCGGAACACAGCCGGGAGCCGCCACGCCGAGAGGTCGATATCAGCGCCAAGGCCGTCGGGCAGGGCCCGCGGCAGGTTTTCGCTCAGGCCGCCGCCGGTGATATGCGCCAGCCCATGCACACCGCCGCCGCGAACCGCTTCGAGGCAGGGGCGCACATAGATGCGCGTAGGCGCCAGCAACGCGGAACCGAGCGCGCCGGCGGAGAACGGACAGGGCTCGTCCCAGCCGAGCCCGGCCTGCGCGACGATCCTGCGAACCAGTGAGAAGCCATTGGAATGAACGCCGTTCGAAGCCAGTCCCAGCACGACGTCGCCTTCGCGGACGCCACTGGGCAGCCCGGTCCCGCGTTCCAGCGCGCCCACCGCGAATCCGGCGAGGTCGAAATCGTCGCCGCCATACATGCCCGGCATCTCCGCCGTCTCGCCGCCGACAAGCGCGCATCCGGCGGACCTGCAACCGTCAGCGATCCCGGCGACGATGCTCTCCGCCGCCCGCGGCCGAAGCTTGCCGGTGGCGTAGTAATCCAGAAAGAAAAGCGGCTCCGCGCCCTGGCAGACGAGATCGTTGACGCACATCGCAACCAGATCGGTACCGATACCGTCGAACAGCCCGGTCTCGATGGCGATACGCAGCTTGGTGCCAACGCCGTCGGTGGCGGCCACCAGGATCGGGTCGGAATACCCGGCTTCGCGCAAATCGAAAAACGCGCCGAACCCGCCGAGCCCCTGCATCACACCCGGCCGCGCCGTGGTTGCGGCAAGAGGCTTGATCTGCTCGACGAGCCGGTTGCCGGCATCGATGTCTACGCCGGCCTCGGCATAGCTCAGCCGCTTTGCACGATCCGTCATCGGTGCTTGTTCCCGAGTTTCATCTGGCGACCGTTTACCCCAAGCCTCCGGTATTGGAAACTGCGCAATCGGACTTGACCGCGAGAGCCTGCCAAGCGTATCCCACTTCGCGGCGGGCCTGTAGCTCAATTGGTTAGAGCAGAGCGCTCATAACGCTTTGGTTGGGGGTTCGAGTCCCTCCGGGCCTACCAGTTGCACTGAAAGACCTGATTTATCGCGGGATGGTCAGCGTCGCCTTCAACCCGCCGAGTTCCGGGCTGTTGCCCAGCACCAGCCTGCCGCCGTGGCTGCGCGCCACGTCGAGGGCGATGGAAAGCCCCAGGCCGCTTCTGCTGCCCAGGTTCTGGTTGCGCGATTCGTCTAGCCTCGTGAACGGGCGGATGGCCCGGTCGCGGTCGCCCGCCGGAATGCCCGGCCCGTCATCTTCGACCACGAACTCCAGCATCTTCGGCAACAGACGTACCGTCATTGCCACTGTCCGGCCATGCCGCACCGCGTTGTTCACGAGATTCTGCACCGCCCGCTCGACCGCGCCCGGGCGCAGAGGCACTTCGCAGTTTCCCGGCGTGCCGATCTTTTCGGAGAACCGTATACTTGCGCCACTTCTCTGCGTGCCCCGGACGATCCGCCTTGCGATCGCCATCGGGTCCGTCATGCTGATCTCCTCCAACGAATCGCCGCGGGCAAAGGCGAGGAACTCGTCCAGCAGGCGTTCCATCTCGTCGACATCGCGGATGATCTCGCGGATTTCCGGTGTCTGCGCCGCCATGCCGAGGCTCAACTTCATCCGCGTCAGCGGCGTGCGCAGATCGTGGCTGACGCCGGACAGCATCTGCGTTCGCTGTTCCATCTGCCGTTCCAGCCGCGCCCGCATGGCGAGAAAGGCGGTTCCGGCGCGGCGTACCTCCTCGGCGCCTTCGGAGCGGAAGGGCAGGGAACGGCCCTTGCCGAACGCCTCGGCGGCCATGGCAAGGCGTCGGATCGGGCGCACCTGGTTGCGCAGGAACACGACGGCAATGATGATCAGCAACACCGAGGTAAACACCATGAGAACCAGCAACTGATGCGGGTTGCTCGCGTTCATCCGCGATCGCGAAACCACCGCGTGCAGAACGCCGCTGCCGACATCCACGTCGAGATAGAGCCGGCGGAAGTCGCGGACGAGATCGATGGCGAGCGGGTGGGCGATGGAACCGCGAAGCGTCGCGATGATCGACCCGCCGGAAACGTCGTAGAAATTGCGCCGGGATTCCTCGCTCAGGCGCCCGCCCGGCGTGAAGTCGAGCGAAAGCTGGAGCGGCCGCGCAACCTTCGAAAGATAGGCGCGTATCTCCTGTTCGTTCCGCGCCGCTTTCACTTCGGCTATGACCATGTTCAGTTCTATCGCGACAGATCGCGTCATCTGTTCGGTGACCCTCGCGAAATGGCGCTGGATGAACACGGTGGCGACGACGAACTGTAGGGCAACGATGGGAACGACCATGATAAGCAGGGCGCGCGCGAACAGCCGCTTGGGCATGTATTTCTTGAGTGCTTTCGAGATCATCGCATACACAGGGTTACGCGCGGCCCGGCAGCGAGGCAACAATGAACCCAGGAAACGAGACGCCGAGCGCCGCCGGCCGGCCGCCGTCCGGGCAGGTGGAGCGCATCTCGGACGCCGTCAGGGTCGTAACCGCGCCGAATGCGGGACCGATGACCCACACCGGAACAAGAACCTACGTGGTCGGCAATGGTGACGTGGCCCTGATCGACCCGGGGCCCGCCGATCCGCGCCACTTCGACGCGTTGCTCGGAGCCCTGGAGCCCGGCGAGCGGATCGCCCAGATACTTGTCACCCATTCCCATCTCGATCACTCGCCGCTGGCCCGGGCATTCGCCGAGCGGGCGCCGGTGGCCGCCTTCGGACGCTCGCATGACGGCCGGTCCCAAAGGATGAACGAGCTGGAGAGGACCGGGTTTCTCGGCGGCGGCGAGGGCGTTGACCGCGAATTCGTGCCGGACGTCTTCCTCGCCGACGGTGACATTCTGGAAGGCGGGAACTGGGCGTTGCAGGCCATCCATACGCCCGGCCATCTCTCCAACCATATGTGCTTCGCGCTCGTCGGAGCCGGAATGCTGTTCACCGGCGATCATGTCATGGGATGGTCGACGACACTGGTCTCGCCGCCGGACGGCGATATTTCGGATTTCATGGGCTCGCTGCGAAAACTGATCGAGCGGCCCGAACGCACCTATCTGCCCGGCCACGGCCCGCCGGTCGGGGACGGGCCGGATTTGGCCGCGCGCCAGCTCGCCCACCGTCAGGAGAGGGAGGCCCAGATCATCGCGGCCTTGGGCGGCGGTCCGGCCGCGCCGCCGGCGCTGGTGGAAAAAATCTACGAAGGACTGGACCCGCGGCTTCGCGCCGCCGCCTCGCGAAACGTGCTGGCGCACCTGATCGATCTTGCCGGCCGCGGCATTGTTCGCGCCGCCGGTCCGGTGCGGGCCGACGCGCTCTTCGAGCTTGGCGCCGATGCCGACAAGACCACGAGCCGAGCCTGAGCGATACCGCGGCGGTTCCCCGGCTCCCGCGTGTCGGCCTGCAAGGCGCGCCGCGCCGGCATCAGAATGCCGGTTGCGTGGCGCGCCTCCGCTGGACCAGCACAAGCAGCACGAGCAACAGGAAAGCGGGGATGAAGAATATTTCCTTCGGCATCCTGTCGGCGGCCACCTGGGCGCGAAGCAACTGCACCGGTTCGTCGCCATAGAAGTCGTATTGCCGGCTCAGCTTTTCGAAATAGGCAGAGCCGAAAGCCGGTTCATCGAGCTTGATGACGCCGTCTTCGCTCCGGGCGTCCAGACCAGCCGCGGCGAGGCGCTCGATGCCGCCGCCATCGGCCGGCAGTTCCGGCACCAGGGTCGTCTCGCCGATCTCGCCGGTATCGAAGTCCGGGCCGGATATGATGATCCGCATCGACCCGCCGTCCGGCAAGCCCGCGGCCGCATCGATTATCTCCGGGCCCTGATAGGTATGGTACGGAGCCTCGACCTGGTCGAGCCAGAAACCGGGGCGGAACAGCGTGAAGGCTATCAGAAGCAGGATCGGGGCTTCCCAAATCTTGTTGCGGGCGAAGAAGTAGCCTTGGGTGGCGGCGGCAAAACACATCATCGCCACCACCGCCACGAGGAACACCATGATCGCCTGTGCCCAGCCGACATCGATCAGCAGAAGATCGGTGTTGAAGATGAACAGGAACGGCAGAAGGGCGGTGCGAATGTCGTACATGAACCCCTGCACGCCGGTCTTGATGGGATCGCCCCGACTGATCGCCGCGGCCGCGAAAGCGGCCAGCCCGACCGGTGGCGTGTCGTCGGCCAGGATGCCGAAGTAGAACACGAACATGTGCGCTGCAACCAGCGGCACCACCAGGCCCGACTGGCCGCCGACGATGACGATCACCGGCGCCATCAGCGACGACACCACGATGTAGTTGGCCGTGGTCGGCAACCCCATGCCCAGAAGCAGGCTCATCACCGCCACCAGTATCAGCATGACCATCAGGCTGCCGCCCGACAGGAACTCGACCAGTTCGCCGACGATC
>JBHHXR010000044.1:0-17256 GCA_046757205.1 Paracoccaceae bacterium
CCCCGTCACGTCGCCGATGGCATAGACGCCGGGCTCGCCGGTGCGGCCCCATTCGTCGATGACGATGTGGCTTTTTTCCACCGTCACCTTGGTGCCCTCGAGGCCGAGGTTCTCGGTGTTGCCGACGATGCCGACCGCCAGGATCACCCGCTCGGCCCGCACCTGGGCGGACTTGCCGCCGGCCTCGACGGTGGCGGTGACGCCGCTCTTCGCCTTTTTCAGACCCGTCACCGTCGCCGAGGTGAGGATTTTCATGCCCTGTTTCTCGAAGGCCTTGCGGGCGAAGTCCGAGATCTCCTCGTCCTCCACCGGCAGCACCCGGGGCAGCACCTCGACCACCGTCACCTCGGCGCCGAAGTCGCGGAAGAAGCTGGCGAACTCGATGCCGATGGCGCCGGAGCCGACGACCAGGATGGACTTCGGCATGACGTCGGGGACCATCGCTTCTTTGTAGGTCCACACCAGCTTGCCGTCCGGCTCCAGGCCCGGCAGCGACCGCGCCCGGGCACCGGTGGCGAGAATGATGTGCTTGGCGGCGAGGCCGGCGATCCCCTTGCCGTCCTTTTCCACGTGCACCGTGCCGGCGCCGTCGAGGCGTCCATAGCCGTCGAAGACCGTGACCTTGTTTTTTTTCAACAAGTACCCGACGCCGGTACTGAGCCGCTTGGCCACGGCGCGGGAGCGTTCGACGACTTTCTTCACGTCGAAGGATATCTCCTTGACGCTCAACCCGAATTCCTCTGCCCGGTGCATGGTGTGGAAGATCTCGGCCGTGCGCAGCAGCGCCTTGGTCGGGATGCAGCCCCAGTTGAGGCAGATGCCGCCCAGGTGCTCGCCTTCCACCACCGCCGTCTTCATGCCGAGCTGGGCGGCGCGGATGGCGGTCACGTAGCCGCCCGGCCCGGCGCCGACGATGATGAGGTCGAAGGTGGTGTCGGCCATCGGGGCGCGCCTCACAGCAGCATGGTCAACGGCGCTTCGATGAGCCGTTTGAAGGCGCCGAGGAACTCCGCGCCCACGGCGCCGTCCACCGCGCGGTGGTCCACCGCCAGGGTGCACGACATGACCGTGGCGACGGCCAGGGCCCCGTCCTCGACTACCGGGCGCTGGGCGCCGGCGCCGACGGCGAGGATGCACGACTGGGGCGGGTTGATGATGGCGGCGAATTCCTTGATGCCGTACATGCCCAGGTTGGAAATGGTGAAGCCGCCGCCCTGGTATTCCTCGGGCAGCAGCTTGCCCTCGCGGGCGCGGGCCGCCAGGTCGTTCTTCTCGGGGGCGAGGACGCGGAGCCCCTTGGTGTCGGCGCCGCGGATGACCGGGGTGAGGAGGCCGCCGGGCGTCGCCACGGCGACGCAGACATCGACCCTGTCGTAGCGGAGGATGGCCTCGTCGGTCCACGTGGCGTTGGCCGCCGGCACCCGGCGCAGGGCCAGGGCGACGGCGCGGATGATGAAGTCGTTGACCGACAGCTTATAGCTCCCCTCGCCTTCCGGGGCGTTGGCGTTCAGCTCCCGGCGCACGTCGAGCAACGCGTCCATCCGGCAGTCGATGGTCAGGTAGAAATGCGGGATGTCCCGCTTCGACTGGGAAAGCCGGGCGGCGATCACCTTGCGCATGGTGGTGTTCGGAATCGCGGTGTAGGTCTGTTCCGCCGTCACCGCCGGCGCCGCCGTTACCGGCGTCACCGGCGCGGCGGCGGGGACCGCGACGCCGCCGGCGACGGCCGCCTCGATGTCGCCCTTGACGATGCGCCCGTGCGGACCCGTGCCCGGCACCGCCGCCAGGTCCAGGCCCGCTTCCCCGGCCAGGCGCCGGGCCAGGGGACTGGCGAAGACACGCCGGCCCGGTGGTGCCGCCTGCGGTGGCGGCGTGGCGGGAGGCGCGGAAGGTGCGGGCCGTGGCGCTTCGGGCGGCGCGGCCGAGGGAGCGGGAGCCGGAGCCGGGGCTTCCTGCGGCGGCGGGGCCGGCGGTGGGGCCGCGGCCGCCGCGTCCAGGGCCGAGGCGTCCTCGCCCTCTTCGAGAAGCAGCGCGACCGTCTGGTTCACCTGCACGCCCGTGGTGCCTTCGGGAACCAGGATCCGGCCCAACACGCCTTCGTCGATGACCTCCAGCTCCATGGTCGCCTTGTCGGTCTCGATTTCGGCGATGACGTCGCCGCTGTCCACGGCGTCGCCTTCCTTCTTCAGCCACTTGGCCAGGGTGCCCTCGGTCATGGTTGGCGACAGGGCCGGCATCAGGATCTGGATGGGCATGGGTCCGCGTTCCCTTGCGCGCTACCGGTAACAGACGGCCTTGGCCGCCTGGGCGACACCGTCGGGCTGGGGCAGGGCCAGTTTTTCCAGGTTGGCCGCATAGGGCATGGGCACGTCGACCCCGGTGACGCGCACCACCGGCGCGTCCAGGTAGTCGAACGCGTGCTCCATCATCGACGCCGCGATCTCGGCGCCGATGCCGGCCGCCGGCCAGCCTTCCTCGACGCTCACCAGGCGGTTCGTTTTTTTCACCGATTCGACGATCATCGCGGTGTCCAGGGGACGCAGGCTGCGCAGGTTGATGACCTCGGCCTCGATGCCGTCGGCGGCCAACAGCTCCGCCGCCTCCAGCGCGACGCCGACCATGATCGAGAACGCCGCGATGGTGACGTCATTGCCGGCGCGTTCGATCCGCGCCGTCCCGATGGGAATGACATAATCCGCGTCCACCGGCGCCTCGAAGCTGCGGCCGTAGAGGATCTCGTTTTCCAGCACGACGACCGGGTTGGCATCGCGGATGGCCGCCTTCAGGAGGCCCTTGGCGTCCGCCGCGGAATAGGGCGCCACCACCTTGAGGCCGGGACAGTGGGCGTACCAGCTGGCGTAACACTGCGAATGCTGGGCGGCGACCCGCGCGGCGGCGCCGTTGGGGCCGCGGAATACGATGGGACAGCCCATCTGGCCGCCCGACATGTACCGCGTCTTGGCGGCGGAGTTGATGATCTGGTCAATGGCCTGCATGGAGAAGTTGAAGGTCATGAACTCGACGATGGGCCGGAGGCCGGCGAAGGCGGCGCCGACGCCGACGCCGGTGAAACCGTGCTCGGTGATGGGGGTGTCGACGACGCGCCTGGGACCGAACTCGTCCAACAATCCCTGGCTGATCTTGTAGGCGCCCTGGTACTGGCCCACCTCCTCGCCCATGAGGAAAACGCTGTCGTCGCGGCGCATCTCCTCGGCCATGGCGTCGCGCAGGGCTTCGCGCACGGTCTGGGTCACGGTCTCGCCCACGGGCATGTCCCCGGCCGGCGGCGACGGCGCCGGGGCGGCCGGCACCGGGGCTTCGGGCGCGGGTGCGGCCGGCACCGGGGTCTCGGGCGCGGGTGCGGGCGGGGCCTCGGGCGGGGCCGGCGACGGGGCGGGCTGGTCCACCTCCCCGATCGCCGAGGCGTCCTCGCCCTCGGCCAGGATCACCGCGACGGGGGTGTTGACGGCAACCCCTTCGGTGCCTTCCGGGACCAGGATCCGGCCCAGCACGCCCTCGTCGACGGCTTCCAGTTCCATGGTCGCCTTGTCGGTCTCGATCTCGGCCAGGACATCGCCGCTGTCCACGGCGTCGCCTTCCTTCTTCAGCCATTTGGCCAGGGTGCCCTCGGTCATGGTGGGCGACAGCGCCGGCATCAGGACTTGGACTGGCATGGCATCTCCCTCGGCTCGAACCGGTCGCGCTATTTACGCGTCCGCCAGAACGTCGGTGTAGAGCTCCGACGCATCGGGCTCCGGGCTCTGCTGGGCGAACTCGGCCGCTTGCGTGACCATAACCTTGACCTCGCGGTCGATTTCCTTGAGCGCCTCTTCGTCGGCGATTCCGTCACCGAGCAGGAACTCGCGCAGGTTGTCGATGGGGTCGCTTTCCTTGCGCACCTTGCTCACTTCCTCTTTCGACCGGTACTTGGCCGGGTCCGACATGGAATGGCCGCGGTAGCGGTAGGTCTCCAGTTCCAGGATAATGGGACCCTTGCCGGACCGGCAGTGGGCGGCGGCCTTTTCGCCGGCGTCCCGCACGTCCAGCACGTCCATGCCGTTGACCTGAAAGCCGGGGATGTCGTAGGCGCGGCCGCGGCGGTACAGCTCGGTGTTGGCCGAGGCGCGCTCCACCGACGTGCCCATGCCGTAGCGGTTGTTCTCGATGACGTAAATCACCGGCAGCTTCCACAGGGCCGCCATGTTGAACGCCTCGTAGACCTGTCCCTGGTTGACGGCGCCGTCGCCGAAATAGGTGCGGCAGACGCCCCCGTCCCCGCGGTACTTGTGCCCCAGCGCCAGTCCGGTGCCGATGGGAACCTGGGCGGCGACGATGCCGTGGCCGCCGAAGAAATTGGCTTTTCGGCTGAACATGTGCATGGAGCCGCCCTTGCCCTTCGAGTAGCCGCCGCGCCGGCCCGTCAGCTCCGCCATCACCCCCTTGGGGTCCATGCCGCAGGCCAGCATGTGGCCGTGGTCGCGATATGACGTGATACGGCTGTCGCCTTCCCTGGCGGTTGCTTCCAGACCGACAACCACCGCTTCCTGGCCGATGTAGAGATGGCAGAAGCCGCCGATCATGCCCATGCCGTAAAGTTGCCCGGCCTTTTCCTCGAAGCGCCGGATGCGCAGCATTTCACGGTAGTAGTGGAGGAGTTCTTCTTTGGAGACGTTGGGTTTCTTGCTGCGCTTCGCAGTAGCCATGGCAGACGGTTCCCGAGCAGTTTGCAAATTAATGATTTAACATTGAACGATATTATATCAGGGGAACCCGGTGGGGGCCATCCGAAATTTGCCGCGGGAACGGGCGACGGGTTTCATCCGGACCGGGAGGCGCGATCCTGCGCGGAAAACGGCAACCGGCGCGGGGCAGGGCTCTATTTCCTGCCCTTGCCGGCTTTGGCGACTTCCTGGGAAATGACCTTTCTGATCAGCTTGTCGTAGTTCTTGATGCTGGTGTCGATCAGTTTGACGTGCCGTTTCTCCATTTCGTCCATCATTTTCTTGAGATTCTCCAGCTTTTTGTCCGTCAGCTCCGCTTGCTTTTTCCGGGCCTCCGTCCTTTTTGCGTCTTCGCTTTCCAGTTTGTCGATGTACTTCTTTGCATTGGCCAGCGCTTCGCCGGTCTGTTTGGTCAGTTTGTTGATCCAACCCACAACCTTGGCTTCGAGGGCATCGTTTTGCTTGTCGGAGTAGGTCTTGATCACGGCGCCGCTGGATTCAAGGGTCTTCAAGTTGCTCTCCAGGGCTTTCAGCTTGGAATTGACGTCGCTGGACTGCTTGTCGATCTCGTCGAATTTCTTGACCAGCGTCTGGACATTTTTCTCCGCCTGCTCGGCGTGTTTGTCCTGGGCGTCCGCTCTCTTCGCAACCTCCTTGCCAAGCTCGTCAATTGCCGCCTTCGCCTTGATTAGCTGATCACCGGATTGTCTGGTCAGTTTGTTGACCCAATCGAGAGTGGTCTTGTGCTGGGCGTCATGTTTCTGGTCGACGTATTTCCTGGTTTCCTTGGTGCTCGCCTCGACGTTCTTGAGCCTGCCATCCATGGCTTTCAGGCCCGCTTCGAGTCTTTTGACGCCGTCATTTTCTGCCATTGCCGCTCTCCCGGTCAGAGTTTTCCTGTCCACGAATTGCTGGAATCATGGGTTGGTGCGCCGGTTGCGTCCGGGGCTCCTTCCTCTCGAAGACAACCTCATCCCGTCCCCCCGCTGGCGCGATAAGCACCTCAATATAGCCGAGAACGGTGTTCTTCGAAAGGTTACCGAAGCCGCCTGCGTGGCCGGTTCACCGGATGATGATTTCGTCGCCGCGTGCCATCCCGAGTATGCGGCGGGCCTGTTCGTCGAGCAGGTCGAGGTCGAGGAATTCGTTGGACATCCGGCGCGTGAGGTTGGCGATCCGGGCGTGTTCGGCGCGAAGCCGGGACAGTTCCTCCTGCAACGGGCCTTCCTGCGATTCGACCTGGATCAAGCGGAACAGGCCGTAGTCACCCTGAAGCGCGGCGTAGCTGAAATACGAAAACGCCGCGATCACCAGGATCGAGGCGATCGCATCTCCGTAACCGCTTCTGCGGGGTTCGTGGTTCAACTCGTTTCCTGCCTCGGAGCATGTCTGTGCATGCGCTGCGTCAAATCATTGCACGGCCCGCACCGCCTGTGAATCCCCAAAATCGTCAATTTTGGGGGTTTTCGTCGAACTGGGCGAGCCGTTGCCGGTCCGCCGCCTTTTGTCGCCGTCAGGCCTTGCCCTTGTAGATGTCGATCAGCTTGCCGAGCATCTCCAGCGCCTCGCCGCGTTCGCGCTGGAAGGTGTTGCGGCCGATGATCGAGCCGTTGCCGCCGCCGTCGCGGATGGCCCGGGCGTTGTCGTAGACCGAAGAGGCATCTTTCTTCGAGCCGCCGGAGAACACCACGATGCGGCGGCCGTTGAAGGCCGACTTCATCACGTCCCGCACCCGCGCCGCCTGGGTCGAGATATCGATGTCCTGTTCCTCGTACACTTTTTTCGCCGCCGGCAGCGACAGGTGGTCGGTGGACAGTTTCACCTTGATGATATGTGCCCCCAGCAGCGACGCGATCTGCGCGGCGTAGGCCCCGATGTCGATCGCGGTTTCGCCGTCGCTGTCCAGCGCCTCGCCGCGCGGGTAGGACCAGATGACGGTGGCGACGCCCTTGGCGGCGGCCTCTTCGCGCAGGGCGGAAATTTCCTCCATCATTTCCAGCGCCGCCGAGGAACCGGGATAGATCGTGAAGCCGATGGCCGAGGCGCCGATGCGCAATGCGTCGTCGACACAGGCGGTGATGGCTGAGTCTTTCGGCGCCTCGCCGGGGATCAGCGAGTTGGCAGAGTTCGCCTTCAGGATCATCGGGATCTGGCCGGCATAGGTGTCGGCGCCGGCCTCCAGCAAGCCGAGCGGCGCGGCAAAGGCGCTCAGCCCGGCGTCGATCGCCAGCTGGCAGTGGGCGGGCGGGGCCTCGGCCGGCGGGGTCGGCGCCACGCCCCCCCCCGGCCCGTGCTCGAAGCCCTGATCGACCGGCAGGATGATCAGCTTGCCGGTGCCGCCAAGCTTGCCGTTCATCAGGATGCGGCACAGGTTGCCCTTCACGCCGGGGCTGTCGGCCTCGTAATTCGCCAGGATTTTCTGGACTGCGCGCGTTGCTCTCATGGAAATTCTCCTTTTTACTCAGTCACAACCAAGTCATTTCAAAGGACGGCTTACGGGGCGTCACTCATCGGGTCAAGCGACACCGGATCCTTTGCCCGCGCGCTGTGTCATTTGACCGCGAATTGCTTCGCCAGCCCGTTCTGCACCCAGATTTCCATCGCCTTCTTCTCCGCCGAGGCTGCGGCGTTCGCCCACGCTTCGGAGGCGTCGGGTCCGCGCAGGCGCATGCGCTGGTCAAGCTCGTCGCGCAGGCTGATGCCGCCGGCATCGCCGGCCGCCGCCGCCACCGTCGCCAGAAGGTAGGCCCGGACGTAGGAGCGCGGCGCTCCGTCGCCGGTGAGATACTGCAGCGTCAGCACACGCAGCGCGTTCAGATCGCCGGAACGCAGGGCCGCCGAAATGGTGTTGTCGCGCCAGCTCTTGAGCACGTTGTTCTGCGCTGCCAGGGCATCGGCTGTGCTGATCCGTCCTTCGATCCGGTCGATCAGTCCGAGCGCGTGTTCCGCGCCGCTCGCGCCGGCTGCGACGGCGAAGGCGTAGGCGGTTGTCGGGTCGCTGTCCTGCAGCGCCGTCGCCGCCTGCATGGCCGCTTCCGGATTTCCCGTGGCGGCCAGGGGTTGCAGAAGCTGGCGGCCGCGTTCAACCGACCTTGGGGCGCCGATGCCGGTGGTGAGCGCGGTGCCCGCCGCCAGCCGCTGCGCCGGGGTCAGCTTGTCGGGTTCCGACAGGGCGGTGGAAAGGACCTCGGGCGGGAGCACCGACCGCTGGCGTTTCGAGCCGTGCCCGACCAGCGGCTGCAGGTCGGCGAACAGTTGCCCGACATTCTGCACGCTGTCCTCGTTCAACCACACGCTCTTTTGCGGCGTGATGTTGACGGCAATCCGCCCGCCCTCGGTCAGAAACCGGGTCACTTCGGTGCCGGCGGAGTCGATGAACGCGCTTTGCGCCTCGTTCAGCGACCCGCCGCTGGCCTGCGCCAGGGCCTGGCTGAGATTGGTCGTCAGAACCAGCGCGGCGGTGTTCGGGTCGCGCAGTTCCTGCGGTAGCAGCGGGGTGGCGCGCTGACGCAGCCCGGCATCCTCGAAGGTCGCCTCGGCGCTTGCCAGGCTTACCACCGGAACCGGGTCCGAACCGTCGAGGTTGTCGATCCACGCGTAATCCATGAAGGCCGTCACGTCGAGCACGCCGGCACTGGGCAAATTGGCGTGCAGCGCGACGTCGAGCGAGGACGGGCCGGGCCGGTAGTCGAAAGTGGCGAACAGCCGGTCAACGTCGATCGACTTGTAGCCGATACTGCCAAGGATGGCGCGCGGCTGCGGCGGAATACAGGCGGAATCGGCCCGGACGCCCAGCATGTCGATCTTGAGTGTCCGGTGGTCCCACTTGGTGATCGGCGCGCCGGACAGCACCATGCGCGTCGCCGAAACACGGCAGTTCCTGTCGCGGTCCCACGGCATTTCCGGCCACAGCGTCACGTCGCTGAGAGCGACCTGTCCGGCCAGAAGGTCGCCGGAAATGTGGCCGTAGGTCAGGTCAACCTGGCTTCGTAGGGCCATGACGCCAGTTTGCACCAGCGCTTGCATGATGCGCTCGCCGGTGATGTATTCCCACAACGAGGGCCGCGTGTCGCTGCTTTGCGCCGCAGCGGGAAGGGCGATGCCCGCGCAGATAGCCGTTACAAGTAGATGTTTCATCTCAAATCTCCCTGTTTGACGGCCGCATTGTAACAGGAAAACCGGGAGATCCGGAGAAAAACCGTGCTATTCCTCCAGCGCTGCGACACCAGGTAGCGCCTTGCCTTCCAGCCATTCCAGGAACGCACCGCCCGCCGTGGAGACGTAGGAAAAGTCCTTGCCCGCACCGCTGCCGTTGAGCGCCGCCACCGTGTCGCCGCCGCCGGCGACGGACAGCAGGCTTCCCTGGCGCGTCAGTTTCGCCGCATGCAGCGCAGCGGCGTCGGTCGCCGCGTTGAAGGGCGGGATTTCGAAGGCGCCGAGGGGGCCGTTCCAGACCAGCGTCCTGGCACCGGAAAACACCGCCTTGATGCGTTCCACCGTGGCCGGGCCCGCGTCGAGGATCATGGCGTCCGGCGGGCAGGCGTCCGCGGCCACGGTTTCGCTGTCGGCGCCGGCCCTGAATTCGCGGGCCACCACGGCATCGAGCGGCAGGACCAGTTCACAGTTCCCGGTCCGCGCGCGCGACATGATTTCCCGCGCCGTACCGGCCAGGTCGTGCTCGCACAGTGACTTGCCGACGTCGATGCCGCGCGCGGCGAGAAACGTGTTCGCCATGCCGCCGCCGATGATCATGCTGTCGACCCGGGCGATGAGGTTGCCCAGAAGGTCGAGCTTGGTGGAAACCTTGGCGCCGCCGACCACCGCGACCACCGGGCGTTCCGGCTTCGCCAGCGCTTTCTCCAGCGCCTCGAGTTCAGACTGCATCAGCCGCCCGGCGCAGGCCGGAAGAAGGCGCGCCAGAGCGTCGGTGGAAGCATGCGCGCGGTGGGCGGCGGAGAACGCGTCGTTGCAGTAGACGTCGCCCAGTACCGCCAGTTCCGCCGCGAAGCCCGGGTCGTTCTGCTCCTCGCCCTTGTGAAAACGCGTGTTTTCCAGGAGCAGCACGTCGCCCGCGGCAAGGCGGTCGACCGCGCCCCGCGCCTCCGGACCGATGCAGTCCGGCGCGAAGGCGACATTGGTTCCAAATGCCTCGCGCAACGCCGGCAGGGTGATGGACAGGCTCATCTCCGGCACCATCCTGCCTTTCGGGCGTCCGAAATGGGCGAGAAGGACAGGTCTTCCACCATTTGCCAGAATATCGCGGATCGTGGGGGCGATGCGTTCGATCCGGGTCGTGTCGGTGACCTTTCCATGATCGACAGGCACGTTGATATCGACCCGTGTCAGAACCGTCCTGCCCGTCAGGTCCATGTCGTCGAGTGTTTTCCAGGTCATGCCCGCCCCCGCAGTTCTAGCGCCAAAACGCCATCCAATCGATCAGCCGCCAGAACTGTCGGCCGGCAAACACCGTGCCGTCACCGCCGTTCGCCAGCCAGTCAAGTCCGAACGCCAGCACCAAACAGACCGCAATCCAGAAGGCGGCGCGATTGTTCATTTTGGCGCACCCATGGAGCTACAGCAGGGCTTCGACCTTTGCCGCGACGGCCTCCGCCGTGATGCCGAAATGGGCGTAGAGGTCCTTGATCGGCGCCGACGCCCCGAAACCTTGCATGCCGACGAAGTCCGACCGCTTGCCGTTTCCGCGCTCGCCGCACAGCCAGGCATCCCAGCCGAAACGCATGCCCGCCTCGATGCCTACGCGAACCGCTCCGCCGGGCAGAACGCGGCGGCGATAGGCCGGGTCCTGCGCCGCGAAGAGCTCCCAGCAGGGCAGGGAGACGACGCGGGTGCCGATCCCGCGCGACTCCAGATCGGCCTTCGCCGCCAGCGCGATTTCGATTTCGGAACCGGTGGCAATGAGGATCGCCCGCCGCTGGTTCTCCGCCTCGGCCAGAACGTAGCCGCCGAGCGCCGTCAGGTTCTTCGATTTGTGCTGCGTCCGCACCGTCGGCAGCCCCTGCCGCGTGAGAGCCAGCACCGTCGGTGTGGCTCTTGACGACAGCGCGACCTCCCAGGCTTCGGCGGTCTCCACGGTGTCGGCAGGCCGTATCACGTTCAGGTTGGGCGTGGCGCGCAGCATGGCGAGGTGTTCGACCGGCTGGTGCGTCGGCCCGTCCTCGCCCAGCCCGATGGAATCGTGCGTCAACACGTAGGTGACGGGAACGCCCATCAATGCCGAGAGCCGCACCGCCCCGCGGGCGTAATCGGCGAACACGAGGAAGGTGCCGCCATAGGGTTTCACGCCGCCGTGCAGCGCCATGCCGTTCATCGCCGCCGCCATGGCGTGTTCGCGGATGCCGTAGTAGACGTAGCGGCCCTTGCGGTTTTCGGCGTCGAAGGTTCCAAGCCCGGCGGTCAGCGTGTTGTTCGAGCCGGTCAGGTCGGCGGAGCCGCCGATGGTCTCGGGCGTGACCGGGTTGACCGCCGCCAGCACATTCTCCGAGGCCTTGCGGGTGGCGACCCTGGGCCGCTCGAAAGCGGCGGCTTTCTTGATCGCCTTTATCGTGGCCGACAGCCGTTTCGGCGCCTCTCCACCGACGACGCGGGCGAACTCGCGTTGTTTGTTGTCCGACAGCGCCGCCAGGCGGCTTTCCCACTCGGCGCGAGCCTGCGCGCCGCGCGATCCGACGGCTTCCCACGCCGCCTTGATGTCGGCGGGGATGACGAAGGGCGGGTGCGGCCAGCCGTAGACCTCGCGCACCCTGGCGATCTCGTCCTCGCCCAGCGGCGCGCCGTGGGCCTTGGCGCTGTCCTGCTTGGCGGGCGAGCCGAAACCGATATGGGTGCGGCAGGCGATGAGCGATGGCAACGGGGATTTCCGCGCCTCCGACAGCGCCCGGTCGATCGCCGCCGGATCGTGGCCGTCGCAGCCCGTGACGTGCCAGCCGGCGGCCGCGAACCGCGCCTTCTGGTCGGTGACGTCGGAGAGCGCGATCTCGCCGTCGATGGAGATGCCGTTGTTGTCCCACAGAACAATCAGTTTCGACAATTGCTGCCTGCCCGCCAGACCGATCGCCTCGTGGCTGATCCCCTCCATCAGGCAACCGTCGCCGGCGATGACGTAGGTGCGGTGATCGACGACGCGTTTTCCGAAGCGGGCAGCCATCGAGGCCTCGGCCATGGCCATTCCCACGGCATTGGCGATGCCCTGGCCAAGCGGTCCGGTCGTTGTTTCGATGCCCGGTGCGTGGCCGTATTCCGGATGGCCGGCGGTCCTTGAGCGGAACTGACGGAAATTGCGGATCTCCTCGATCGTCATGCCGGGATAGCCGGTCAGATAAAGCAGCCCGTAAAGCAGCATGGAGCCATGCCCGGCCGACAGCACGAACCGGTCCCGGTCGGGCCAGTCGGGCGCCGATGCGTCGAATTTCAGATGTTTCCCGAACAGTACGGTGGCCATGTCGGCGGTGCCCATGGGCATCCCGGGGTGGCCGGAATTGGCGGCCTGTACGGCGTCCATCGCCAGCACGCGCAGTGCCGTCGCCTTCGACCAGTGATCGGGGTGGTTCTGTCGGATTTGCGGGATTTCCACTGTGCCCTCAATGTTTAGCAGGGGTGGCGCCGTGCCCGGCGGGCGGGCGGCGACTCTGATGGCGGCACTGTTAACAGGCTGCGGAAAGCGGTCAAGTTCGCGGCCGGCCGAAATGTCATTCAAAGGCGCGGCAAAACGCGCTAGACAGGTCACGATTTATGGGGAAATCCGGCCGTATCGCGATTCGGCCCGTAATCGGTATGCAACAGACAAGGGCTGACATGACAGACCTGATGAAAATCGAAGAGAGGCTGGCGCTGGCGCTGACACGCATCCGCGACGCGGCCGCCTCGGGGCAGGACAACAAGGACGCCGAGGCGCTGGCGGCGCAGCTCGATCGCAGCCGGGCGAAATCCGAGGCGCTCGCGCGCGAGCTGTCCGAGCTCAAGTCGCTGCGGCGGCGCGAGGCCGACGAGCTGGACAAGCTGATCGCCCAGTTGTCGCCGCTGCTGGGGGAGGCGCAGAATGCCTGAAGTCAACGTGGAGATCGGAGAGCGGAAATTCGCCGTCGTCTGCGACGAGGGCGAGGAGACGCACCTGCTGGCGGCGGCGCAGCTTCTGAACGACGAGGCGATGTCGCTGAAGGATTCGATCGGCCGGGTGCCGGAAAGCCGCATGCTGCTGATGGCCGGACTGATGCTTTCGGACAAGACCATCGGCCTCGCCTGGCAGCTTCAGGCTGCCGAGGAGCGCGTCAAGCAGCTCGAGGAGCGGCTGAAGAGCGCCGAAGCCAGAATGGCCGTCATGGGCAAGGAAACCGGCCGCGCGACCCAACCGCAGCCTCAGGCGGCGCTGACGTTGCTGGAACGACTGGCCTCGGAGGTGGAGGCCATCGCCGGCGAACTGGAAGCACGCGCCGCCGGTTGATCAACCTGCGCCGGCCGGTCAGCCGTTGGCTTCCCGGATCTTGTCGGCGGCGTCCTTATCGAAGGGGACGTTCTTTTCGGCCAGAAGCTGGTCAAGCTCGCCGGACAGCGTCATTTCCGTGATGATGTCGCAACCGCCGACGAATTCGCCCTTGACGTAGAGCTGCGGGATCGTCGGCCAGTCGGAAAATTCCTTGATCCCCTGGCGGATCGCGTCGTCTTCCAGCACGTTCACGTCCTTGAAGGGGACACCCATGTAGTTCAGCACGCCCGCGACGCGGGATGAAAACCCGCATTGCGGCATCTGCGCCGTGCCCTTCATGAAGAGAACGACGTCGTTGCTCTCGACCTCGGACCTGATCAGGTCATGTGCCGGATTTGTCATCTGAGTTCCTCTGTTAGCTGCATGCCGGCGGGCTTTGCCGCGCCTGTTCCCCAAAATCGTCCGCCGAGCGCTCCGTCGTTCCCGGATACCATTGCGCAAGCCCGCTACGCCGGCGTCTTCCACCACGTGCCCTCGGCACCACGAAAAACAAACATGGCGATCGTCGCGCCGATGACAAGGGCAAGGGCCCGCATCAGTCGGGCGCCTTGGTAGTCAGCGCCAGCGCGTGCAACTCGCCGGCCGGGCCGTCCATCCTGCCTTGCAGCGCGGCGTAGACCATGCGTTGCTGCTGCACCCGGTTCTTGCCGCGAAACTCCTCGGCCACAACCTCGGCGGCGTAGTGGTTGCCGTCGCCCGCGAGGTCCTTGATGGTGATCTTTGCTGTCGGAAAGGCGGCGCGGATCAGGCTCTCGATTTCATGGGCTTCGATGGCCATGCGGGGTCTCCTCGGATTCGGGGCAAGATGTAGAGCGCAACTGCGGGCAGTGCAAGACCGCCGGAGCAACGGCGTCATCGCCAGCGCTGTCGGGACGCGGCCGTGCCGCCTCGCCAAGCCGTGTCAGCCGGACAGTCCGGCCAATTCGGCCGAGAGCGCCCGCGCGTCGGCAACGGTTTTCCGCAGCGCCGCCAGTTTCGCGACATCGGTGGAACCGCCGGGTTTGGCGTTCAGGATCGCGTCGATCCGCGCTCCGGTGGCGTCGTCGACCGTGCCGAGTTTGGTTTTCTGCTGCAGGATGGTGAATTTCAGCTTTGCCAGTTCGCGGCGCAGCTTCTCGATTTCCGCCCGCACGGCGGCGGTATCCGCGGCGACGCCGGCCTGTTCCTGACGCAGCGCCGCGTTCTCCGCCTGCGCTGCTGCGACGGCCTGCTCGCGTTCATCGACACGGGCCTGGTATCCGCCGCCGGCCACCCCGGCAACCCCCGAGAAGAACCCGCCCTCGGCGGGATCGCCCGTTGTCTTGCAGGCAGATGTCAGGGCGCTCAGTGCGGCCAGCAGGACGAGGCTGCGCATATCGTGTTCTCCTACAATTGGGCGGCAAGATCGGCCGCGACCGCACGCATTGCCGCGACGCGCCGGGCCAGCAGGTCGAGTTCGGCTTCCGCTCCCTCGCCGCTTTCGTCGACGAGTTCGAGGCCCCGGGTTTCGGCGAATTCCGCCTGCCGTCCGGCGGCGCCGTCGATGGCCTTCTGCATTTCGGCCAGGTTCGCACTGGCGTCGGCGACCTCAGCTTCGAGTGCGGCCCTGTCGGCAGTGCCCGCGGCCACTTTCGCCCTCAACGCGTCCAGTTCCGTGCGCTGAACGGCCAGCACTTCGCGCATCACGTTCAGCGTCGTCGCGATTTCCGCGTTGTTCTTGTCGAGGTCGGCGCGCAGACGTTCGAGCCGGTCCTCTTTCGTGGCGTATTCCTTCTGCAGGTACGCAACGTAGCTACCGGCCGCCGCCCCGGCGCCGAGGCCGATCGTGAAGCCGATGTTCCGGTTGCGATTCCGGTTGGTACCGGTGCCAATGCGCATGCCGATCGCGGTGCCGGCGGCGGCGCCCGCCAGCGCACCCTCGAGAACGGTTTTCTGCATCGCGGCCGACAGCGTTCTCAACCGCGCCTCGGGATCCTGCGCGGTTTCCTGTTTGGCTGCCTCGGGCGCCGGAGGGGCGGCGCATCCCGCCAGCACGAGCGTTGCCGACAGCGCGGCGGCGGTCAGTTTATTGGCAGAAAATCGGCCAGCCATGCGTAGCTCCCTTCGGTTTCCTCTCTGACTTCGGAGACGTGACGCAGGAATATCTCCGCGTCCCGCACGAGGCGCCGTTCCAGATCCGTTATCCCGCGAGTCTGCCGGCGGCTGCCGAGTACGTCGACGGTCACGTCGGGCGGAATGAACCTGGCCGCGCGGTTGAGAAGTTCGTGGTAGTAGGTGCGGCTCTGGTCGAGGCGCAGAAGAATTTCCGCGTGCGACCTGCCTATCGCATCCCGGTCGGCGCGCGCCGCCTCCAGAACCGGCAGGGCGGACGGGTCCGTGCGCGCGATCTCGGCGATCTGCACCAGCGCGTCGTCGGCTATGGTAACGGTCCGCTCGACACTTTTCAGGGCGACGAGATCGGTGCGGATACGCTGCGCGGTTGCCGCTGCCAGAAACATCGAAAGCCGGGCGGCGTCGGAATAGAGCTGGTCGATACTGGCGGCATCCGGGTTGCTCAGTTGCGAACGATAGGCGCTGAAGGCGCGTGCCAGATCGCTCAGCGCCAGATCGCCCAGGCCGCGCGCCTGCTGCATGTATCCCAGCGCGGCAAGCGCGGCGGCCACCGGTTCCGGTTCCGCCTGCGCCAGCAGTTCCGCGCTCGATTGCGCCGAGGCGGCACCGGCCAGACGCGCCTGGCGCAGCATCGATATCCGGTCCCTGGCAAACTGGCTGAAGAGCCCGTCGGGATACTTCCGCAGGTAGTCTTCGAACGGTTCCGGCTCGGAACTGTCGAAGATCCTGCGCCAGATCTGAAGCTCGCTGGCGTAGGCGTCGTCGATAGAGGCGCCGGCAGACTTGCCCGCCAGATAATGCTCGCCGAGCACCGCCTCCTCGACCCAGGGAACCTGCTGGCCCTGGGTTTCCAGAACCACGTCCTGGCGCACGCGGCCGAACATGATGCGCAGGTCGATGCCGGGCGTGCCGATCTGTTCCAGAAGAGACCCGGTGAATACGCTGTTCGCACCTTTCCCGTCGTAGGCGACGTTGCCGGGGTCCGTGGCGTAGGCATAGAGCAGACCGGCACCGCCCTTGGCGCGGACAAGTCCGCGCGCCGCCGCGCCCGATTCGGTAAACGGGTTATTACGGCAGGCGTCGAGGATCAGGACGCCGACCTCCGGTCTTGCCGCTTCGAACACATCGCGTACCCGGCCCATCGTCACCGCGGCCTGCGCCAGTTCCGCCTCGTCCAGTCGATCGAATTCCGTTGCGATCAGGTAGTTTTCGCCGGCCACCTGTACGCCATGCCCGGCAAAGAAGAAGAGCGCGATCTCGGCGTGGTCGGCCGCCGCGGCGAACCGCTCCAGCGCCGTTTCCATGCCCGCGCGGTCGACGTTCAGCGCTTCCGACACCGAAAAGCCGAGCGCGCGCAGTTTCTCACCAAGGGCGATGACGTCGTTTTCGGGATTGCGCAGCGCAAGCTCCGGCAGGTCGTAGCGCGCATTGCCGATCAGCAGCGCGACCCGCTCCCCTTCGGCGTCCGCCGCCACCGGCCATGCGAAAACGAGCACCGCCAACGTCCGCAAGGCGACAGTCGGCCAAGATTTCCTCCAATGCACGGATACAAACCCCTAGCGGCGGCGGTCAGTTGCCGCACCGTAACAGGCGGCAATTGCGAAGTATATCGTTTAGCCCCCGGCGGTGCCCCGGTCGCGGGATTGTGCCATGCCGGCCACGCCGGCCATTCACACGCGCCAGGCCAGCACCCTGCTCTCGACCAGGCCGAGAAGGTGGTTCACCGCGACACCGAGGAGCGAAAGTATGGTGACGCCGACGAACAGGCGTTCGAGATCGTAGAGCGAGCCGGCCTCCAGGATATAGGCGCCGATGCCGTATTCGGCGCCGAGCATTTCGGCGGCGACCAGAAGGATGATGGCGATGGCCAGCGAGATGCGCAGGCCGGAGAGGATGCCGGGCATGGCGCCGGGCAGCACGATCTTGCGCACGATCGAGGCCCAG
>JBHHXR010000045.1:0-17135 GCA_046757205.1 Paracoccaceae bacterium
CGATACTTTCCAGAGGTGAGCCATGACGATCCACATCGGCGCCGCGCCGGGCGATATCGCTGAAACCGTTCTTCTGCCGGGCGACCCGTACCGGGCGAGATGGGCGGCGGAGAAGTTCCTTGACGGCGCCCGCTGCGTCAACGAGGTGCGCGGGATGCTGGGCTTCACCGGCACCTGGAACGGCCATGAGGTGACCATCCAGGGCTCCGGCATGGGGATGCCGTCGCTGTCGATCTACGTCAACGAACTGATGATGGAATACGGCGCAAGGACGGTCATCCGGATCGGCTCTGCGGGCGCCATGCAGCAGCACGTGAAGCTGCGCGATCTGGTGATCGCGATGACATCGTCGTCCTTGTCGACGCCGTCGAAGGGGTTCTTCCGGGAACTGAACTATGCGCCCTGCGCCGACTGGTCGCTGCTCAGGGCGGCCGTCGCGGTGGCGGAAATACGCGGCACGCCGTACCACGTGGGCGGCATCTATTCCTCTGACGTGTTCTATGACGAGCGGCCGGACCTGAACGAGCAGATGACGCGGCACGGCA
Source organism: Paracoccaceae bacterium (assembly GCA_046757205.1). Lineage (GTDB taxonomy): Bacteria > Pseudomonadota > Alphaproteobacteria > Rhodobacterales > Rhodobacteraceae > JBHHXR01. The sequence continues at coordinate 546 of JBHHXR010000045.1, forward strand.
TCCTCGCCGTCGAGATGGAGGCGGCGGAGCTTTACACGCTGGCGGCGCGGCACGGGCGCCGGGCGCTCGCGATACTGACGATCAGCGATCACCTGCAGACCGGCGAGGCGCTGCCGTCCGAGGACCGCGAAAAGGGCTTCGGCGACATGGTGGAGATCGCGCTGGAGGCGGCCTTCGCCTGAGGCGGCCCGGTGCCGCCCGAACCACGTAGACGGTGTGTGCACACGCGTGTGCACGGGATCATGTTGTTGATATCGCAAGCAAAGCCGTTTTCCATGTTGAGGGGCCTGTGCGTGGGGCCGGTGTCGTGGAAGCCTCCGGCGGGGATATTTGAGGAACCCAGAAAGCCGGAAAGGGTGGTGGGCAGGATGCCCGTGCCGCTGAATTTCGTCAGCCCAGAACCCTGATCGGCGCGGTGAGCTCCGCGCCGCCGCAACCGGCCTCGACGCTCTGCCGCGCCGGATCGCGTATCATCGGTGGCCGAAGGTCCCGGAGCGGGCGCCGGCTTACAACGTCCGCTCCACCATCATCTTCTTGATCTCGGCGATGGCCTTGGCCGGGTTGAGGCCCTTGGGGCAGGTCTGGGTACAGTTCAGGATGGTGTGGCAGCGGTAGAGGCGAAACGGGTCTTCCAGATCGTCGAGCCGCTCGCCGGTCGCCTCGTCGCGGCTGTCGACGATCCAGCGGTAGGCGTGCAGCAGCGCCGCCGGGCCGAGATAGCGGTCGGTGTTCCACCAGTAGCTCGGGCAGCTAGCCGAGCAGCTTGCGCACAGCACGCATTCATAGAGCCCGTCGAGCTTCTTGCGGTCCTCCACCGATTGCCGCCATTCCTTTTCCGGGCGGTTGGTCCTGGTCTCCAGCCACGGCATGATCGAGGCGTGCTGGGCGTAGAACTGGGTGAGATCGGGGATCAGGTCCTTGACCACCGGCATGTGCGGCAGCGGGTAGATTTTCACGTCGCCCCTGATCTCGTCGAGCCCGTAGGTGCAGGCCAGCGTGTTGATGCCGTCGATGTTCATGGCGCAGGAACCGCAGATGCCTTCGCGGCAGGAACGGCGGAAGGTGAGCGTCGGGTCGATCTCGCTCTTGATCTTGATCAGCGCGTCGAGAACCATCGGCCCGCATTTGTCGGTGTCGATGAAATAGGTGTCGAGGCGCGGGTTCGCGCCGCTGTCGGGGTCGTAGCGGTAGATCTTGATGGCGCGGACGTTGCTGGCCCCTTCCGGTTTCGGCCAGGTCTTGCCGACGGTGATGCGCGAGTTCTTCGGCAGGGTAAATTCGACCATCAGGTATCACTCCCCAATGCGGAGGCGAAGGTGCCGCCGTTGATCATGAACAGGCGAACGCGCTCGCGCTCTTCCGGGGTCATCTGGTCCCAGGCAAGTTTCTCGTCCGGCGTCAGGAATACGCCATCGGTAACCTCGATCTTGCTGCCGCGGGCGACGGCGCCGTATCTTTCGGCCATGCACAGGTCGTACTGCGCCGACGTTACGTTGCCGCGCAGGAAGCCGTCCTTGAAGATGCCGCCGCGGAAGCTGCCGTCGGGGCCGATGGCGGCCTTGACGGTTTCGCCGGGCTTGGTGGGCACGCTGGCCACGGCGTGGTCGAAGCACTCGCGCTGGGCCTGTTCGAAGCTCAGGCGGGATGCCTGCGGCTGCGTCTGGCAGGCGGCGAGCAGGGCGGCGGCGGCCAGGGGGATCGCGTATCTCATCGGGCTCTCCTCAGTAAACGCGCTTCTTCGGCGCTATCTTCCGGGGGTCGATGCCGCCTTCCTTGAGCGGCGTTATCGGCTTGTGGTGCACCGGGCGGTAATCGAGCTTGACCTTGCCCTTGTCGCTGACCCAGCTCAGCGTGTGCTTGCGCCAGTTCTTGTCGTCGCGGTCGGGAAAGTCCTCGCGGGCGTGGGCGCCGCGGCTTTCCTTGCGGGCTTCGGCCGAGTAGATGGTGGTGATGGCGTTGGCCATCAGGTTTTCCAGCTCCAGCGTCTCCATCAGGTCGGAATTCCAGATCAGCGAACGGTCGGTGACCTTGATGTCGGAGAGCTTCTTCCACGCCGCCGAGACGCGCTTGCAGCCGCTGGCGAGCGATGCCTCGGTGCGGAACACGGCGGCGTCCTCCTGCATGGCGCGCTGCATTTCGAGGCGCAGATCGGCGGTTGCCGTGTTCCCGTCGGCATTTCGAATGCGGTCGAAGCGCGCCATGATGCCGTCGCAGCACTTGGCGTCCGGCGTCGGCGCCGGGGCATCCCGGTTGACGACGCGACCGGCCTGGATCGAGGCGGCGCGGCCGAGCACGACGAGGTCGATCAGCGAGTTGGAGCCGAGCCGGTTGGCGCCGTGCAGCGAGGCGCAGGCCGCTTCGCCGACCGCCATCAGGCCGGGAACGATCGCGTCGGGGTCGTCCGCGGTAGGCCGGATCACCTCGCCCCAGTAGTTCGACGGGACGCCGCCCATGTTGTAATGCGCTGTCGGGATCACCGGGATCGGGTCCTTGGTGACGTCGACGCCGCAGAAGATGCGCGCCGATTCCGCGATGCCGGGCAGGCGCTCGTGGATCACCGCCGGCGGCAGGTGGTTGAGGTGCAGGTTGATGTGGTCCTTCAGCGGGCCGACGCCTCTGCCCTCGCGGATCTCCAGCGTCATGCAGCGTGACACCACATCGCGCGAGGCGAGGTCCTTGTAGGTCGGCGCATAGCGTTCCATGAAGCGTTCGCCCTCGGAGTTGGTCAGATAGCCGCCCTCGCCGCGCACCCCTTCGGTGATCAGCGGGCCGACACCGTAGATGCCGGTTGGGTGGAATTGCACGAATTCCATGTCCTGAAGCGGCAGGCCGGCGCGCGCCACCATGCCGGCGCCGTCGCCGGTGCAGGTGTGCGCCGAGGTACAGGAGAAATAGGTGCGGCCGTAGCCGCCGGTGGCCAGCACCACCATCTTGGCCGCGAACCGGTGGATGGTGCCGTCGTCGAGATTCCAGGCGATGACGCCCTGGCATTGGCCGTCGCGCGACATGATGAGGTCGAGCGCGAAATACTCGATGTAAAACTCCGCGTTGTGCTTCAGCGACTGGCCGTAGAGCGTGTGCAGCATGGCGTGGCCGGTGCGGTCGGCGGCGGCGCAGGTGCGCGCCACCGGCGGACCTTCGCCGAACTCCGAAGTCATGCCGCCGAACGGGCGCTGGTATATCTTGCCGTCCTCGGTGCGGCTGAAGGGCACGCCGTAGTGGTCGAGCTCATAGACGGCGCGCGGGGCCTCGCGGGTGACGTATTCGATGGTGTCCTCGTCGCCCAGCCAGTCCGACCCCTTGACGGTGTCGTACATGTGCCACTGCCAGTTGTCAGGGCCCATGTTGGACAGAGAGGCGGCGACCCCGCCCTGCGCCGCCACGGTATGCGAACGCGTCGGAAAGACCTTGGTGACGCAAGCCGTGCGCAGGCCCTGCTCGGCCATGCCGAGGGTGGCCCGCAGCCCGGCGCCGCCGGCGCCCACGACAACGACATCGTAGCTGTGGTCGATGAAATCATAAGCGGCCATTGGAACTCTCCGAGATCAGGCGCCGAAAGCTATTTTTGCGATTGCGAAGACCCCTGCTATGCCGAAGGCCCCGTTGAGGATGATGTTCGCCAGAAGGCAGGTCAGACGCAGCGGCTTGGAATGCACGTAGTCCTCGATGATGACCTGCAGGCCGAGCTTCAGGTGGTACAGGCTGACGGCGACGAAACTGATGGCGATGAAGGCGTTCCAGCCGTTGCGGTAGGTGGCCAGCACCGCCTCGTGGCCGCTACCGAGAGCGCCCGCAAACGGGAAGACGAAAAACACGGTGAGCGGGATCAGGGCGACGGCCGTGACCCGCTGCACCCAGAAATGATGGACGCCGTCATGGGCGGAACCCCAGCCGTGGGCGCGGGCGTAATCTGTCTTGAAGCTCATTTCTTCCTCCCTCAGCCCAGCACAACGATCAGAAGCACAAGGATCGCCAGCGCCGGCGCGCCGACCAGCACGAACCAGGCGGAACTGTTCACCGCCTCCTTGTCGAGCATCCTTCCGGTGTCCCAGATCAGGTGGCGGATGCCGTTCAGGAAGTGGTGGCACAGGCCGTAGAGCGACGCGACCATCACCAGCGTTCCGATCCAGGAAGTCAGCAAGCCATCCACCAAGGCGAAGTATTCCGGCGACGCGGCGGCGGCGATGAACCACCAGACAACAAGGATGGCCGAGACGATCATGCCGAAACCGGTGATCCGGTGCAGGCCGGACACCACCATCGTGATGTACATCCGGTAAGCTTGCAGGTGGGGCGATAACGGGCGGGACTTGACGGTTGCATCAGCCATTCTTCACGTGCCCTCTTTCCAATGCGGTCAATCCGATGGATATCGAACTCTAGGTACCTAATAATCGGATAGACACGGGAATTGCAAATGCACTTGCGGTTGCCGGGCCCCGCATATTGACGCATTGCAGCATTCATTGATCGCGGGCCGGCCCCGGCGCCGCAACGCGGGCGTGCTGCGCGCCGGGCGAAAGCCCCCGGTCAGAGCGGCACCAGCGCCCAGTAGTCCAGGTCCAGCAGAATCCCCGGGCGGTATCTTCCGTCCTCCGCGCGAAGTTCGAATTCACCCGCAGCTTCTTTCGTGGCCACCAGGCGCAGGCGCAGCGCGCCGACGCCGGGCGCGGCGGTCGGTGCGGTTTCCAGAACCTCCGACCAGGCGCGCACCGTATCGCCGGCGAAACAGGGATTGGCGTGCGTTCCGGCGTTGATCGCGGCGATCATCTGGGCATTGGCGAGGCCGTTGAAACTCAGCGCGCGGGCGAGCGAGATGACGTGCCCGCCATAGACCAGCCGCTTGCCGTCGGGCCGCGCGCCGGTGTCGAAATGAACCCGTGCCGTGTTCTGCCACAGGCGCGTGGCGATCATGTGTTCGGCTTCCTCTACGGTCACGCCATCGACGTGGTCGATCCGTTCGCCAACGGCGTAGTCGCCGAAACGGTGCGGTTCGCCGGCCAGCGTGAAATCGTAATCGGTGAAATCGAGGCCGTCGGGGACGGTCAGCCGCTCGGCGGGCACCGACGACGCGAGGCCGGGGATCACCGTTTCGGGCGCCGGCGCGTCGCGGTCGCGCTTGCGGACCATGACCCAGCGGCAATACTCGATCACCGGCTCGCTTCGCTGGTTGACGCCCGTGGTGCGCACCCAGACGATGCCGGACTTGCCGCTTGAGTTCTGTTTCAGGCCGATCACTTCGGAAGCGGATGACAGCGTGTCGCCGGGATAGACCGGGGCCAGAAAACGGCCCTCCGCGTAGCCCAGATTTGCGACGGCGTTATGGGAAATGTCGGCGACGGACTTTCCGAAGACAGTATGGAACACCGCGAGTTCCTCGACCGGGCTCGCCGGCAGGCCGCAGGATCTGGCGAATTCGTCGGACGAATACAGCGCGAAACGCGACGGGTAGAGCGCCGTGTAGAGCGCCCGCTCTCCTGTGCCGACGGTCCGCGGTGCGGCGTGAGCGAGGCGCTGGCCGACCGAGTAATCCTCGAAAAAGAAGCCGGCGCTGGTTTTCGACATCACAGGTTTCCCGGTTTCATGCCGCGATCGTAACCGGCGCCGATTTCCTTCACGGCAGCCTGCGCGCGGCGCATGACGCCGCGGTCGGCGTGGCAGGCGCAGAGCGGGTGCCCGTGCAGCGACCAGCCATTGGCCGGCGCTTCGGTGACACGATGGCAGAACCCGGAGGGGTCGTGTTCGGTAATCGGCCGGCAATCAAGCATCGCGTCAGGCACCGAACGGCGGCGGGCCGACATAGGAATGGATCAGCGCGATGACCGCGAAGAGCACGACGGTGATCACGCCAAGGAGGACGTCGCCGGACACCGGGCCGGGTTCGGGGCGCTGCCATTCCGGCTCGCGCGCGTTGATCAGCATCATGTTGGCCAGCGCCCACGCCGGCAACCCGGCGAACAGGACAACCGATGCCAGGTCGCCGTTGGCGATCAGATGTGCAAAGCCCCATACGATCACGCCCGTCAGCATGGGGTGCCGCATCAGCGACCGCGCCCGCCCCTTCGACGAGCCGGCGCCCAGCAGTGCGATGGCGATCAGCATGGCGGCGTTGTTGACGTAGACCCCCCACGCGGGCGGCTCATAGACCGGATCGAACGGCGCCGCCCGGTACCCGGTGACCATGAGAACCACCGCGGCCAGCAGAACGAGCGCGACGATGCCTTTGGCGGGGCCGGCGCCGACGGCGTCGTCCAGACCCGCACGCGCGGCCGGGGCGAGGCGCTTGAAAAAATGGGCCAGCACCCAGAGGATCAGTCCTGTTACCAGCATTGTCATCGGATCTTCTCCGTTCTAGCCGGCGGCCTGCGCCCCGGCGGTTTCGAGGGCCGCGATCATTTCCGCCTTTTCGATGGTGCGGCGGGCGGCTTCGACGTGCAGGTTTTCGACGATGCGCCCGTCGACCACGGCGACGCCCTGGCCCCGCGCCGCCGCCTGCTCGAAGGCTTCCACGAATTTCCGCGCTTCGGCGAGTTCGGCGGGCGACGGCGCGAAAACCTCGTTGGCGACGGCCAGTTGGGCCGGGTGGATCAGGGTCTTGCCGTCGAACCCGATGGCGCGGCCCTGCTCGCACTCGGCGCGCAGCCCGGCTGTGTCGCGGAAGGCGTTGTAGACGCCGTCGACGCAGACCAGGCCCTCGGCGCGCGCGGCGAGGATGCACAGCCCGAGGCCGGTCAGCAGCGGCAGGCGGTCGGGCCGGGCGATCGCGCCGATGTCCTTCATCAGGTCGTTGGTGCCCAGAACCATGCCTTCGAGGCGCGGAGATGCCGCCGCGATCTGCGCCGCGTTCAGCATGGCGCGCGGGGTTTCCATCATGACCCAAAGCCGGGTCTGCTGCGGCGCGCTGAAATCGGCGAGCAGATCTGCCGCGCTGCGTACGTCCGATGCGCTGTCGATCTTCGGCACCAGGATCGCGTCCGGGCCGGCGGCGCAGGCTGCCTTGAAATCATCGCGGCCCCAGTCCGTATCGAGGCCGTTGGTCCGGACCATGACCCGCCGCGCGCCGAAGCCGCCCGTCCTGACGGCGGCGCATACCATGTCGCGGGCCGCGGCTTTCTCGGAAACCGCGACAGCATCTTCCAGATCGAGGATGAGCGCGTCGGCCGGCAGGGCCGCAGCTTTTGCCAGCGCTCTGGAATTCGAGCCGGGCATGTACAGGACCGATCGGTAGGGATGGGCCTTCGATGTCATCTGTCCTCGGCGTGTTGCGGCGCAGCGGGAGCATAGCGGCGCGCGACCGGCAGGCAAGTGGCAAATCGCCCCCCGTTGCGCGCGGCATCGGAGCATCGTTCGGTGGTGTAGGATTTTGTTTTCGCCGCTTTCGCATGCTTCGGCAGGAGCTGAGCCGGCCCTTGCCGGCCGGTCCGGCAAGCGGAAAGAAAGGCACACCCATGTTCAGAATGATGTTCGCCCTGTCGCTCGGAATCGGAGGCATGATCTGGCTTGCGCACGCCGCGCAGGCGCAGACACCGAAATGTGCCGAACGGGCGCGGATCGTGGCGCAGCTCCAGTCCCGCTTTGGCGAAAAGCAGGTCGGGATGGGCATGCAGGACACGCGTGCGGTGGTGGAGATATTCGTGTCGCCGGAAAGCGGCAGCTGGACCATACTCGTCACGCGCGCGAACGGCGTATCGTGCATGGCCGCCGCCGGCCGGGCCTGGACCGAAGCCGCGCCGGCTTCGCCGGACGACCCCGGCGCGTGATCTGCCGTCAGGTCAGGCCGTCCCAGATCAGCTTGGCGCCGGTCAGCGTGAGAAAAGTGTAGGTCAGGCCGAAATACGTCCCTTGCGACAGCACGCCGTGCGCCCGTACGCCGACGAAAACACCGGCGGCCGCCACCGGCGCCAACCAGATATTCGCGACGAGCGTTTCGCGGGTGAACATGCCGAGAGCGACGTAAGGCCCGAATTTCACGAGATTTACCCACCAGAAAACGATGACGGCCGTCGCCTGGAACGTCGTCTTGTCCAGGCGACGGCCGAGCAAATACATGAATGCCGGCGGGCCGCCAGCGTGGCTGACAAAACTGGTAAAGCCCGCCAGCGCGCCCCACAGTAACGCCGGCAATGGCCCACCCCGAGGCTTTCTCTGAACCAGATACCGGGCACGCCGGGCCAGGGTGAAGGCAACAAATCCCAGCGCAATTATTCCGATTGACAGGCGGATCGTGTCGGCACCGGCCCTGCCGAACAGGAACGCCCCGGCACCGATGCCGGGCATCGCGCCAAACATCAGCAGCCGGGCATCCGGCCAACTCCACCGCCGCCAGTACGGGCGCAGGGCGATCAGGTCCATGAACATCAGCAGCGGCAGCATGACGCCGACGGCATGCGCCGGATCCAGAACCAGCGCCAGAAACGGCGAGGCCGCGAAGGCGGCACCGGGGGCGAAGCCGCTTCTCGATATTGCGGCAAAGAGCACCGCCGGGACGGCGAACAGAAAAAATGTCGTGTCAAGTTCCATCTCCGTTCGTCCCCAAAGGTCAGACGATGTGCAGGTTCCCGGCGCGCCTTTGCGCCGGACCGGACACCGGCGCACCGCAAACGAGACGCCGCGCCGGGGCCCGGCCGTACTTGCGAAACCGGCGATTTGGCGCTACTGCGCAGTGCAACATAAACTCGCATCGGGGAGCAATTACCATGGCGAGAGCAAAGATAGCACTGATCGGGGCCGGCCAGATCGGCGGAACGCTGGCGCATCTGGCGGCACTCAAGGAACTTGGCGACGTCGTCCTCTTCGACATTGCCGAGGGCATACCGCAGGGCAAGGCGCTGGACATCGCCGAAAGCGCGCCCGTCGGCAAGTATGACGCCGAATTCACCGGCAGCAACGATTACGCGGCGATCGCCGGCGCCGATGTCTGCATCGTCACCGCCGGGGTGCCGCGAAAACCCGGCATGAGCCGCGACGATCTTCTGGGCATCAACCTGAAGGTCATGAAGTCGGTCGGCGAAGGGATTCGCGCCCACGCGCCCGACGCTTTCGTCATCTGCATCACCAACCCGCTGGACGCGATGGTATGGGCCCTGCGCGAATTCTCCGGGTTGCCGCGCGAAAAGGTCTGCGGCATGGCCGGCGTGCTGGACAGCGCGCGGTTCCGCCATTTCCTGGCCGGGGAATTCGGCGTTTCGGTCCGCGACGTGACGGCCTTCGTGCTTGGCGGGCACGGCGACACCATGGTGCCGCTGACGCGGTATTCCACGGTTTCCGGCATTCCGCTTCCCGATCTGGTGCAGATGGGATGGACCAGCCAGGAAAGGCTTGACGCCATCGTCCAGCGCACCCGCGACGGCGGCGCCGAGATCGTCGGGCTGCTGAAGACGGGCTCGGCCTTCTACGCCCCGGCAGCGGCGGCGATCGAGATGGCGGAAGCCTATCTTCGCGACCAGAAGCGGGTGCTGCCCTGCGCCGCCTATGTCAAGAACGCCTACGGCATCAAGGATATCTATGTCGGCGTTCCGACGGTGATCGGCGCCGGCGGGATCGAGAAGATCGTCGAGATCAAGCTCAACAGGGACGAGCAGGCGATGTTCACCAAGTCGGTGGATGCGGTGAAGGGCCTTGTCGAGGCGTGCATCGGGATCGATTCCAGCCTCTCGAAATGACCCCGGCCGGCACGGCGCGCCGTGTCCTGTTCACGGCACAGAAGAATGAAGGGCCGTTCATCCTGGAATGGCTGGCCCTTCACAAGGTGGTCGGCTTCACCCGCATAATCGTCTTTTCAAACGACTGCTCCGACAGCTCGGATGATCTCCTGGACGTTCTGGACGAGGCCGGCGAGGTCGCGCATTTCCGCCAGACGGCGCCCGGCGACGTGCCGCCGCAACTCAACGCCGCGCGCCTGGCGCTGGAGCGGGGTCTGTTCACGCCGGGCGACTGGGTGATGTGGCTCGATCTCGACGAGTATCTCTACATCCGGCCGGGCGGCCACACGCTGGACGACCTGTTGGCCGAGATCGGCGAGGCCGATGCGGTGGCGTTCTGCTGGCGCATTTTCGGCGATGGCGGCAACGCGGTCTGGCCGGGTCGGCAGATCAGCCGGCGCTTCACCCGGGCGTCGAAGAAGCGGTTCCAAGCGAATTCGCAGACCAAGACGCTGTTCCGGTACAGCGAGGACATCGAGGCGCTGCACGTGCACCGGCCGGTATTCAGGGCCGGGACCGACCCGGAGGCCTACCGCATCGTGCATGGCGGCAACCGCAGGCTGCCGCCGGAATACTTGCACCGCCGGTTTCGCGACGGTTCGCCGTTCCACAGGGTCCAGGGCGTGTCCGGGCGTTACTCATTGGGCCAGGTGAACCACTATGCGGTGCGCACGCGCGACATGTTCGCCAGGAAGATGCAGCGCGGCAACGGTCTGGTTTCGTCGGACAGTTCGACGGCCTTCCACCTGTACCACCAGAGTGCGGCGTTTTTCGACCGCTACAACCGCAACGACGTCGAGGAGGACAGCATCCTGGCGCTTGCCGGCAGGCTGGAGCCGGAGCTGCGCCGGCTGCAGGATCTGACTACGTGATCACACCTATTTTACTGTGATCACAACACTGGGAATTTCTTCGCACAATTGGTTGAAACCGGCCATAAAGGATTGCGGTGCCATGAGAACATGCTAGACGGGAATCGCGCCGGTCCGGCGGGCCGGCGTTATTGCGTGCGACAGAGGGGGTTGGCCCGTACATGAACATCCATGAGTATCAGGCAAAAAAACTGCTGCGGGATTTCGGCGCGCCGGTCTCCGACGGACGGATCGTACTTCGCGCCGAGGAAGCCAAGTCGGCAGCGGGTGAACTGGACGGCCCGCTGTGGGTGGTCAAGGCGCAAATCCACGCCGGCGGCCGCGGCAAGGGCAAGTTCAAGGAGGCCAGCGCCGGCGAAAAGGGCGGTGTGCGCGTCGCCAAATCCGTGAGCGAGGCCGCCGAGGAGGCGCAGAGGATGCTCGGCCGGACGCTGGTGACGCACCAGACCGGCCCGGCGGGCAAGGTCGTCAACCGGGTCTATATCGAGGACGGTTCCGACATCGCGCGGGAGCTGTATCTGGCGATCCTGGTGGACAGGAAATCCTCGCGCGTATCGTTTGTCTGCTCCACCGAGGGCGGCATGGACATCGAGGAAGTCGCCGCCGCAACGCCGGACAAGATCCTCAGTTTTTCCGTCGATCCGGCATCCGGTATTTCGGGATTTCACGGCCGCAAGGTCGCTTTTGCCCTCAAACTCGAAGGCGGGCAGATCAAACAATGCGTGAAGCTGGTGAATACGCTCTATTCCATGTTCATCGAGAAGGACATGGAGATGCTGGAGATCAACCCGCTGATCGTGACCACGGCGGGCGATCTGAAATGCCTCGACGCCAAGATGGGGTTCGATTCAAACGCGCTGTTCCGCCGGCCGGACATCCTGGCGCTGCGCGACGAGACCGAAGAAGACCCAAAGGAACTGGCGGCCTCCAAGTTCGACCTGAACTACATCGCGCTGGACGGCGAGATCGGCTGCATGGTCAACGGCGCGGGCCTCGCCATGGCGACCATGGACATCATCAAGCTCTACGGGGCGGAGCCGGCCAATTTCCTCGATGTCGGCGGCGGCGCGGACAAGGAGAAGGTGACGGAAGCCTTCAAGATCATCACCTCCGATCCGAACGTGAAAGGCATCCTGGTGAACATCTTCGGCGGCATCATGCGCTGCGACGTGATCGCCGAGGGCGTGGTCGCGGCGGTGCGCGAGGTCGGCCTTCAGGTGCCGCTGGTGGTGCGGCTGGAAGGCACCAATGTCGAGCTTGGCAAGCAGATCATCAACGACAGCGGCCTGAACGTGATCGCGGCCGACGATTTGGCGGACGCGGCACAGAAGATTGTCAGGGCGGTGAGGGGATGACACCGGCCGTGGCCATAGGCCTGGCGCTGATGCCGGTACTGGTGTCGGCCGGGGACGCGCCACGACCGTCGGCGGAATCGTTGGCGGCATTTTTCGACAAGACGCGGGCGGCGCTGCCCTGCGTCGGCGAGGCGGCGGCGCTGCTGCGGCAGGCGGGATATCGTGCGGCCGGGCCGGCGGAGGTCAGCGAGGACTACCGGTTGCAGGAATATTCCGGGCCAGAGGGCGACGTGACGCTGGGGATTTCGGCGGAAACCACGCCGCTGGGCACCCAGTTCGCGGCCAGCGTGCAACTCTCCGATCCGGACGGATCATTCGGCGCGGCGCTTGCCCGCGTCTATGCCAGCCGGAACGCGTTGCCGGCCCCCACCCCGGTCAGGCAGCAGACCGGGCGCGACAGCGCCAGTTGGACGCTGCCCTCGCGTTTCGGGCCGACGCTCGTGGTGATCGAACACCGCCCCGCCACCGGCCGCACCGCGATCTATGCCAATCTGGCGCCGATCCGGCCCGGCACGCCGACCGGCTGTTAGCGGCCGTGGAATAGACAAGGTAAAGCCGCCGAGCGCGGAACAGAGGAAGAAGAATGGCAATTCTCGTAGACGAAAACACCCGCGTGATCTGTCAGGGGCTGACCGGCAGCCAGGGCACGTTCCATTCCGAGCAGGCGGTGGCCTACGGGACCACGATGGTCGGGGGGGTGACGCCGGGCAAGGGCGGGCAGACGCATATCGGGCTGCCGATCTTCGACACGGTATCGGAGGCGAGGGCAGCGACCGGCGCGAACGCCACGGCCATCTACGTGCCGCCGCCCTTCGCCGCCGACGCCATTCTTGAGGCAATCGACGCGGAGATGGAACTGATCGTCTGCATCACCGAGGGCATCCCCGTGCTCGACATGATGAAGGTCAGGCGGACGCTGGAAGGCTCGAAATCGACATTGGTGGGGCCGAACTGCCCGGGCGTCATCACGCCAGAGGCCTGCAAGATCGGCATCATGCCCGGCCATATCCACAAGCGCGGCTCGGTCGGCGTGGTATCGCGTTCCGGCACCCTGACCTACGAGGCGGTGGAGCAGACCACGATGGCCGGCCTGGGCCAGTCGAGCTGCATCGGCATCGGCGGCGATCCGATCAAGGGGCTGGAGCATGTCGATGTGCTGGAGATGTTCCTGGCCGACGAGGAAACGCGGTCGATCATCATGATCGGCGAGATCGGCGGTTCGGCGGAAGAAGACGCGGCGCAGTTCATCAGGGACGAGGCGAAGCGCGGCCGCGCCAAGCCGATCGCCGGCTTCATCGCCGGGCGCACGGCGCCGCCGGGCCGGCGCATGGGCCATGCCGGCGCCATCGTCGCCGGCGGCAAGGGCGGCGCGGAAGACAAGATCGACGCACTGAAATCGGCCGGTTTCGTCGTCGCCGAAAGCCCGGCGCATCTGGGCGACGCGGTATTGAAGGCGATCGGGTAGTCCGGTCGCAGCCACGGAAAGGCCCGGTGCCGCGGGCCGAACAACGGGAGCGGCTGCCGTAACGGGCGGCCGAGCGGAGACATGACGGAACAGAGCCCGAACGAGCTTTTCCATTCCTCGTCCTTCCTTCAGGGGCATAACGCCGAGTTCATCGAACAGCTCTACGCGCGCTACGCGGACAACCCCGATGCCGTCGATGAAGGCTGGCGGCGGTTCTTCCGTTCGCTGGGCGATGACGGCGGCGATGTCCGGCGCCAGGCCAGCGGGCCGTCATGGGCGCGCACCGACTGGCCGCCGGCGCCGCGTGGCGAACTGATCGCGGCGCTGGACGGCCAGTGGGCGAGGGAAACGGCCACCGAAATCGACGGAAAGATCAGGGCCAAGGCGGCCGAAAAGGGCGTGGAGATCACGGAGGCGCAGGCCCGCCGGGCGGTGGTCGACAGCATCCGGGCGCTGATGCTGATCCGCGCCTACAGGGTCCGCGGACATCTGATCGCCGATCTCGATCCGCTGAAACTGTCCAAACCGCAGCCGCACCCCGAACTCGACCCGCGGCGCTACGGGTTCACCGAAGCGGACATGGACCGGCCGATCTACATCGACAACGTGCTGGGCCTGGAAACGGCGACGCTCGGCGAAATCCTGGCGCTGGTGAAACGCACCTACTGCGGCACCTTCGCGCTGCAGTACATGCATATTTCCGATCCGCAGCAGTCGGCCTGGCTGAAGGAACGGATCGAGGGCCTGGGCAAGGAGATCCATTTCACGCGCGAGGGCCGCAGAGCGATCCTCAACAAACTCGTCGAGGCCGAGGGAATCGAGAAATTCCTGCACGTGAAATACATGGGCACCAAGCGTTTCGGGCTGGACGGCGGCGAGGCGCTGATCCCGGCGATGGAGCAGATCATCAAACGCGGCGGGGCGCTGGGCGTCAAGGAGATCATCATCGGCATGCCGCACCGCGGCCGGCTGAGCGTGCTGGCCAACGTCATGGCCAAGCCGTACCGGGCGATCTTCTCGGAATTCCAGGGCGGCAGCTACAAACCCGACGACGTGGAGGGTTCGGGCGACGTCAAATATCATCTCGGCGCTTCCAGCGACCGCAGCTTCGACGGCAACACGGTGCACCTGTCGCTGACCGCCAACCCGTCGCATCTGGAAGCGGTCAACCCGGTGGTGCTGGGCAAGGTCCGCGCCAAGCAGCAGCAGTACAACGACGAGGACCGCGTCATGGTGCTGCCGGTGCTGCTGCACGGCGACGCGGCGTTTGCCGGGCAGGGCGTGGTTGCCGAATGTTTCGGCCTGTCGGGCCTCAAGGGGCACAAGACCGGCGGCACCATCCATATCGTGGTCAACAACCAGATCGGCTTCACCACGGCACCGCACAACTCCCGGTCCTCGCCCTACCCGACCGACATCGCCCTGATGGTCGAGGCGCCGATCTTTCACGTCAACGGCGATGACCCCGAGGCGGTGGTGCACGCCGCCAAGGTCGCCACCGAGTTCCGCCAGAAGTTCCACAAGGACGTGGTCATCGACATTTTCTGCTATCGCCGCTTCGGGCACAACGAAGGCGACGAGCCGATGTTCACGCAGCCGCTGATGTACAGGGCGATCAAGACCCACAAGACGACGCTGCAGATCTACACCGAGCGGCTGATCAACGACGGTCTGCTGCCGGAAGGCGAGGTCGAGGACGCAAAGGCGGAATTCCAGGCCAGGCTGAACGAGGAGTTCGAGGCCGGAAAGGCCTTCCGCCCGAACAAGGCGGACTGGCTGGACGGCCGTTGGTCGGGGCTCGAAAAGGTCGGCCAGAAATACCAGCGGGGCAGGACCGCGGTCAAGATGGAGCGCCTGAAGACGGTCGGCGCGGCGCTCACCCGCTATCCGGAGAATTTCAGGATCCACAAGACGCTTGAACGCCTGATGGCCGCCAAGAAGAAGATGATCGAGACCGGCGAGGGGATCGACTGGGCGACCGCCGAGGCGCTTGCCTTCGGAACGCTGCTGCTGGAGGGCTTCCCGGTGCGGCTGTCGGGGCAGGACTGCACGCGCGGCACCTTCAGCCAGCGCCATTCCGCGGTGATCGACCAGGATACCGAGCGGCGTTACAAGATGATCAACCACATGGTGGAGGGCCAGCCGCGTTTCGAGGTGATCGATTCGATGCTGTCGGAATACGCCGTGCTGGGCTTCGAATACGGCTATTCGCTGGCCGAGCCCAACGCGCTGGTGCTGTGGGAGGCCCAGTTCGGCGATTTCGCCAACGGCGCGCAGATCATGATCGACCAGTTCGTCGCTTCGGGCGAGCGCAAGTGGCTGCGCATGTCGGGCCTGGTGATGCTGCTGCCGCACGGCTTCGAGGGGCAGGGACCGGAGCATTCCTCGGCCCGGCTGGAGCGCTACCTGCAGATGTGCGCCGAGGACAACTGGATCGTCGCCAACTGCACGACACCGGCCAACTATTTCCACATCCTCCGGCGCCAACTGCACCGCAGCTTCCGCAAGCCCTTGATCCTGATGACGCCGAAATCCCTGCTACGCCACAAGATGGCGGTCTCGAAACTGACGGAAATGGCGACGGGATCGAGTTTTCACCGGGTACTGTGGGACGATGCGCAATACGGCAGCTCGGATACCGAACTGCTGCCCGACGAGCGTATCAAACGGGTCGTTATGTGTTCCGGCAAGGTCTATTTCGACCTGCTGGAGGAACGCGACAGACGCGGGCTGGACAATGTCTATCTGATGCGGCTGGAACAGTTCTATCCGTTCCCGGCGTTGTCGCTGACCAAGGAACTGAAACGCTTCAGGAAGGCCGACGTGGTGTGGTGCCAGGAAGAACCGAAGAACCAGGGCGCCTGGACTTTCATCGAACCGAATATCGAGTGGGTTCTGAACCGGATAAAGTCGAAACGCCAGCGCCCGCGCTATGCCGGCCGCCCGGCGGCGGCCTCGCCGGCAACCGGTCTGGCAAGTGATCACAAGAAACAGCAGGACGCGCTTGTCAACGATGCGCTGACGCTCTGAAAGGCAGATGGACATGGTGGAAATCCGAGTTCCCACACTGGGCGAAAGCGTCACCGAGGCGACAGTCGCCACCTGGTTCAAGAAAACGGGCGACCCGGTCGCGGTCGACGAGATGCTGTGCGAGCTCGAGACCGACAAGGTGACGGTGGAGGTGCCATCGACGGTGG
>JBHHXR010000046.1:0-16952 GCA_046757205.1 Paracoccaceae bacterium
CAGGTCACAGCACCTCGTGGAAGGCTTCTTCCGCCGCGTCGGTCCAGTGCCAGGTGTCGTCGAATGCCTCGATCTGGGCCGCGCTTTCGTTGCCCTTCGGCCCCTTGAACAGCACGTTGTAGGAGGCGTTGGAGTTGAACGGCGGGTCGAGGTAGATGAGATCGACGGTCTCGTCCCCGATCTCGTCGCGCAGGACGGCGAGGTTGTCGCCGTAATAGAGGTGGTTGGTCATGCGGCACCGCTCCTTCGCGGCGGAGCTTAGATCACGATGCGCTTCGTTGGAAACCCTTGCCCGGCCTGACAAGCATCGCCCCTGCCCCGGGGACGGGCGCGTTCCGGGGTTGACGCGCGGGGGATGGACGGCCTGTTGAAAGCCCGCATGCGGCGCGGGCGGGCGCATGCCCGGGACTTCCGTCCCGGGCGGCCGTGCGGGTGGCTGAGTGGTGAAGGGCGAGACGGGATCCGACGCGGGTTTCGCGGGCCACGGGGCGGTGCGGTTGTCGCGGGAGGTCCCCGCCTGCGCGGGGATGACAGGCGGGCGGCCGGTGTTGCGGCCGCTGCGCGTATCGGCGCGTGCCGGGCAACTCCTTGCTGTCGCATTCGGCGTATTTCGCGCGCCGACGCGGTCGCGGCGCAAATCCCGGTTTGATCGCGCCGCGGAATTCGGCCATGAACGATGAAACGGCGCAGGCGGCGGCGGGCGAAGGGTTTGGCGGACAGGTTGCGGGTTCTTTTCATGTATCGGGCCGGACACAGGAATGTCGGCTCCAAGATCATGCGCTGCGACCAGCTCTGCGCGATAGCGCGGCGCTATCTCGGCGAGCGCTACGAGTTTTCGCTGGTCTCGCCGCCGCCGCCGCGAAACCCGGCGCGCCAGGTGCGCTTCGCGCGGCAGTGCCGCGGCGCCGTGGTGATCCTGCTCAAGCATGTCGAGCGGGTGCTTGTCGGCGACGCCATCGCGGAACTGCGCGCCGGCGCGCGCGCGATCTGCGTCGATTATGTCGACAGCCCGCCGACGGCGGCGTTCGCGCCCTTGGTGGACGTGCACATCGCGGCCTCGCGCGCCGGGCTGGAGATGCTCCGCGAGAGGTTGTCGGGCGACGGTTACGCCCCGAGGCCGGGGGCGGAGATACGCCTCGTCACCCATCATGCCGATCCGCGCATCCGGCCGCGGCCGCAGCCCGATTGCGGCGAATTGCGCCTGCTCTATTTGGGCAACCCCGACAACACCTACATTCCCGCCGCCGCCGCCGCCGATGTCGCGCTCGCCGGCTACGGCAGGGACGACAATTTCGCCAGCGCGCTGGCCGCCGCCGCCGGCTACAACATGCACTACTGCATCCGCCGGCGGCCGCACTCGGCGCCGAAGCCGTTCACCAAGGGGTTCAACGCCGCCGCCTTCGACCGCAACCTGCTGGTCAACCGGCAGGTCGACGACGCCGAGCACTATCTCGGCGCCGACTATCCGTTCTTCGTCGACTCATTGAAGCCGCAGGCGATCGCCGACGGCATCGCGAAGGCGAAATCGCTGGTCGGCTCGCCGGAATGGCAACGCGGCCTCGGGGCGGTGCGCGAAATGAGAAAGCGCTGCGCGCCGGCGCGGGTCGCGGCCGAACTCGGCGATATTCTGGCGATGTTCTGACCCGCCATCGACCGCGGCGCCGGCACCGCGTGCCGGGCCCCGGGCGGGTGGAGCCGGCGCGTTTCAGGGCCGCCGCCTGCCCCCGGCAAGCACCGCGAGGAGACCGCGCGACGCCGTTTCCAGCAGGTCGAAAACGCCGTCGAAATCGCCGGTGAAATAAGGGTCGGGCACGTCGCGCAGCGGCTGTTCCGGCGCGTGGTCGAGCATGAGCGACAGGCGGGCGCCGCCGGATGGCGGGCGCATCTCCCGCAACTCGGACAGGTTACCGCCATCCATCGCCACCATCAGGTCGAACCGCAGGAAATCGGCCGCCCGGACCTGGCGCGCGCGCAGCATCGAAATATCGACGCCGCGCGACCGCGCCGCGATGCAGGCGCGGCGGTGCGGCGGCCGCCCGGCGTTCCAGTCCGCCGTGCCGGCGCTGTCGGCCTCGATGCCGCTGCCCTGCGCGATATGGCGGAAGACGCCCTCGGCGGTCGGTGAGCGGCAGATATTGCCGAGACAGACGAACAGGATGCGTTGCACCGGGCGCCCCGGGGGAAGCCGGGCCATGTCAGCGCAATGTACCGTTGGCGCGCTGGGTGATCGCGTAGTAGAGCAGGAGGACGGCGACGATCGCGGTAACCGCCGAAAAAGCGGTGGCGAAAAAGCCGGCGGTCTCCGAGGCGCTGACATCGGCCAGCGTGAAATCGTAGAGCGACGGCAGTATCATCGCCATCAGCGCGATCCAGAACGCTGAAACCGCCGCGCCGCGGCGCATCAGCAGCAGCACCGAACCGGCGACGGCGGCCCATTGCGAGATCGCCCAGGCGGCCTGTGCCCACACCGGAAAACTGAAGAAATAGGCAAGGTGGGCCTCGGGGAACCGGCTGGTGTAGGCGGCAAAGCGGGCCTGGGTCATCGCGTAGTCCATCGCGATCACCGTGTTCCAGACCAGGGAAGCGATGCCGACTGCCCACAGGTGCCGGGGAGCCGGGGCGGCTTGTGCCGCGGGATCGGCCATGTCTGCCTCCTGTCCCACGGCCGCGACGGTATCACGCCTGCAAGCGAGTCTGGAAGGGGCACGCCGTGATTTGACGCCAAGTCATAGCGGGTTTGACAAAAACCACACTGTTCGCAACCGCACAAAAGACTACCTTGTGCAGTGCACCACGAACGAAAGCGGAAGCTTCGATAACAGGAGCCGAACAATGGTAACGATCTCTCATACACACGGCGAACCGCGCCCTCTCTCTCTGCGCGTCGCGGATTTTCTGGAGCGCACGGCGGCCATGCTGCGCGACAGCTATACCTTCCGGCGCAACTACCGGCAGACCTATCGCGAACTCCAGGGCCTTTCGGATCGCGATCTGCACGATCTCGGCATTTCGCGAGCCGATATCGAGCGGGTGGCCACCGAATCCGCGCTGTCGGCGCTGAACAAGGCGGCGGCGGAACGGCGCTGACGCGGCCGGAGCCTGTGCGCGCGGCGATTGTCATCGGTCCGGGGCGGGGGTAGCCTGAAGGCTCCCAGGACCCCGGAGGCCGCGCATGCGCCGCGTGACGGCGATCGGCTTCGACGCCGACGACACATTATGGCACAACGAGAGGTTCTTCCGCCTCGGCGAAGCGCGGTTTACAGATCTGCTGCGCGGCTACGCCGATGCCGATCGCCTGAGCGAGCGGCTTCTGGAAGCTGAAAAGCGCAACGTGCAGCATTATGGCTACGGCGCCAAGGGTTTCACCCTGTCGATGATCGAGACCGCCATCGAGATCACCGAGGGCCGCGTGCCGGCCAGCGTGATCGGCGATATTCTCGATGCCGGGCGCGACATCCTGCGCCATCCGGTCGAACCGTTGCCGCATGTCGAAGATACCCTTGGCCGGCTGGCGGGGCGCTACCGGATGGTGCTGATCACCAAGGGCGATCTGTTCCATCAGGAGCGCAAGCTGGCGGCGTCGGGGATGGGCGATCTGTTCGACGCCGTGGAGATCGTCTCGGAAAAGACGCCGGACATCTACCGGCTGGCCTTCGCGCACCACGGCGACGGGCCGGAGCGCGCGATGATGGTCGGCAATTCCCTGAAATCGGACGTGATTCCGGCGATCGAGGCGGGAAGCTGGGGCGTGCACGTGCCCCATGACGTGACCTGGGCGCTGGAGCATGACGAGCCGCCGGAGCACTCGCCGCGGTTTCGCCGGCTCGACCATCTGGGCAGTCTCGAGGCGCTCCTGGAGGATATCGGATGATCCGCGCCGGGCTGGCGGCGTTTGGCCTGGCGCTGATTGCCGGGTGCGCCGCGGGTCCGTCGGCGCGGGGGCCGGACTACCTGTGCGGCGGACCGCCGCCGGTACGCGTGTCGTCGGCCTACATCGCCGCGACGCCCGGCGTGCGGCTGATCGGCGCCTATGACGATGACAGCGTGGATGTCGGGGTATCGGGTGCCGCAGGGACCGGCGGCGGCATCGGGCTGGCGCTCGGCAAGACCTTCCGCGCGCGGCCGCGCAACGCGCTCATCGAGTGGCCGGACGGCACGCGTATGGCCTGTGTTCCTGTCGCGCGAGGGGGCTAGCTGTGAGCAGGCCGGCGTGGGCCGGCCTGGCGTTCGCCAGACCGGTTCAGCCCGGCGGGGAATAGGTCGCCGCGGCGGCTTTCGCCTTGGCCATCGCCTCCATCGCTTCACTGCTGGTCAGCAGGGGCGTAGTCTTGGCGTCCGACACGGCGCCGGCGGCGGCGACCGTCATGGAGCCGCCCGCCATGGCGATCTTGTCGCCTTCGACGATGGCCATGAAATCGTAGTCGCCGAAGGTGAAGTAGAACGCGTGCATCTTGGCGCCCAGGCTTTCGATCAGTTGCCGCGCGGCCGCTTCACGATCCTCGGGATTCGCCACCATGGCCTTTACGGACCTGGCCGTATAGCGCCCCTGAAACAGGAAATGTGCCATCTCGATACCTCCCCTTTTGTGAAAGGGCGCAATGTTACAGGATTCCCGGGAAAGTTGCCCGGAAATTGTTTTCGCCGCGTGTTCGATACATGCTGAAGGGGTTACGGCAACTTCGGATTGCCGATTCCTGTTCACCACTGGCGCCGGAGGTGCCGGATGCGCAACATCGTCATTCTGACCGGTGCCGGCGTTTCGGCGGAATCGGGTCTGGGGACGTTCCGCGACGCCGGCGGCATCTGGACGAAATACGACTTTCGGGACGTGGCGACGCCGGAGGGTTTCGCGCGCAGTCCGGCGCTGGTGCACGAGTTCTACAATGCCCGGCGAGCCAACTGCCGCAAGGCGGCGCCGAACGCGGCGCACGCCGCGCTGGCGCGGCTGGAGCGGAACTTCGGCGGCGAGGTTCTGGTGATCACCCAGAATGTCGATGACCTGCACGAGCGCGCCGGGTCGCGCAATGTCCGGCACATGCATGGCGAGCTTTTCGGTGCGCTTTGCGCTTCCTGCGGCCACCGCTGGGATGCGCCGGTGCGGATGTCGGGGGCCGATGCCTGCCCGTCCTGCCGAGCCCGCACGGTGCGCCCCGATGTCGTCTGGTTCGGCGAGATGCCGTATTGCATGGACGAGATCGCGGCCGCTCTGGGGCGGGCCGATCTGTTCGTCGCCATCGGCACCTCGGGGCAGGTCTACCCGGCGGCGGCCTTCGTGCAGGACGCATCCGCCGCCGGGGCGCGGACGCTGGAGATCAACCTGGAACGCACGGCGATCAGCGGCGATTTCGACGCCGGACGCTACGGACCGGCGGGCGAGTTGGTGCCGCGATGGGTGGGCGAGGTGCTGGGCGAGAGGTGACGGTGCGTCCCGCAGTATCCCCCCGCCCGGCCGCCCGGGACGGATGTCCCGGGCATGCGCCCGCCCGGCCGGGCCCGGCTCGGCGCGGCGCGCTCAAGATCAAGATGCGCCTTGCGGGAAACCCCTGCGCCGATCCGGCAGGTCTTCGCCGGACGGGGCTGCACCGGGCACCGCGCAGCGCTCAGCGCCCGAGATCGACCGGCACCTCGACCGTCACCTCGCCGGCGTTCTCGAACACCAGCGTCAGCGGTACCGCGTCGCCGTCCTTCAGCGGCGCCGCGAGGCCCATCAGCATGATGTGGTCGCCGCCGCGCTGCAGGCGGATGGTGGCGCCGGGGCGCAGCTCTATGCCGCCTTCCAGCTGGTGCATCGAGGCGACGCCGCCGGCGTCGATCAGGTTTTCGTGGATCTGCGCCATGCGGGCGGCGTCCGTGCGGACCGCCAGCAGCCGGTCCGGCTTGCCCGACGCGTTGGTGATTTCCATGAAGGCGCCGGCCGATTTGGCGGCCGGGCTGCTGGCGCGCGCGTAGGCGCCGGAGATCTCGATGCCATCGGCGAAGGACGGCGAAGCCAGCAGAAGAAGGGCGGTCAGCACCGCCGTAACGATCCGTTTGGACATGTCTGGTTCCTGTGGTTGGGTGTCTGTCTTTTCTTGCGAAGGATCAGACGGCGGCAGGCGGCGCCCGCGCTTCCGGCACGGAGCGATAGCTCGCAGGAACCGGCAGGGGGGTCTCCCGCCAGGCGCGGGAAACCGCGGATGCTGCGCGCAAAGGAAGCGCCAGGCGCGCCGGCAGATCGCCGGCCAGCGCCAGACAGCAGCTTCGGCAGTCGTGCCCGCGGGTCTGCACCGGCTTGCCGTCCGGCCCGATCTGCACCGACCGCGCGCCGTCGGGCGAGCAGATGACGATGGTCTGGCCACCGGAGGCGCCGGCCATGCGCATGCCCGGGCCGCCCAGCGACAGGGCGACGGCAATCAGCAACAGCAGGAGTGATCTCAGCGAAGGCATCCGCGCGACCTTATATCAACGCTTGCCGATGCCGACAGGACAAAATGAAGCAACCCCGCCCGGATCGGCCGGTCGGGGCTGCGCATGCTTCACCGGTGCCGGGGGTCAGGCGCTGGCCCGCACCTTCGCGATATCGCGCTTCACTTTCAGCGCGCGGTCCGACAATTCGGCGTCGCTGGCCTTGTCGAGGAAGGCATCGAGACCGCCGCGATGATCCACCGTGCGCAGCGCCGCCGCCGATACGCGGAAGCTGAACGAGCGGCCGAGCGTGTCGGACATCATCGTCACGTCGTTGAGGTTGGGCAGGAAGCGGCGGCGGGTGCGGTTCTTGGCGTGGCTGACATTGTTGCCGACCATCGGGCCCTTGCCGGTCAGTTCGCAGCGGCGAGACATGGGTGCGTCCTTTGAGCTTTTGTATCTTGCGCGGTGCCCGCCGCGCCGGCGGCACCGGAAATCCGAAGCCGCCTTTTAGGCAGGTTGACCGGGGGCGTCAAGGGATTCGCCGACCGGCGGCGCAGGCGCGTGAAACGGCGGGAAAACACCGGTCTCGTCAAGGCTGTTGGCCTCCGGACACGGCGCGCTGCGAACAATTGGCCGCCGCCGCGCCGCCTGCTTGATCGATCCGGAACATTATTTCATCCTTGCCGCGACAAGACCGGAGGACGGAAACAACATGACTGACGCCACCGAAACCCCGGAGGTTCCGGAAATCAACGAAATCGCGCTTGCCGACATCGTGTCCTCGTTGCGCGCGGGGGTGAGGGATTTCAAGAGCGCGCCGATGTTCGGCCTGTTCTTCGGCGCGCTGTTTTCGTTCGTCGGCATAGTGATCTTTCTGCAGATCTTCGTGGTCGGATCGAGCTACTGGGTCCTGCCGATCGCCGCGGGTTTTCCGCTGATCGGGCCCTTTGCCGCCATCGGGCTTTACGAGGTCAGCCACCGCATGGAGGCGGGCAGGCCGCTCGATTGGGCCGGGATTCTTCGGGTGGTGGCGGACCAGCGGAGGCGGCAGGTACCGTCGATGGCCTTTGTCGCGCTGTTTTTCTTTCTCGTCTGGGTCTACATGGCGCACCTGATATTCGCCCTGTCCTTCGGGCTGAAACCGCTGACCAACGTGATGTCGTCGGCCGATATCCTGCTGACCCGCGAGGGCATCACCATGATTGCCGCCGGGACCGTCGTCGGCGGCGGGCTGGCCTTTTTGTTGTTCGCCATATCGGTGGTCGCCGTGCCGATGCTGCTGGACCGGGAAATCGACGTGGTGACGGCGATGATCACGAGCTTCCGTGCGGTCAGGGAAAACAAGGTGCCGATGCTGTTGTGGGGATTCACCATAGCGTCGCTGACCATGATCGCCATGATCCCGTTGTTCCTTGGCATGCTGATAATCTTCCCGGTGCTGGGGCATGCTTCCTGGCATCTGTATCGGCGCGTGATCGCCTCGGGCCAGGGCTGACGGTTCGGTGGCGGTGAAGGGATGCCGGACGGTCCGCCGCGCGTCGCGCACGTGCCGGAAATCCGAAGCCGCCTTGCGGGCAGGTTGCCGTGGGGCGTCAGGGGATTCGCGAAACATCGCGGGCAGGGCCGGGCGCCGGCGGCCGGGTGGTTCCAGCCACCGTTCATATCCGGTGCGCGGAGTTTGCCGAACCGCGTGTTCCGCACCTCACCACCGGCGGATCGCGCGGCGGTGGCGCAGCGGCGACTTTCGCCGCCTCTCGCGGATGAAGACATAGAGGCCGGAGCCGACGATCAGTACGATGCCGGCGGCGACATAGATGTCGGGCAGATCACCCCAAACGACCCAGCCCCACATTATTGCCAGCGGCAGGGCGACGTATTCGAACGGCGCGATGGTGGCGGCATCGGCGGATCTGTAGGCCTGCGACAGGGCGTAGCCGATGATCGCCGAAACAACTCCAAGGCCGAGGAACAATGGTCTGTCGCCATCGGCGGGCCAGTGCCAGCCGCGCAGGAGAAATTGCGCGCTTTCGTTTTCGAAACTTGCGGCGAAGCGGCCGTCGCCCGCGATGAACCAAAAACCGAGGCTGACCACGATGAAGGTACCCTGGATATAGACCGCCATCGCGGAGGCTTGGGTCTTTACGCCGAGCTTGCGCGTCAGGATTTGCATCAGGGCATAGCAAAGAGCGGCCACGACCGGCAACAGGAGGACCAGCCTCGACTGGTCGCCGTTCAAATGCATGCCGCCGGGCCGAAGCATGATCAGTACGCCGCCAAAGCCGATCAGGACGGCGGTGATCCGCCGCGGCCCTACGTTTTCGCCCAATATCAGCATCGACAGGAGCGTGATGAATAGCGGAGCCACGAAGAACAGCGCCGTTGCGTCGGCGAGCGGCAGCACCGCGAGTGCGGTGAAAAAGGCCATGTTGGCAATGACGATGAGCAGTCCTCGCAGGGCATGCAGGCCGGGCGTTTTGGTCTTCAGAATCGAAAAGCCGCCTTCGAACTGGACGATTACGAGGCTGGCGGAGATGCCGACCAGGGAACGGAAAAAGATGATCTGGTGCAGCGGGTAGTCGCCGGAAAGCTGCTTGATCAGCATGTCGTTGACCGAAATGCACAGCATGCCGACGACGATGAAGAAAATCCCGGTCGTCGGATTGTCGCGCGCCAATTGTGCTTCGGTTTGCATGCTGCCGGTTTTCCACTGGCGACTGGGGTGTCGCGATTGCTCCAAACCGGGGGATGGTACGCTCGTTATTGGCGGCGCGATAACGCGGCTGCGACCTGACGATGTTCGCAATTGGACCGGGTGGGGCGCATCGGCGGAGATGCTGGGCCGAGGCAGGGACCTCGCTTGCCAGAGGGCTGCGCCTGACTGGGCTGGCGCGAATGCGCCCGGCCCGGGCGGCAGGCAGGCGCAGCCCGGGCCGCCGGGCGACCCGGGCGGGACTAACGAGATGAGTTTTCAATCAGGCCATTGGGATTCTCAGCGACTCGGGACCGGGACCGGGACTTGCGCGGCGTCAAATCATTCGGGGGCCGATTCGGGTCCCCCGCTCAGCATCCGGAACACCTCGGTCGGGTCGATCTGGCCTTCCGGAGTGTCCGCCGTGCCGGTGAAGATGGTGTCGGAGCTTTCCGCAAACAGCGGCAGCAGTTTTTTCACCGGCGTCAGCGGATCGACGATGCGGCTGTCTGCGCCGGGCGCGGCGCCGTTCAGCGGTTGCGCGATGTGGCAGGCGCAGAGCACGGAGAGCGGATTCAGGTGGGAGACGAAATCGGCGACGTAGGGGGTGGCGGGTTTCAGCACGATCTCTTCCGGCCGGCCCGCCTGCACGATGCGGCCGCCTTCCATGATGGCGATGGTCGAGCCGATTTTCACCGCTTCCTCCAGATCGTGGCTGACGAAGACGATGGTGCGTTTCAGCTCCTGCTGCAGTTCCAGCAACTCGTCCTGAAGGTGGTTGCGGATCAGCGGGTCGAGGGCGGAAAACGGCTCGTCCATCAACAGGATCGGCGCGTCGGTGGCGAAGGCGCGCGCGAGGCCGACGCGCTGCTGCATGCCGCCGGACAGCTCTGACACCTGTTTTTCGGCCCAGTCGGTGAGGTTGACCTTTTCAAGCTGCCTGTCGGCGCGTTCGCGGCGTTCGCCGGCGGGCATGCCGGCGAGTTCGAGGCCGAAGGCGACGTTGTCGCGCACCGTCCGCCACGGCAGCAGGCCGAACTGCTGGAACACCATCGAGACACGCCCGGCGCGCAGCCGCCGCAGGGCGCGGGCATCGGTCTGCGCCACGTCGATCATCTCGGAGCCATTGCTGACCAGCATGCGGCCGCGCTGTACCTTGTTCAGCCCGTTGACGCCGCGCAGGAGCGTCGACTTGCCGGAGCCCGAGAGCCCCATGAGCACCGCGATCTCGCCTTCACGGACGTCGAGAGAGCAGTCATGCACGCCGAGAATTTGCCCCGTACGGCGCTGGATCTCGGGCCGCTCAAGCCCCTCGTCCATCAAAGGAAGGGCGGTTTCGGGTTTGCTGCCGAAGACGATGGAGACCTTGTCGAAGCGGATCAGCGTGTCGGGCATGGCTCAGCCCTCGCGCCGGAACACGCGGTCGAGCAGGATCGCGACGACGACGATGACGAGGCCGGCCTCGAAGCCGAGCTTGGTGTTGACCGTGTTGAGCGCGCGCACCACCGGCACGCCGAGCCCGTCGGCACCGACCAGCGCCGCGATGACCACCATCGACAGCGACAGCATGATGGTCTGGGTCAGCCCGGCCATGATCTGCGGCATGGCGTAGGGCAGTTCCACCTTCCACAGCAGTTGCTGCGGCGTGGCGCCGAAGGCGGTGCCGGCCTCCAGCAGTTCCGTCGGCGTCGAGGAGATGCCGAGATGGGTCAGCCGGATGGGCGCCGGGATGACGAAGATCGCGGTGGCGATCAGGCCCGGCACCATGCCGATGCCGAAGAACACGATGGCCGGGATCAGGTAGACGAAGGTGGGCAGGGTCTGCATCAGATCGAGCACCGGGCGCATAGTGGCGAACAGTTTCGGGCGGTGCGCGGCGGCGATGCCGATGGGCACGCCGAAGCCCATGCAGACCAGGCAGGCGGCGATCACCAGTGTCAGTGTCTCGGTGGTTTCTTCCCAGTAGCCCTGATTGATGATGAACAGAAACCCGATGACCACGGCGATAGTGGTGGCGGCGGAGCGTTGCAGGAACCAGGCGAGCCCGGCGAAGATGGCGATGATGACCAGCGGGTGCGGGGTCTGAAGCACCCAGAGCGAGGCCTTGATTACCGCGTTGAGCACGTAGGCCATGGCGTCGAACACCCAGGTGGCGTTGTCGATCAGCCAGTCGACGATGGCTTCGGCCCATTTGCCGATGGGTATCTTGTTGTCGGTCAGCCAGTTCATGGGATGCTCCTTCGAGCCCGGGGTGCCGCCGAGACCTTCCCCCGAACGGGAGAAGGTCCAAGATTATGTGGCTCGGAGGCCCCGGATCGGGTCCGGGGCGGCACTTGGCCTTCAGAGGCCAAGTGCCGATTTCACCGCCGCCATGGCGTCGCCGCCGTCGCGGGTGGTGACGCCGGCGAGCCAGGCGTCGAGCGTTTCAGGATGCGCCGCCAGCCAGGCGGTTGCGGCCTTGTCGGGGTCCTGTCCGTCATCGAGGATGGCGCCCATGATCTCGTTTTCCATGGCCAGCGAGAATTTCAGGTTGCCCAGAAGCGCGCCGACATTGGGGCATTCGGCAGCGTAACCCGCGCGCGTGTTGGTGTAGACCGTCGCGCCGCCGAGGTTGGGGCCGAACCAGTCGTCGCCGCCGGTCAGGTAGGACATCTCGATATTGGCGTTCATCGGGTGCGGTTCCCAGCCGAGGAAGACCACCGGCTCGCCCCGCTTGGAGGCGCGCTTGGCCTGCGCCAGCATGCCCTGCTCGGAGCTTTCTACCACCTCGAAGCCCTTCAGGCCGAAGGCGTTCTGGTCGATCATGTCCATGATCAGCCGGTTGCCGTCATTGCCCGGCTCGATGCCGAAGATCTTGCCGTCGAGCGCGTCTTTCTGGGCGGCGATGTCGGCGAAATCGGCGATGCCGAGATCGGCGGCCGGCTTGTTGACAGCGAGCGTGTACTTGGCGCCTTCGAGGTTCTCGCGCACGATATCGACGGTGCCGTTGTCGCGGTACTTGGCGATGTCGCCTTCCATGGTCGGCATCCAGTTGCCGAGGAAGATGTCGATGTCGCCCTTGGCCAGAGAGGCATAGGTGACCGGCACCGAGAGAACCTTGATGTCGGTGTCGTAGCCGAGCGCCTCGAGCACCACGGAGGTGGCGGCCGTGGTGGCGGTGATGTCGGTCCAGCCGACGTCGGAAAAATTGACCTTTCCGCAGCTTTCGGGCTCGGCCGCGAGAACCGGTGTGGCGACAAGTGCGGCGATGGCCGCGGCGATGATGCGGTGTTTCATGGGATCCCCTCTGCTGGTTATGTGCTTGATCATCAGCTTACATCGGGCGAGCGGCAGCGCAAGTGCGATGTGGGAGAGGGTTGCGACGGTTTGCGCCGCCGGCGAGGCCGGACGGGGTTCAGCTTGCCGCGGGTTTGAATTTTTCCACGATCCGGGCGGCGGCTGCTTCGGGTGAGAGGGCGCCCTGCGCGACCGCGGTTTCGAGCTCGTTCATGGTGGCGGCGACGGCGGGGTCGTCGCGCAGCGTGGCGAGCAGCCCCTGTTCGACCTCGTGGCGGAACCAGGCGCGCGCCTGTTCCTGCCGGCGTGCGGCGAGAATGCCCTTGTTGCGGCGCCAGTCGGCCAGCGCGGTGATGTCGTCCCACGCCTCCCGCAGGCCGGTTTCGTTAAGCGCCGAAACGGTGACCGCCTTGGGAAAGCCGGGCGGGTCCTGCGGCCGGCGGCGCATCAGCCGCAGCGCCCCGGCATAGTCGGCGCGGGTGCGCAGGGCCGCCGGTTCCAGCTCGCCGTCGGTCTTGTTGACCACGATCATGTCGGCGATTTCCATGATGCCGCGCTTGACGCCCTGCAATTCGTCGCCGCCGGCCGGCGCGATCAGCAAGAGGAAAATGTCGGTCATGCCGGCGACCATCGTCTCCGACTGGCCGACGCCGACGGTTTCCACCAGGATCACGTCGTAGCCCGCCGCCTCGCACAGCGCGATGGCGTCGCGGGTGCGGCGCGCCACGCCGCCAAGCTCGGCGCGCGCCGGCGAGGGCCGGATGAACGTGCCGGGCGCGCGGGCCAGCCGCGGCATCCGCGTCTTGTCGCCGAGGATCGAGCCGCCGGAAACCGACGAGGACGGATCGACGGCGAGGACGGCGACGCTGTGCCCCCCGGCGACGAGCATGGTGCCGAAACTGTCGGTAAACGTGGACTTGCCGACGCCGGGCGTGCCGGTGAGCCCGATCCGCAGGGCGTCGCCGCCGCGGCCGGCAAGCGCCTGCAACAGCTCCGCCGCCCGTGCCCGGTGGTCGGTGCGTGTCGATTCGACCAGCGTGATGGCGCGCGACAACGCCCGGCGGTCGCCGGAGACGATGGCTTCGCTGAGCGCGCTCACTTCCATGTTGCGACGGTCCGCTTCCTGGCGACCGACCGCGGCCCGGTCGGCGGAGTTTCGCAAATCCACGCCCACTTGCACCGAATCGGGATCGCATGTCCAGAGATGGGGGTTATGGTGCGCTCGACGCGCCACGAGACGGGAGGCCCCCATGCATCATCCGGCACGCCGGGCTCGTAAACTGGCCGGCTGGCTGCTGCTTTTCGCGCTGGCGCCGGCCCGCCTGGGAGCGGAACAGATCAGCCAGACCTACGATGTGTACATTGGCGGTCTGCGGGTCGGTGAAATGACGCTCTCGGCGGATGTCGGGAACGGCCGGTACGCCGCGCGCGGCTCGGTTTCGGACGGTGGCATGACGTCGCTGTTCTTCGACTACCGGTATGTCGGCCATGTCGACGGCTTCGCGGATGGCGACGACCGGCTGCGGCCGCTGAGCTATCGGTCCCGCGAAGTGGAAGACAGCGAGACCACCAAGAAGGTCCGCATCGGGTTCGCGGCGGACGCGCCGGATACGGTGCTCCTCGACCCGGCGCCGAAACCTCGCAGGTTCGACATCGATCCGAGGGCGCAGACCGGGGCGGTCGATCCGCTGACCAGCTTCGTTCTGCTGCTGCGCGACAGATCTGCGGGTTCGGCGCCCTGCGGTGGCGTCATCGACCTGTTCGACGGAAGGCGGCTGTCGCGGATATCGCTGGTCCCGGCCGGGCGGGATGCCGGGCGGATCGTGTGCAAGGGCGATTTCAGACGGGTGGCGGGGTTTTCCAGAAAGAAGCTGAGGAAGCGCAGAAGATTTCCGATCGCATTGTTCTTGCGCCCGAAACCGGACGGCGGCGCGCAGGTGGAATCGTTTACGGCGCTGACCAAGTTCGGGACCGTCACCGCCACGCGCCGCTGACCTTGCGGGAGGTGCACGCGGCGCGTAAGCAGCCTGGATGACAGCCGTGACCGAGACATGACCGGCCTGCCGGTCGATGCCGTGCTGCCGCGACTGGCGGACGCGATGAGCAGCGCGGGCAGGGCGGTGCTCGGCGCCCCGCCGGGGGCCGGGAAGACGACGCGGGTGCCGGGGTTTCTGCTGGAACACGGGATCGGCGGGCGCATTGTGATGCTGGAGCCGCGCCGGGTGGCGGCGCGGGCGGCGGCGGAGTGGCGCGCGCGGCCGTCGGGCGAAGAGGTCGGCGGCACCGTCGGCTACCGGATCCGCGGCGAGGCGCGGGCCGGCAGGCGGACCCGGATCGAGGTCGTGACCGAGGGCATACTGACCCGGATGATCCAGTCGGACCCGGAACTGACCGGTGTCGGCTGCCTGATCTTCGACGAGTTCCACGAACGTTCGTTGCATGCCGATTTGGGGCTGGCGCTGGCGCTCGATATCGCCGGGGCGCTGCGCCCGGATCTGAAGATCGTGGTGATGTCGGCGACGCTTGACGCGGCGCCGGTGGCGGCGCTGATGGGCGGCGCGCCGGTGGTGACGTCTCAGGGCCGGGCCTTCGGCGTCGAGACCCGCTGGCTGGCGCGCCCGTGGCGCCGGCCGGGGCGGGACGGGCCGGGCTTCGAGGCGGCCTTCGCCGCTTTCCTGCGCGGCGCGCTGGCAGAGACACGCGGCGGCGTGCTGGCCTTCCTGCCCGGCGAGCGGGAAATCCGCCGGGTCGAGGCGCTGCTGGGAGAGATCGCCGGCACGCGGGTGATGCCGCTCTACGGTTCGCTGCCGTTCGCCCGCCAGCGGGCCGCCATCCGCCCCCTGGACGGCGCGCGGAAACTGGTGCTCGCCACCGCCGTGGCCGAGACCTCGCTGACCATCGAGGACGTGCGCGTCGTGGTCGATGGCGGGCTGGCGCGGCGGTCACGCTTCGATCCGGCGTCGGGAATGGCGCGGCTTGTCACCGAGCGTGTGACCAAGGCCGAGGCCGAGCAGCGCCGCGGCCGCGCCGGCAGGGTGGCGCCGGGCGTGTGCTACCGGTTCTGGACCAGGGGCGAGGAGGGCGGAATGCAACCGTTTCCGCCGGCCGAGATCGAGACCACAGATCTGGCGCCGCTGGCGCTCGGGCTTGCGGCCTGGGGCGCGGCGGACGCCGCCGGCCTGGCGTTCCTGACGCCGCCGCCGCCGGCGAGCTTCCGGGCGGCCAGGTCGCTGTTGCAGGATCTTGCGGCGCTCGATGCCGCCGGGCGGATCACCGCGCACGGGCGAAACATGGCGGCGGTTCCGGCGCATCCGCGGCTGGCGCACATGCTGCTGCGCGGCGGCGGAAGGCTGGCGGCCGAGCTGTCGGCCATCGCCGGTGCCCGCGATCCCCTGCGCCGCGGCGCGGTCCGCCCGCCCGCCGACATCGCGCTGCGCCTGGAGGCGGTGCGCGACGCCGCGACATTCGAGACCGCGCACCCGTTGACCGCCGACCGCGGAGCGGTGGCGCTGATCCGCGAAGAGACGCATCGCCTGGCGCGTCTCGCGGGCAAAGGGAAGGGAATGTCGGCCGGCGCCCTGTTGTCGCTGGCCTATCCCGACCGCGTTGCCCTGCGCCGCCCCGGCGAGGCGCCGCGATACCTGATGTCCGGCGGGAAGGGCGCCGTTCTGGATGCCGGCGATCCGCTGGCCGGGCAGCGGCTGCTGGTGGTTTCCGATCTCGACGGCGACCGGCGCGAGGCGCGCATCCGCGCCGCCGCGCCGCTGAGCGAAGCCGAATTGCGCGGCTTGCACGGCGGCCGGATCGCGTGGGCCGAGATCTGCGAGTGGTCGCGCCGGGAGCGCGCGGTGGCGGCGCGCCGGCGCGAGACGTTCGGCGCGCTGGTGCTGTCGGAGCGGGCGTGGCGCGACCCGCCGCCCGAGGCGCTCGGCGTCGCGCTCGCGGACGGGGTGCGCGATCTCGGGCTTGAAGCTCTGAACTGGAGCCAGTCGGCGAGGTTGCTGCGGGCGCGCGTCGAGTGGTTGCGATCGCGCGGCGCGGCGGGTGTGCCGGACATGTCCGACAACGGGCTGCTCGACCGGCTGGAGGACTGGCTGGCGCCGTGGCTGACCGGCCTGCGCACCGCCGGGGATCTGAAACGGCTGGATCCGCTTGCGGCGCTCGAGGCGATGCTGGGCCATGACGGGCGCAAACGCCTCGACGCGCTGGCGCCAGCGCACATCACGGCGCCGACCGGAACCCGGCTGCCGATCGACTACGGCGGCGACAGGCCGACGGTATCGGTCCGGCTTCAGGAGATGTTCGGCGTCACCGAGCACCCGGTCGCCGGGCCCGACCGGGTGCCGCTGCTGATCGAGCTCTTGTCGCCGGCGCGCCGGCCGGTGCAGAAGACCGCCGACCTGCCGGGGTTCTGGGCCACATCCTACGCCGACGTGCGGCGCGACCTGCGCGGGCGCTATCCGAAGCATCCGTGGCCGGAAAACCCAGCCACCGCCGTGCCGACGACGCGCGCCAACCGCCGGCGCTAGCGTGGCGCGCCCTTCCGGGTTCAGCCGCCGGCACAGCCGCCGGGGACGGATGCCCTGTGGCCGGGGCGGCT
>JBHHXR010000047.1:0-16904 GCA_046757205.1 Paracoccaceae bacterium
AGGCCGGTGGCGCGCACCAGGCCGACGAGGATGTCGAAGACCTTGGCCGAGGTCTCCGGGTCGAGGTTGCCCGTGGGCTCGTCGGCCAGGAGGATCGAAGATTCGTTGGCCACCGCACGGCAGAAAGTCACACGCTGCTGCTCGCCACCGGAAGGCTCCAACGCCGAATATACGCTTTTTTGTCCGTGGCTGGGGGCAGGCGAGAATCTGAACGCGCTACAAGTTTCCAAATCTCGGGCGCAATCCCGTAAGGCTATTCAGGAATCTGGCTTAGGTGGCCAACTCAAATTGAGTTTCACACCAAAGTATCCGACATCATCGCCGCCTCGGTCCCAACCGCCAACAATTTTGGCACCACACTTTGCCCTACGACCGTTGAAACCGAGCCTCGTCATTGCCTTATTAAATTCCTTCGCTCTTTCTCTCGCTAAGTATCCGACGGTCTTTCTATCTATCTCCACGCACACTGCATTATTGTCGTATCGGTTTTGGGGCTCTTGAATTAGCATAGCGTCGCAAAAATGTTTAACGCCTTCTTCAGTCCTTCCACCGGATATCTTAGACAATGCACTCTGATATTTTGCCTCTCCGACTATTTCGAAAGTAAAACCCCTGCCACGCTTCATTTCCAATTGTGTGGAGTTTTCAGAAGATTTCTTGCCACGTTTTAAGAAACCAAACATGCCAGTCTCCGTAAGTCCCAAGCAGCCCGAATAATAGCAAGCGTAACGCCGGCAATCCACCTTGCGTTTAGACACTGCAAGAAACTGCTCGCGATGCGAAACTTTCCAACCCGGCTGTCGGACTACTCCCCTCCCGCGTCCACCAACCGCCCGGCCTCCAGCCGTACCACCCTGTCCATCCGCCCGGCCAAATCGAGGTTGTGGGTGGCCACCAGCGCCGCCAGGCCGGTGGCGCGCACCAGGCCGACGAGGATGTCGAAGACCTTGGCCGAGGTCTCCGGGTCGAGGTTGCCCGTGGGCTCGTCGGCCAGGAGGATCGAGGGCCGGTTGGCCAGCGCCCGGCAGAAGGCGACGCGCTGCTGCTCGCCGCCGGAAAGCTCCGCCGGGCGGTGGTCCTCGCGGTTCGACAGGCCCACCTTTTCCAACAGGCCGGACCCGTGCGCGCGGGCCGCGGCCACGGATACGCCGGCGGCGCGCTGCGGCAGCACGATGTTTTCCAGCGCCGAGAACTCCGGCAGCAGGTGGTGGAACTGGTAGATGAAACCGATGCGTTCCCGCCGCAGCCGCGTGCGGGCGCGATCGGACATGCCGCCGGCGTCGGTCCCGTCGATGCGCACCGTCCCGCCGGTCGCCGTGTCGAGCAGCCCGGCGACATGCAGAAGCGTCGATTTGCCGGCGCCCGACGGCGCCACCAGCCCGACGATCTCGCCCGGCACCAGCGCCAGCGAGGCGCCGTCGAGCACGTTCACCTCGTTCGCCCGGCCCGGGTTGTAGGCCTTGGCGATACCCGCAAGCTCCAGCACCGGACTATTCATAGCGCAGCGCCTCCACCGGGTTCAGCCGCGCCGCGTTGCGCGCCGGCAGCAGCGTGATGACCAGCGACAGGCCGATCCCCATGACCATCGCCGCCGTCAGATCCTGCCAGCGCAGGCGGGCCGGTATCTCGGTCAGGTAGCGGATCGACGGGTCCCACACATGGCCGCCGATCACCCATTCGACGACCGCCTGGATGTCCTGGATGTAGATCACGAAGAGACAGCCGAGGATCACACCCAGCACCGTGCCGATGATGCCGATCAGCGAACCGCAGATGAAGAACACCCGCATGACCGAGCCCTGGGTCAGCCCCATGGTGCGCAGGATGCCGATGTCGCGGCCCTTGTTCTTCACCAGCATCACCAGCCCGGAGATGATGTTCAGCGCGGCGATGACGACGACCAGCGACAGGATGATGAACATCACCCTCCGTTCGGTATCGAGCGCCTTGAGAAAGGCGCCCGAGGCGTCTTTCCAGGTCCAGATCGCGGTGTCGGATCCAAGGGTGCTCAGCAAGGCGGGGCGCACCAGGTCGACCTCCTGCGGATTGTCCACCAGCACTTCGATCTCGTCGGCGGTGCCTTCGCGGTTGAAGTAGCTCTGCGCCTCTGAAAAGGGCATATAAAGGCGCGTGCGGTCGACGTCGAAGCGCCCGACCCGGAAGATATAGACGACCTCGTAGCTGACGATGCGCGGGCTGGTGCCGCCGAACGGCGTCGGCACGCCGTCGGGCGAGATCAGCGTGATCGGGTCGCCGACGCCGAGCCCAAGCTCGCGCGCCACGCCCTCGCCGATCGCGACGCCCTCCTCCAGGCGCGACAATTCGCCCTGCGCCCGCTCGGGATTGGCGATCAGCGGCAGCGAACGGACGTCGTCGAGCCGCTCGCCGAAGACCTCGACCCCGGCGTTGCGGCCGTTTGCCGTCGCCATCACCTGGCCGTGGATGATCGGCGCGGCGCGGGCGACGCCCGAAATGCCCGCGACCTTTCTCGCCAGCGCGTCGTAATCCTCGATCGCCCGGCTGCGCTGGCCGAACTCGTTGGTGCGGTAGGCCGAATACACCGTCACATGGGCGTTGGCGCCGAGGATGCGGTCGGTGAATTCCTCGCGGAAGCCGATCATCACCGCCTGCACCACGATCAGCGTGGCGACCCCCAGCATGACGCCGATGAGCGCGTACCAGGCGATTACCGAGATGCCGCCGTCGCGGCGGCGCGCCCGCAGGTAGCGCCAGGCGATGGCCCATTCGAACCCGGCGAAGGGCGGCGTTCCGTTGGTTGCGGCTCTGGCCATGCTTCACTTTCCGGGGCTGGCGACCGAAGCGCTCAAAGCCCTGCGTAAATCTCGGCGCAGCGCGCCATTGCGGCCTCGGGCGGCATTTCCCGGCTCTCGCCGGTGCGCCGCGACGTCAGTTCCACGACACCGGCCTTCAGCCCACGCGGCCCGACGGTGATGCGCCACGGCAAACCTATCAGGTCCATGGTGGCGAACTTTGCCCCGGCGCGTTCCTCGCGGTCGTCGTAGAGCACGTCGAGGCCGCGACCGCGCAGGCCGGAAAACAGCGCCTCGCAGGCCGCGTCCGCCTCGCCGTCGCCCTGCCTCAGGTTCACCAGCGCGACCTGGAACGGCGTCACGCTCTCCGGCCAGATGATTCCCCTGTCATCGTGATTGGCCTCGATCAGCGCACCGACCAGCCGCGAAACGCCGATGCCGTGGCTGCCCATCTCCACCGGCCTGCGCGAACCGTCCTGAAGCACCACTTCGGCGCCCATCGCCTCGGAATACTTGGTGCCGAAATAGAAGATCTGACCGACCTCGATGCCGCGGGCGGAGCGGCGGCGGTCCCTGGGAACCTGCGCTTCGAAGACCCCTTCGTCATGCGTCTCGTTCGTGCGTGCATAGGGCGTGGTGAACTCGTCGCAGATCGCCTGGCACTGGGCACGGTCGTCGTAATCGACCTCGCGCGCGCCGAGGTGCAGGTCGGTGACCGCCCGGTCGTAGAACACCTCGCTCTCGCCGGTGTCGGCGAGCACCAGGAACTCGTGGCTGTAGTCGCCGCCGATGGGGCCGGTATCGGCGCGCATCGGGATCGCCTGCAGACCCATGCGCTCGTAGGTGCGCAGGTAGCTGACCATGTGGCGGTTGTAGGCGTGGATCGCCGAGGCCTCGTCGACGTCGAAGGAATAGCCGTCCTTCATGAAGAACTCGCGGCCGCGCATCACCCCGAATCGGGGGCGGATCTCGTCACGGAATTTCCACTGGATGTGATAGAGCGTCTTCGGCAGTTCCTTGTAGGACGTGATGGCGCTGCGGAAGATGTCGGTTATCAGTTCCTCGTTCGTCGGACCGTACAGAAGGTCGCGGCCATGCCGGTCGGTGATCCGCAGCATCTCGCGGCCGTAGTCGTCGTAGCGCCCGCTCTCGCGCCACAGGTCGGCCGACTGCAGCGTCGGCATCAGCATCGGGATGTGGCCGGCGCGGATCTGCTCTTCATGCACAATATCCTCAAGCCGCCGCAACACCTTGAATCCCAAGGGCAGCCACGAATAGATGCCCGCCGCCGCCTGGCGGATCATGCCGGCCCTGAGCATCAGCCGGTGCGACGCGATCTGGGCTTCGGAGGGGGTCTCTTTCAGGACCGGAAGGAAGTAGCGGGACAGGCGCATTCTTGCTCTTTCGCATGGACAAATCAGGCAATCCAGCCGGGTTTAGGTCAAGCCTCGGTCCGAGGCAATGGCGCCCAAGCGGGGCGGGACAATTTGATGTTTGCATCGCGGGTGGTTTTTTGCTTATACAGATGGCGAACTGCGACGGACGGTCGCGCCTGTTGACAGGTGGGGATCACGAAAAGAAGCGCGGTGAAAAAAGGGCTCGGAGTTGACGGCTCAAGTCCAGGGGAATGGAAAGCGGTCCGCTTTGCGGGCCGTTTTTTTGTCACCGGTCGGGACGACCCTCTTCCAGCACCATGCGCGGCGCCAGTTTCAGATTGGCGGCCAGCGAGGCCAGCCGGCGCTCCACCACCTCGCCGGCCAGTTCCACCGCCGGGCCGCACAGCGTCAGCACCAGCTCCGCGCCGCGTTTTTCCAGTGTGGTATCCCGGAGCGACCGGCCGACCGCGCCCGACAGCATGGCGCCGAGCCGCATCGCCTTGCCCAAGGTTTCGGCCTCTCTGAACCGCTCGGGCGGCAGCAGCTCCTTCAGAACCCCGGCAACCCCGGCGTGGTCGCCGTTCTTGTAGCGTTTCAGGATGGCGACGCCGAGGAAGACCCGCCCCAGATGGTCGACGCCCGAAACGTTGGCGCGGGTGACGGACTCGAAACACATCTCGGCGCGGTAATCGGGATGGGTGCGCCAGGTGATGTCGTGCAGCCGGCAGGCGGCGAGGATCAGCCGCATCTCCTCGTCGGGTTCGTCGCGGTAGATCGGCAGCAGCCAGTTGTAGAGCGCGTCGCCGAAGCCGGGAAACCGGGCATAGGCTTCCTCCATGTGGCGGGCGGCTTCCAGCAGCGGGTCGCGCGCGCGCAGGTCAGGCGGCATTTTCTCGTACAACAGCCCCTCGCGGATACCGTAGCTGGAAACCGATATGTGCGCCGGCTCGAAATACCGCACCAGCGCCGCCAGCACCGGAGCGGCGGCCGGAACCAGCGACAGCCGGGCCATCGAGGTATCGGTACGGGCCGACAGGTCCTCGCCGGTTTGTCCCGCAATCCAGTCGATGGTTTCCAGAATGTCCGATGCGGGCATCTCGTACTCGTGCAGGACCTTGAGCGGGTAGCGCCGCCGCTCCATGTCGAGCCGCGCGATGGCGCGCCACGAGCCGCCGACCAGGAACAGCCGGTTGACCGGCCCCGAAAAACGCCCGCGCAACTTCGCGATGGTTCGCCCGATGAACTCGTTTCTCCCGGCTTCGCCGCCATGCAGGTCGCTCAGTGTCAGCGGGCCGAGCGGCGATGTCGCGCGGTCGCCGATCCGGCCTTCGTCGAGCCGGGCGAGCTCCATCGACGAGCCGCCCATGTCCGACACGATGCCGTTGGCGTGCGGCCAGCCGAGCAGGACGCCCTGGGCCGATAGCCGCGCCTCCTCCTCGCCGGAGGCGACGGTCAGCTCCAGCCCCGTTTCCCGCCCGACCTCGGCGCAGAACTCCGCGCCGTCGGCGGCTTCGCGTACCGCGGCGGTGGCAACCCCGGTCAGCCCGCCGAGTTTCATGCGGCCCGCCAGCGCGACGAACCGGTGCAGCGCCGCCAACGCCCGGCGGCGGCCGTCGGGGTTGAGGCAGCCGGTCTCCCGCAGGCCGGCGCCAAGACCGCACAGAACCTTCTCGTTGTAGAAATAGGCGGGCGCGCGCGCCACACCGTCAAAAACCACCAGCCGCACCGAGTTGGAGCCGACATCGACGACCCCGTAGCGCGCCATCGGCGAAAGCGGTTCGGTTGCCTCGCGGGCCTGGCCCGGGGCGCTGGCCGCAGCGATCATCGGGCCGGGCTTCGGGGGCGGTCGGTCATGGCCGGCAGCATTGCCCGCCAAGGCGGGCCGCGTCAATCATCGGAATGGATCAGGCGCGGCGCGTCCTGCGAACCGGCCCGGCCGCGCCCCGACAGCGACGGGTTTTCCATGAAGAAGCGATGGCAGCTGAAGGCGCGCTCGTCGGCCGCCGTGTCGTGGCGCCGATAGCTGCCATCGGGAAACAGCACCCAGCTCTGCGTCTGGTCGGCCAGGTTGGCGGCCATGATCTGATCGATGATCTGGGCGTGCACCGTGGCATTGGTGATCCGCACCAGCGTCTCCACCCGCCGGTCGAGGTTGCGGCCCATCCAGTCGGCCGAGGAAATGTAGACCTTGGCCTTCTTCGACGGCAGGCCGCGGCCATTGCCGAAGCAGACGATGCGCGAATGCTCCAGGAACCGCCCGACGATGGATTTGACGCGAATATTCTCGCTCAGCCCCTTTACCCCGGGCTTCAGCCCGCAGATGCCGCGCACCACCAGCGAGATTTTCACGCCGGCCTGGCTGGCGGCATAGAGCGCGTCGATGATGTCGTCCTCGATGACGGCGTTGAGCTTGGCCCAGACCGCCGCCGGGCGCCCGGCGCGAACGTGTGCCGCCTCCGCCTCCAATCCCTGGATGATCCTGCTTTTCAGCGTGTGCGGTGAAATCGCGAGGTTTTCCAGCCCTTCGGGTTCGGCATAGCCGGTGACGTAGTTGAACACCTTGGTGGCGTCACGTCCGAGCGCCCGATCGCAGGTGAACAGCGACAGATCGGTGTAGATGTTGGCGGTGATGGGATGATAGTTTCCGGTGCCGAAATGCGAGTAGGTGACCAGCTCGCCGCCCTCGCGGCGCACCACGGTCGATATCTTGGCGTGCGTCTTCCAGTCGATGAAGCCATAGACCACCTGCGCGCCGGCGCGTTCAAGCTGCCGCGACTGGCGGATATTCGCGGCCTCGTCGAACCGCGCCTTCAGTTCGATAAGCGCCGTTACCGACTTGCCGTCCTCGGCGGCCTCGCACAGCGCCGCCACGATGGGCGAGTTTTTCGAGGTCCGGTACAGCGTCTGCTTGATGGCCACGACATCGGGGTCGCGCGCCGCCTGCTGCAGGAACTGCACCACGATGTCGAACGATTCGTAGGGGTGGTGCAGCAGCATGTCCTTCTGGCGGATGGCGGCGAAAATGTCGCCGTCATGGTCGCGCACCCGTTCCGGTACGCGCGGCGTGAACGGCGGCCACAAGAGATCCGGACGGGCGCCGAGAACCAGTTCGGAGACGTCGGTGATGCCGATCATGCCGTCGATCTCGATCACCTCCTCGTTGGCCACGCGCAGCGATTCCACGATGGTCCGGCGCAACTTCGTCGGCGCCCCGGCCGAGACCTTCAGGCGGATCACCTCGCCCCGGCGGCGGCGCTTCAGCGCGGTCTCGAATTCGCGCACCAGGTCTTCGGCCTCTTCCTCGACTTCCAGGTCGCTGTCGCGCAGCACCCGGAAGGTGCAGCTTCCGGTGTCGCGGTAGCCCGGGAACAGCCGGTCGAGGAACAGTTTCAGCAGGCCTTCGAGGGGAAGGAAACGGAACTCCGCGCCCGCCTTCGGACCGAGCGCGACGAATCGCGGAACCAGCGGCGGCACCGGCACCAGCGCGGTCAGCGGATTGCCGTCCTTTTTCCGCTTGAGCTGCAGCGCCAGCGCGAAGCCGCCGTTGGCGATGAACGGAAACGGATGCGCCGGATCGATGGCCAGCGGCGTCAGCACCGGAAATACCTGTTCCATGAACTGGGTTTCCAGGCGTTCTACGTCGGCCGCCGTCATGTCGCCGGGGTCGGCAATGACGATGCCGTTCCGCTCCATCTGGCCGCTCAGGTCGCGCCACACGTTCTGCTGGCGCAGCATCAGGGCGCGGGCGTCGGCGTCGATCACCTCCAGTTGCTCGGCCGGCGTCATCCCGTCGGAACTGGCGCGCGCCACGCCGGCCCGCACCAGCCCGCGCAGGCCGGCGACGCGGACCGTGTAGAACTCGTCGAGGTTGGAGGCCGAGATCGACAGGAACCGCACGCGTTCCAGAAGCGGCACGTCGGGATTCTCCGCCTCCTGAAGAACCCGCCAGTTGAACGCCAGCCAGGACAGCTCGCGGTTGATGAAACGCCCCGGCGTCCCGGGCTCGGCACCGTCGACCGACGCCGGCGGGGGGAAGTCGCCGTGCAGAAAATCCGCATCGACATCGGCAGGGTGGAGTTTCGTATCCATCGCAGAGTTTCCGGTTTCGGCGCGCCGCCGTCTCAGCGCGGCTCGCGTGTCAGGATATCAGAGGCGAGCGCCCTGGTCACCGGCCTCTTGCGCTGCATCGACGCCCGGTCGAGCGCCTCGACCAGACCGGCGGCGGCGGCCAGCGAGCGCTCCATGCGGGTGACCAGATAGCGGACGAGATCGGGCGCGACGGTCAGTTGCCGGTCGTCGAACAGCTTGACCAGCACGGCGCCAAGAAGCCGGTCGTCGGGCGGCGGCAGCGTGGCGACCTGGGCGGCGCGCAGCCGCGACGCCAGATCGGGCAGGTCGATCTTCCAGCGCGCCGGCGCGTCGCGTCCGGTGACCAGGAGCGCGCCGCCTCCCGACAGCAGCAGATTGTGCAAGTGCAGAAACGCCCGCTCGGCATCCGCCCGTGCGCCCGGCGCAAGCCCGGACATCCGGTCGGCGTTTTCCACCGCCACCGCCCCGCCGGCGGCCAGTTCCGGAACGTCGCCGGCGCCGAGTTCGACGGCTTCCACAAGACGCGCCGATGCCGCCTCGGCCCACACGCATGCAAGATGGGTCTTGCCGGAGCCGGCCGGGCCGGTAAGTGCCAGCCTGCCCTCGGGCCAGCTCTTCCAGCCGTCGATCACCGACAGCACGTCCTCGTTGGCTGGCGACACGAAATAGTCGTCGCGGCCCAGCGCCGTGCGGCAAGGCAGATCGAATACCAGTTGTTCCTTCATTTGCTAGTCTTCCGCATTGCCGCCCTGAGGGCCGCGATAGAGAGCCGATTGCTTGTATTGCTCGATGCCGAAACGCACAAGCACGCCGATGGCCGCAGAGACCGGCACCGCGATCAGCAGCCCGGTGAAGCCGAACAGCGAGCCGAAGGCGGTCAGCGCGAACATCAGCCAGACCGGGTGCAGCCCGACCGAGCCGCCGACCAGAAGCGGCGACAGCACGTTGCCC
The DNA here is from genome assembly GCA_046757205.1 of Paracoccaceae bacterium. GTDB lineage: Bacteria > Pseudomonadota > Alphaproteobacteria > Rhodobacterales > Rhodobacteraceae > JBHHXR01. The sequence goes on from JBHHXR010000047.1 coordinate 9,188, forward strand.
TCGACAAGCTGTCCGACGACGTAGATGAACGCCACCGCCGCGATCAGCGCCGGCTGGCCGGAGAACTGGAAAACCGCCACCGTCAGCGACACGATGCCGCCCAGGAGCGCGCCGACATAGGGGATGAACGACAATATCCCCGCCGCCAGCCCGATGAAGACGCCGAACTGCAACCCCACGATCGCCAGCCCCACCGCGTAGAATGTCCCGAGAATGGCGCAGACCGAGAACTGGCCGCGCACGAACCCGGCCAGCACCTTGTCGATGCGGGCGGCCAGCGTCCGCACGGTCGGCGCGTGCTGGCGCGGCAGCCAGCCGTCGATGATGGCTATCATCCGGTCCCAGTCGAGCAGCAGGTAGAAGGCCACCACCGGCGCGATAACCACCAGCATCAGCAGATCGAACAGCGCCAGCGTCGAGGCCAGCACCGAGTTGAGGAAATCCGCTCCCTTTGCCTTCAGCGTGCCCTCGGCCGAGGCGAGCGCGTTGCGCAGAACCGAATCCTCGTCGAAAAGGCTGGGGAAATGCTCGCTCAGATAGTCGCGCAACCCGGCGATGAACCCCGGCGTCGCCACTCCCACGGCTTCGCCCTGCCGGATAATCAGCGGCAGCAGCAGGAGCAGCAGCAGGCCGATCGCGACTATTGCCGTCACCGTGATGGTGACGGTCGCCATCACCCGGCTCAGGCCCGCCGCCTCCAGCCGGTCGGCAATCGGGTCGAGCAGATAGGCGAGCGCAGCGCCGGCAACGAACGGAAGGAGGGTATCGCCGAGAACCCACAGGATGAGGACGAAGACGACCAGAGCGCCGCTCCACCACCTGACCTGTCCGCGAATACTCAGGCCCATGCCCTGCCCTGCCGGTTCTTGCGGGCCGCCGCCTGCCGGATCGGGGCGCGGTCCCGCCGGCAGAATACGGGCGAATTGGCGGCGGCGCCAGCCTGCCGCGACCGGCGGTCGCGGTCAGACGAACTGTTCGCGGATCAGCCGCTCCTCCAGCCCGTGGCCGGGATCGAACAGGATATGGTGGCGCACCGACGTTTCCGTGCGGATATCGACCGTCTTCACGTCGCGCACCTCGTAGGAATCGGCCACCGCGGAAACCGGGCGCTTGCGCGGCTCCAGCACCTCGAAACGGACCTTCGCTTTCTTCGGCAGCAGCGCCCCGCGCCAGCGGCGCGGGCGGAAGGCGGACATCGCCGTCAGCGCCATCACATCGGCGCCGATCGGCAGGATCGGGCCGTGCGCCGAGTAGTTGTATGCGGTGGAGCCGGCCGGTGTGCAGACCAGCGCGCCGTCGCAGGCCAGCTCCGGCATCCGTTCGCGGCCGTCGACGAGGATGCGCAGCTTGGCCGCCTGCGGACCCTGGCGCAGGAGCGACACCTCGTTGATCGCCAGCGCCTGCTCGCGGTTGCCATCCATGCGCAGCGCCTCCATCCGCAGCGGGTTGATCACCGCTTCCTCGGCCTCGTTCAGGCGCCGGTGCAGATCCTCGGTGTCATATTCGTTCATCAGGAAGCCGACGGTGCCGCGATGCATGCCGTAGACGGCGATTTCCTGCTCGCGGCTGTCGTGCAGCACCGACAGCATGAACCCGTCGCCGCCCAGCGCCACGATGACATCGGCCTCCTCCTTCGCGGCGTTGCCGTAGCGCCTGGTCAGCACCTTCAGCGCGCTCTGTGCCTCCGGCGCCGAACTGGCGAGAAAGCAGATATTCTCGAACGATTTTTCCGCCATCAGGCTCCCCTGCCGCACCGCCCCGCCGCCGCTGCAGTCTTTACTCTGCCCGATGGCATGACAAGCCCCCACCGGAGTTTCGCAAGCGTCACGGAGATTCCGCCGCCCGTGAGCGGGATACCGCCACATCCCGGCACCTCGAGTGTCGCGTAACATGGTCGCGGCGGTCGTTTTTGGTGTTCTTTTCGGGCGGCTTCTCGGCTAGGTAGCGGCCACACCAGGCAAGCCCGCAGGGTAAGGAGACCGCCCGATGCAAGCCACCGTCCGCGATGCCGGCTTTTTCACCGAAGACCTGTCGTCCCGCGATCCGGATATTTTCGGCGCGATCGAGAACGAGCTTGGCCGCCAGCGCGACGAGATCGAGCTGATCGCCTCGGAAAACATCGTCTCGCGCGCGGTGATGCAGGCGCAGGGCTCGGTGATGACCAACAAGTACGCCGAAGGGTATCCGGGGCGGCGCTACTACGGCGGCTGCGAGTTCGTCGATGTCGCGGAAACCCTGGCAATCGAGCGGGCGCGCGAGCTGTTCGGCGCCGGATTCGTCAACGTGCAGCCCAACTCCGGCTCCCAGGCCAACCAGGGCGCCTTCATGGCGATGATGAGCCCGGGCGACACGTTTCTGGGCATGGAGCTTGCCTCCGGCGGGCACCTGACCCACGGCGCGCGGCCCAACCAGTCAGGCAAGTGGTTCAACGCGGTGCCCTACGGCGTGCGCCAGCAGGACAGCCTGATCGACTACGACCGGCTGGCGGAACTGGCGAAGGAGCACCGGCCGAAGGTGATCGTCGCCGGCGGCTCGGCGATCCCGCGACAGATCGATTTCGCCCGGTTCCGCGAGATCGCCGATTCGGTGGGCGCCAGGCTGATGGTCGACATGGCGCATTTCGCCGGGCTGGTGGCCGCCGGTGTGCACCCCAGCCCGATGCCGTTCGCCGACGTGGTGACCACAACCACCCACAAGACGCTGCGCGGCCCGCGCGGCGGCATGATCCTGACCAATGACGAGGCGCTGGCGAAAAAGATCAACTCGGCGATTTTTCCGGGCCTGCAGGGCGGGCCGCTGATGCACGTGATCGCCGCCAAGGCGGTGGCCTTCGGCGAAGCGCTGCGGCCGGAGTTCCGCGCCTATGCGGCGCAGGTGGTGGAGAACGCGCAAGCGCTGGCCGACACCCTGATGCAGGGGGGTCTGGATATCGTCACCGGCGGCACCGACACCCATGTCATGCTGGTGGACCTGCGGCCCAAGGGTGTCAAGGGCAACGCCACCGAGAAGGCGCTCGGGCGCGCCAACATCACCTGCAACAAGAACGGCATCCCGTTCGACCCGGAAAAACCGACCATCACCTCGGGCATCCGCCTCGGCACCCCGGCGGCGACGACGCGGGGCTTCGCGGCGGAAGAATTCCGCGCCGTCGGCGAGATGATCTGCGAAGTGGTGGACGGCCTTGCGGCCAACGGCGAGGATGAAAACGCCGCCGTCGAGACCGCCGTGCGGGCACGCGCGCGGGACCTCTGCGGCCGTTTTCCGATCTACCGCTGAGACCGCTGCCCGGCCGGTTTCCACCGGGCCGCCGGCGGTAACATTCCCGAAACGTATTTCAGCGAATCTGGCCGCGGTCGTTCAGCATGAACCATATGAAATCGCGGGAGGATCGGGTGAGCCTGTCGGCACTGATATTCAACGCCGAGGGTGCTCTGGCGGAAACCGAGGATGTGCACCGCGCCGCCTACAACGAAGCCTTCCGCGAATTTGGATTCTCTTGGGTTTGGAGCCGATCCGACCACATCGGTCTGCGCCATGTCGAAGACGGCGCGGAGCGGATCCGCACCTACGCCCGAACCACGCACCCCGTCTTCTGGGCGGCGTTTCGCGACAGCGGCGTCTTCGCCCGGATATTCCGGCGCAAGGCGGCGCTGTACTCCGGTATGCTCGCCGACGGAGCGGTGGCGCTGCGGCCCGGCGTGTCGCGGCTGATCGGCGAAGCGATGTCCGAAGGCATCGCGCTGGCCGCCGTGACGCCCGGAACGCGCGCCGATTTCCGCCGCCTGCTGACCGGCCAGCTCGGCGGCGACGCTGCCGGCTGGATCGGCACGGTCATATCGAGTGAAGACGAGTCGTCGCGGGGTGCGAACCCCTACGCGGCGGCGCTCGAAGAACTGGGTGTCGCGGCGGACGCCGCGATCGCTTTCGAAAGCAGCGCGCACGGTACCCGCAGGGCGGCCGAAGCCGGCCTCGGCGTCGTGGCGACGCCCGGTATCTACACGTCCTCGGAACGCTTCGACGACGCCTGGCTGGTGCTCAGCGACCTCGGCCGCCCGGCGGAGCCGTTCGATATCTTGCACGGCCCCGACCTGCCGCACGATTTCATCGGCATCGAGGCGCTTCTGGCGCTCCGCCGCGCGGTTCGGGGCGGTCAGGCCCAACGCTCCGGCGGGTAGAAATCCTCGCGGTAGATCAGACTGTCCGTTCGCGGGTCGGGCAGCGAGGCGGCGAACGCCGGACGCGCGGCGAGCCGGCGGCGGTAGCCCGCCACGGCCGGGAAATCGTCGAGCCGGACGAAATGGCGCGCCACTTCGACCGAGTAGCCGACGGCGATATCGGCCGCCGAGAAGCCGCCCCGCAGCAGATAATCCCGCGATCCCAGCACGCTTTCCACAACCCCCAGCGCCTTGGCCAGCCGCCGTGCCTCCAGTTTCATTATCACCGGCGAGCGGTCGGCATCGTCGCGGATCACGATATGCTGCTGGGTCAGGTTGGCGACATGGCAGGCCATTGTCTCGCTGTAATGCAGCCACTGCAGCCAATCGGCGCGCTCGGCATGCCCCGGTTCCCGCCACAACCCGCGATGGTCGCGGGTCTCGCAGAGATACTCGCAGATGGCGCCGGATTCCATCAGCACCCGGCCGCCGTCCTCCAGGCAGGGCACGCGGCCCAACGGGTGGTGCGCAAGATAGTCCGGCGAACGCAATTGCGGGCCGAAGGGATGGATCACCAGGTCGAATTCCAGCCCCAGTTCGTGCAGCAGCCAAAGACTGCGCATCGAGCGCGCCTGATGGGCATGGTGCAGGCGCAATCGCCCGCTCATGCCGCCCGGCGCCACACCAGGCGGCGGACAAGTTCCACGTAATGCGCCTCGATCTCGCCGACCGACAGCCGGCCGCCTTCGCGGTACCAGGTATTCACCCCGGTCAGCATGGCGATGATCGCCATCGTCGACAGCCGTGCGTCGACCAGATCGAAAAGCTGCCTCTCCTGTCCACGGCGCAGGATTGCCTCGAGGATGTCCTCGTAGGCGCGGCGCAGGTCCTCGACGCGCCGGAAATTTTCCGGATCGAGGTTGCGAAGCTCCATGTAGGCGATGAAAACCTGGTCAATGCGGGGAACATGAAAGGCAATGTGAAACCGCACGAAGGCGTCGAGTTGGCGCAGCGGATCGTCGCCCGCGTCCGCCTGACGCCGCCACGCCGCGTGCAGTTCCTCCAGATGCCCCACCATCAGCTCCGCCAGCAGCGATTGCTTGTCCGGCGTGTAAAGGTAGAGCGCGCCCGCCTGCACGCCTACCTCGGCGGCGATCTGGCGCATCGACACGGCCGCGTAGCCGTAGCGCGCGAACAGCCGCGTCGCCGCCGCCTTCAGCAACCGCGCCGTCTCCTTGCCGCTGGAACCGCTCTTGCGCGCCATGGTGCCTCCGACCGTCGGCAAAATAGTAACTGAACAAGCGTTCAAAAAACAAGGGCTGACGGAATACCGTCATCCGACGTTGGCGCCGCCACAGTGGTAGGAATGCGTCACCGGCCACGGACTTGGCGCGCCCGGTTGACGCGCCGTGCCGCCGTTCGATAGGTAAAAGCCCGTACCCGTCGCCCGTTTCGCCGGAGATCGCCATGCCCAGTTACAATTTGTCGGGCTACAAGTGGGGATCGCCGCACATCGGCACGCCGGGCGGAACGGTAACCTACAGTTTCGCCCCGGTCGGGGCCGGGCAGTTCTTCACCTACGACGCCGCGATATCCGACGCCGGGTTCCAGCAGGCGGTCAACAACGCGTTCGCCGCGTTTTCGGGCGTCGCCGATATCTCGTTCCAACTGGTCGCCGACAGCGACGCTTCGAATATCCGCCTCGGCTGGGACGCCATCGACGGCGCTTTCGGAACCATCGGCGAGTCGGTCACCAGCTACTCGCAGACCGGTCAGCGGTTCGGGCAGACGATCTCTTCGGAGATCCGCTTCGATTCCGGCGACACCTGGACACTCAGCCCGCTGACCGATGTCTGGGACATGGATTTCTATGCCGTGGCGCTGCACGAAGTGGCGCACGCGCTGGGTCTGGACCACGTCAACAATCCGAATTCGCTGATGCACCCGAGGCTGAGCGTGAACGGTCTGACGCTGGACGCCATAAGCGGCGTGCAGGCGCTGTACGGCATGGCCGCCGGAATTGCCGCCGGCACCGGGACGCCATTCATGGACGTGCTTGTCGGGTCGCGGAAATCCGACACGATTCTGGCGCTGGGCGGCGACGATCTGGTGAAAGGCAAGGGCGGCCGCGATGTCATCTATGGCGGCGACGGCCAGGACGACGTCTACGGCGGCGGCGGCAAGGACCAGCTTTTCGGCGGCAACGGCGGCGACTACCTCTATGGCGGCGGCGGCAAGGACATTGTCAGCGGAGAAACTGGAAACGACTGGCTGTTCGGCGGCCGTGGCAAGGATGATCTGTCTGGCGGCAGCGGCGACGATACGATGCTTGGCGGCAAGGGCAAGGATGTGCTCGACGGCGGCAGCGGCAACGACGTTCTGACCGGCGATGCCGGCAAGGATACCTTCGTTTTCCGGACCGGCAACCAGAGCGACGAGATCACCGATTTCGGAAATGGCCGCGACCTGCTGGACCTGACGGATTTCGGGTTCACCGGCCCTTCCGACGTCCTCGCGCGGGCCGACCAGTCGGGCGCCGACGTGCTGATCGATTTCGGCGGCGGCGACCTGCTGACCATCGACAGTTTCCTGCTTGCCGATCTGGGCGCGGCCGACTTCATCCTGTAGAGTGCGTGAAATTGGCCCCACCCAACCGAGGCAGACCTTTCGCGGGCGAACTCCGGACGAGCCTGGGCCGGCGCATGACGCGCTGGACGGAAAGGGAGTTTTGGATGCGAAAAGTCGTCGCGACTGGGGCGTATGGGTTGATCGTCCTCGGTGTTGTCCACGCAGTGCACGTGGCGCGGTCGGGCGATGTCGAGCCGTATTTGTGGGCAGCGTCGCTGTTTCTGGTGATGCAGGGCGTGCTGACGCTGCGGCTGATCGCGCGCCTGAAGGTGCACCCGCGATATTGAGCTTGTTGCCGGCCGGTGGAGCCGGGTGGATGAAATTTTCCGTTTGCCTGCCGCGCCCTTTCGCGGCTGTAATGCAGCGCGGCGCCCGCCGGAAGGCCGGCGTCGTCCGCCTGCATCATGGAGCCTGCTCCCGATGAGCCATTACGAGGATTACAGCCGGACCGCCGGCCACTACGACGCCACGCGCTCCGCCGTCGGCAGCCATATCTGGCTCGGTCATGTGGCGGCGCGATTCGACGATCCTTCGGCGCTGCGGGTTCTCGACGCCGGTTGCGGGACCGGCAACTACGCGCTGGCGCTTGCGCCTCATGTCGGGCGGGTGACGGCGCTGGACCGGAACCCGCGCATGCTCGACGAGGCGCGCGCCAAGGCGGCGGCGGGCGGCGGCGGGATCGAGTTCCGACAGGGCGAACTGCTGGACCTGCCGCTGGCGGCGGAAAGCTTCGATGTGGTGATGTTCAACCAGGTGCTGCACCATCTGGAGCCGCCGGGCGCGACCGGATTTCCCGGCTTCCGCGGCGCCATCGCCGAGGCGGCGCGGGTGCTGCGCGCGGGCGGCCTCGTTTTCATCAACGCCTGCGCGCGCCGCCAGATGCGCCGCGGCTTCTCGTATCACGCACTGATCCCCGGCGCCGCCCGCAAGGGGCT
>JBHHXR010000048.1:0-16713 GCA_046757205.1 Paracoccaceae bacterium
CGGGGCGATCACGGTGATGTCGGGCAGATGCGTGCCGCCGTTGTAGGGCGCGTTCAGCACGAACACGTCGTCGGGCCGCATGCCCGGGTTCTGCGCGATCACGGTCTTCACCGAAGCCCCCATGGAGCCGAGATGCACCGGCATGTGCGGCGCGTTGGCGATCAGGTCGCCCGCCGCATCGAACACCGCGCAGGAGAAATCCAGCCGCTCCTTGATGGTGACCGAGGCGGCGGTGTTCTCCAGCACCGCCCCCATCTGTTCGGCGATCGACATGTAGAGGTTGTTGAACACCTCCAGCATCACCGGGTCGGCATCGGTGCCGGCGCGCCTCTCCGCCGGCCGCGCGGCGATGCGCGCCAGTTCCACCTGGTTGTCGGCGGTGATCCGCGCCCGCCAGCCGGGTTCGATCAGGATCGAGGTATGCGGCTCCACCAGAACCGCCGGGCCGGTCAGCCGGTCGCCGGGCTGCATCGCCTCGCGGCGGACGAAGCGCGTCCCGACCCAGCCGCCGTGCAGCCAGACCTTTTCCTGCCCGAAGGACGGATAGTCGCTTTCCTCGCGCGCCATTTCCGCCGCACGGCTGGCGGCAAGCTGGTCCGACAACCCTACCGCTTCGGCCTCGGCAGCCTCGATGATCAGCGGCACGTCGCCGGCTTCGAAGCCGAAGCGCGCGCGGTGCAGCTTCGCGAACTCCGCCCGCATTTCCGCTGTATCGGCGAAACGCACCGGCAGGGCGGTATCGGTCCCTTTGACCTTGAGATGCAGCGTGCGGTGCATCCGGATCGCCGGCTCGGCGATGTTCTGGCCCTCAACCTCGCCCTGTGCCTCCGCCGACAAGCGCTCCAGCACCGCCGCCGCGTGCAGCCGGGTATCGTCTTCCAGCTCTTCCTCCAGCGCCTCGACGCGCGCCGCGCGGATATCCGCCAGCCCCATGCCGAAGGCCGACAGCAGCGAGGCCATCGGGTGGATCAGGCAGCTGCTCATGCCCAGCGTATCGGCGATGGCGCAGGCGAACTGCGCGCCAGCGCCGCCGAACACCGTCAGGCAGTACTCCGTCACGTCGTGGCCGCGCTGCACCGAGATTTTCTTGATGGCGTTGGCCATGTTCTCCACGGCGATGCGCAGGAAGCCCTCGGCGACCTCTTCGGGCGCGCGGCCGATCTGCCCGGCAACTTCGCGGAACCCGGCCCGTGTGGCCGCGACGTCGAGCGGCCTGTCACCGGACCTGCCGAAGATCGCCGGGAAGTGCTCCGGGCGCAGCCGCCCGGTCAGCACGTTGGCGTCGGTCACCGCCAGCGGCCCGCCGCGGCCGTAGCAGGCCGGGCCGGGATCGGCCCCGGCGCTTTCCGGTCCGACGCGCATCCGCGTGCCGTCGAATGTCAGAAGCGACCCGCCGCCCGCCGCCACGGTGTGGATGTTCATCATCGGCGCGGTGATCCGGACGCCCGCGACGCGGCTGTTCAGCACCCGCTCGAACGCGCCCGCATAATGGCAGACGTCGGTCGAGGTGCCGCCCATGTCGAAACCGATGATCTTTTCCTTGCCGGCCATCTCGCTGGTTCGCACGGCGCCGACCACGCCGCCCGCCGGCCCCGACAGGATGGCATCCTTGCCCTGAAACAGCAGTGCGTCGGTCAGCCCGCCGTTGGACTGCATGAACATCAGCTTGCCGGTCATGTCGCCGTCGAAGGCGGCGGCCACCCGGTCGACGTATCGGCGCAGGATCGGCGAGAGATAGGCATCGACGACGGTGGTGTCGCCGCGGCTGACCATCTTCATCAGCGGGCTGACCTCGTGGCTGACCGACACCTGCGCGAAACCCAGATCGCGGGCAATCGCGGCCGCCTGGGCCTCGTGGACGCGGTGGCGGTAGCCGTGACAGAAGACGATGGCGCAGGACGAGATGCCGGCGGCGCGGGCCTCGGCAAGGCCGGCCCGCAGCGCCTCGCCGTCGAGCGGGCGCTCCACGGTGCCGTCCGCCCGCACCCGCTCGTCCGCCTCGATGACCCGCGCGTAGAGCATTTCCGGCAGCACGATGTGGCGCGCGAACAGCTTCGGCCGCTCCTGGTAGCCGATGCGCAACTGATCGGCGAGGCCGCGGGTGATGACCAGCACCACCGGCTCGCCCTTGCGCTCCAGCAACGCATTGGTGGCAACGGTCGTGCCCATGCGGACGGATTTCACCCGCGCCGCAGGTATTGGCGTGCCCGGCGCAAGATCAAGAAACGAGCATATCCCGAAAAGCGCCGCGTCGTCGTACTGATCGGGCGCCTCGGACAGGAATTTCCGCGCCTGCAAGGTACCGTTCGACGTGCGCGCCACCACGTCGGTGAACGTGCCGCCGCGATCGATCCAGAAATCCCAACCTGTCATCACCCATCCCGTCATTCGCCTCGACAACGCTTATCGCCTTGCGATAACCGGGGCAATCGGTGCCATTCATCTGCTGAGGCCAGCACAATGCCGGAAATACGCGCCGCCCGCCGCGAGGACGCCGCCGGGATCGCGGCAATCTGGAACGATGTCATCCGCAACACGCCGCGGACCTTCAACTCGGTCGAAAAAACCGTGGCCGAAATCGAGGCCCTGATCGCGGCGCGGCAGTCCGGCGCCGACCGGTTTTTCGTCGCCACCATTGACGGCAAGGTGGTGGGTTTCGTGACCAGCGGGCCGTTTCGCTCCGGCATCGGCTACGCCCACACCAGGGAGCACACGATCCACATGCTGCCGGAGGCGCGCGGCAGGGGTTTGGGAAAACGACTCATGTCGCAGATCGAGCAGACCGCGCGGGAAGCCGGTGTTCATTCCATGTTCGCCGGTGTCTCCGGTGAAAACCCCGAGGGCGTCGATTTCCACCGCAAGCTCGGCTACCGCGAAGCGGCGCGGCTGCGCGAGGTCGGGTACAAGTATCGGCGATGGTTCGACCTTGTGCTCTTGCAGAAATTTCTGTGAAAAGGCCACTGCCGAGGCTTCGCCGTGGGCTGGAACTCTGCTAGCCTGCAGCCATCGAAATAAATATGTTGACCGTTTGACTTAGGCCGTTCCAGTTACTGTCCGCCACGTGCCCGGCGGCGGCCCTGCCGAAAGTTTTTTTTCATGTCTATCTGGACCCGCATATCCGAAGCCCTGGCCGCGCTGGCCAAGGGCGAGACGCTGGCCGCCGTTTTCGAAAAACTGACGACGCCGCCGGAACGTTCCGTTGCCTTCACCATCGCCGTCATCGCGCTCGGCGCCAAGATGGCCAAGGCCGACGGCACGGTGACGCGCAACGAGGTGATCGCTTTCCGCCAGGTGTTTCGCATCCCCAAGGAAGACGAGGCGCAGGCGGCGCGGGTGTTCAACCTCGCCCGCCAGGACGTCGCCGGCTTCGAAATATACGCGCGCCGGATCGCGCGGATGTTCCGCGACGCGCCCGAGGTGCTGGAGGACATTCTGGAGGGGCTTTTTCACATCTCGATGGCGGACGGTCACTATCACCCGGCCGAGGATGAGTTCCTGCAGCAGGTGGCGCAGGAATTCGGCATTTCGCAGTCCGCGTTCGCGCGGATCAGGGCGCGCCACGTGCCGAACGCCTACGCCGACCCCTACGCCGTGCTCGGGGTGGAGCCCGGGACGCCGATCGAGGAGATCCGCGCGGAATGGCGCCGCCAGGTACGCGAGACCCATCCCGATGTGATGATGGCGCGCGGCGTGCCCGAAGAGGCGATCAAGCTGGCCACCGACCGGCTCGCCATCCTCAATCGTGCGTGGGAGGAAATCTCGGCGTCCGAGAACGCCTGACATGCGGATCGCGACGTACAACGTGGAATGGTTCAATTCGCTGTTCGGACGCGCAGACAAGCTCTATCGCAAGGCCCGCAAGTCGGGTCGGCCGGGTGTAACGACGACCGATCAGGCGGACGCTCTGGGCTACGTTTTCGCAACCGTCGACGCCGATCTGACCTTCATCGTCGAGGCGCCGAACACCGGGCACGGACGTTCCACCGTGCGGGCGCTGGAAAACTTCGCCTCACATTACGGGTTGCGGCAGTCGCGGGCACGCATCGGCTTCGTCAACGGCACCCAGCAGGAACTCGCGGTCCTCTTCGACCCGAAAAAGGTGGCCTGCCGGCACGACCCGCGCGGCGAGAAATCCAATGGTGACGGAAGCATCCGGGCGCCGCGCTTCGACGGGCGGTTCAGGCTCGATACCGACGTTGACGGCCAGCCTGACATACACGGTTTCTCCAAGCCGCCGCTGGAACTGGCGGTGACATGGCGGCCCACCGGCAGCGACTTCCGCATGATCGGCGTACATACCAAGTCCAAGGCGCCACACGGCGCGCGGTCGAAAGATGAAAAGACCCGCATCGCCATCGACAACCGGCGCAAGCAGCTTGCGCAGAGCGTCTGGCTGCGCCGCCGCATCGAGGAACATCTGGACGCCGGCGACCCGCTGGTGGTGCTGGGCGATCTCAACGACGGCCCCGGCCTCGACGCCTACGAAAAGCTGTTCGGGCGTTCCTCTGTGGAGGTGGTCATCGGCAATCCCGACCGGCCCGATCGAATGCTGGTCGAACCGCACGCCCGCATCGAACTCGACCCCCGGCATGGCTGGTCGATTTCCACGGCGCGATTCTACAATGCCGGGTTGCGCCGATATGTGAACGCATTGCTCGATTACGTCATGCTGTCGCCCGACCTCGTCGCCCGGACGCGGCCGGAATGGCGCATCTGGCACCCGTTCGACGACCCCGACTGTTTCGACAACCGCGCCATGCAGCACGCCCTGCTTACCGCTTCGGACCATTTTCCGGTGTCCGTCGATCTGGATTTTCGCGGCTGGGAGGCACGAACTTGAAGTTCGCTTCATCGACATCCGTCATCACCGCCCCCTCGGCCCGTCCGGCCCGGCGGCGCCGCCGGACCGTGAAACGCGAGACATGCGGCGAATTTCGGATTCGGGGGACAGGGGGGTGTGATTTTTTCCCCTGACCCGGTGACAACGGGCATCCGGAGAGCCATATTCCACCGCATGAGACTCCTTCTTGCAGCAATGATCGCAATCGCGGCGGCAGTGCCGGCGCCAGCGCAGGAGCGCGATGACCGGGGCGGGGCACTGGAAGAGTTTTCGCAAGACACGGAACGCGCCCTCCGCAAGCTTCTCGAAGCCCTGCGTCCCGGTATTGAGGAGCTTCTGGACCGGATTGACGACCTGTCGCAGTACGAGGCGCCCGAGATCCTGCCCAACGGCGACATCATCATAAGACGCAAGAGGGATGCGCCGCCCCTGTCGCCGGACGATCCCATCGAACTTTGACACCGCATTCCCAGACGGAGAAGCTGATGCTCGACCCCGCTGCCCGGCACCGTGTGCCATTCCGAGATTCCCGCGACGCCGGAAACGGCGGAAAACTCGGCGATCTGCCGGAATGGGACCTGTCGGACCTCTATTCCTCGGCCGACTGCGCCGAAATGGAAGCCGATCTTGGCGAACTCAATTCGGCCTGCGAAACCTTCGCCAGGGATTACCAGGGCAGGCTGGCGAAGCTCGATGCCCCTGGGTTCCTGGAATGCGTAAGGCGGTATGAGCGTATCCAGGCGCTGTCGGGCAGGCTGATGTCGTTCGCGGGGTTGCGCTACTACCAGAAGACCACCGACGCGGACCGGGCGAAGTTCCTGTCGGACATGCAGACGCGGATAACCGATTTCACGACGCCGCTGGTGTTCTTCCCGCTGGAAGTGAACCGCATCGGCGACGACGTGCTGGAGGGCTGGCTCAAGGCCGACGAAGCGCTGGCGCGCTACCGGCCGGTGCTGGAACGGTTGCGCAAGATGAAGCCGTACCAGCTCTCGGATGAGTTGGAAAGATTTCTGCACGATCAGTCGGTTGTCGGAGCAGCCGCCTGGAACCGCCTGTTCGACGAGACCATGGCGGGACTGGAGTTCGAGGTCGACGGCGAAACGCTGAACCTCGAGGCCACGCTGAACCTGCTGACCGACAAGGAAAGGTCGCGGCGCGAGGCCGGGGCGAAGGCGCTCGCCACGGTTTTTTCCGGAAACCTGCCGCTGTTTTCCCGGATCACCAACACCCTGGCCAAGGAAAAGGAAATCGAGGACCGCTGGCGCAAGCTGCCGAGCCCGCAGATGTCGCGCCATCTCGCCAATGACGTGGAACCGGAGGTGGCGGAGGCGCTGCGCAACGCCGTGGTCGCCGCCTATCCGAGGCTTTCGCACCGCTACTACGCGCTCAAGGCGCGCTGGCTTGGCCTCGACAAGCTGGAGGTATGGGACCGCAACGCGCCGCTGCCGATGGCCGACGACCGGACCATCGGCTGGGAGGAAGCCAAGGACACCGTTCTTTCGGCCTACGCTGCCTTTGCCCCGCGGATGGCGGAAATCGCCGAACCGTTCTTCCGCAAGGGCTGGATCGACGCCGGCGTCAAACCCGGCAAGGCGCCCGGGGCATTTGCCCACCCGACGGTGACTGAAGTGCACCCCTACGTGCTGCTCAACTACCTCGGCAAGCCGCGCGACGTGATGACGCTGGCCCACGAGCTTGGCCACGGCGTGCATCAGGTGCTGGCGGCCCCGCAAGGCGAACTTCTGGCCGACACGCCGCTGACGCTGGCCGAAACCGCGTCGGTATTCGGCGAAATGCTGACCTTCCGGCGGCTGTTATCCGAAGCGCCGGACGAAAACGCCCGCAAGGTGCTGCTGGCCGGCAAGGTCGAGGACATGATCAACACCGTGGTCCGCCAGATCGCGTTCTACGATTTCGAGTGCAAGCTGCACGCGGCGCGGCGCGAAGGCGAACTGACGCCCGACCAGATCAACGGAATCTGGATGTCGGTGCAGGGCGAAAGCCTGGGCCCGGCGTTCAACTTCATGGACGGCTACGAGACCTTCTGGTCCTACATCCCGCACTTCATCCATTCGCCGTTCTACGTCTACGCCTACGCCTTCGGCGACGGGCTGGTGAACGCGCTCTACGCCGTCTTCGAGGAAGGCGATCCCGGCTTTCAGGAAAAATACCTCGAAATGCTGAAGGCGGGCGGGTCGAAGCATCACAGGGAGCTTCTGGCGCCCTTCGGCCTCGACGCCGCCGACCCCGCCTTCTGGGACAAGGGCCTTTCGATGATCTCCGGGCTGATCGGCGAACTGGAAGCGATGGAAGAAAAAGCACCCGCCGGATAAGTGGGGGCGAGGGAAGTTCAATGCCGAACCATGTTGCCTATTCCGCGCTTCTGGACCACCTGAAGCGGATCGAAGCGCTGTCGCAGGCGGCCGGCATCCTGTCATGGGACCAGGAAACCATGATGCCGCCCGGCGGCGGCGAGGCGCGGGCCGAACAACTCGGGGCGCTCGAGGCATCACTGCATGGCCTGAAAACCGACCCGCGCCTCGGCGACTGGATCGCAGCGATCGGTCCCGACAGCCCTGGCCCGGCAGGGCAGGCAAACGTCAGGAAGGCGCGGCGCATGTTCGACCGCGCCACCCGCATCCCCGTCGACCTCGCCGAGGAAATCGCCCGCGCCGCCGCCCAGGGCCAGCAGATCTGGGCGCAGGCGCGCGAGGCCAATCGTTTCGCCGATTTCGCGGCCATCCTGAAGACCATCGTCGGGCTGCGCCGGGCCGAGGCCGAGTGCCTGACGGACGGCGGCGAGCTTTACGACGCGCTGCTCGACGACTACGAACCGGGCATGACGGTCGCCGTCCTGGCGCCGCTTCTGGAGTCCATGCGCCCACGGCTGACGGAACTGCGCGCGGCGATCGATGCCGCCGGCCCGCCGCCGGCCCGTCTGACCGGGGCCTTTGGTCACGAAGAGCAGCTCGCGCTGGCGCGCGTCATCGGCGGGCGTTTCGGCTACGACTGGCAGCGCGGGCGGCTCGATCTCAGCACGCATCCGTTTTCCTCCGGCACGCTCGACGACGTTCGCATCACCACGCGGGTGTTCGACGACGATCCCCTCGGCTGCATCTATTCCACCATCCACGAAGTGGGGCACGCGCTCTACGAACAGGGCCTGCCGCGCGACGGCGCCTTCGCGCCCGCCGGGCGCAGCGTTTCGATGGGCGTGCACGAATCGCAATCGCGGTTGATGGAAAACCAGATCGGCCGCAGCCGCGCCTTCTGCGACTGGCTCTACCCCGAGATGACGGCCATCTTCGGCGACATCGGCGTTTCCGGCCCCGGCGAGCTTTACGCCGCCGTCAACCGGGTGGAAACCGGTTTCATCCGCACCGAGGCCGACGAGGTGCACTACAACCTGCACATCCTGTTGCGGCTGGAGATCGAGCGCGACCTGATCGCCGGCGCCCTCGACGTCGCCGATATCGAAGAGGTCTGGAACACCCGCTTCGAACGCGATTTCGGCCGCGCCGTGCCGGACGCCCGCAACGGCGTTCTGCAGGACGTGCACTGGTCGGTCGGCCTGTTCGGCTATTTCCCGACCTATGCGCTCGGCAACATTTTCGCCGGCTGTCTGCATGCGCGGATGCGCGCCGATCTGCCGGATCTCGACGATCACCTCGCGCGCGGCGACCTGTCGCCCGCCGGCAACTGGCTGCACGGCCGGATCCACGGCAAGGGCAGCGTTCTGGAGCCGATGGACCTCGTCGCGGAAGCCGCCGGCGGGGCGGTCTCCGCCGAACCGCTGCTCGGCTACCTGGAGGCGAAATTCACCGGACTCTACGGCCTGTGAGCCTTTTTCACCCGGCGGCGGCGTAAATCCGGTCGATCATCGCCTGATTGCGCTTGGAAAACTCCAGCGTGCAGGGGAACGGCGCGCCGGTGAGGACCGCGTCGTTGAACGCATCGATCTGTTGGACATAGTGATTGACCATCGGGAACCGCTCGAACCGGACGTTGCCGTCATTGCCGCGAACGCGCAGCATCGCCTCGCCGTAGAGCGGCGGGTTGAACGGCGCCGTCAGTTCCAGAAAACCGTCCGTCCCGTGGAAAACCATCGACTGCCGCGCCGCCATGCGCATCGAAACGTAGAAATCCAGCGTGAACCCGTCGAAATCCGCCCAGACGGCGGCGCTGGCGTCGATGCCGCTGTCCCACGTGATCGCACAGCGGATTTCCTTCGGTTCCTTCCCCGTCGCGAAGCGCGTCGTCACCGAAGGATACACGCCGATATCGCGCAACGCGCCGCCGCCCAGACCGGCCTGGTTGCGGATGTTGCCGGGATCGTCGTTGAAAAAGGAAAACGCCCCCTGCACGCGGCGGAGTTCGCCCAGCTCGCCGCTGGCCAGTATGTCGCGAACCCGTCGCCACTGCGGATGGTGGACAACCATGAACGCTTCGGCGGCAACCAGACCGGTCCGGTCGCGCACGTCGATCAGCCGGTCGATCCCGCCGGCCTTCAGCGCAATCGGTTTTTCGCACAGGACGTGTTTGCCCGCTTCCAGGCAGCGCTCGGTCCATTCCGCGTGAACACCGTTCGGCAGCGGAACGTAGACGGCATCGACCTCCGGGTCCGCGAGCAGTTCATCGTAGCCCGCATGAATGCGTACATCGCCATAGGACGACGCCAGCGCCTCGCCCCTGCCGGGCGTGCGGCTGGCGATGGCGGCGATATGGCCTGCTTCGCTGTTGTGGATCGCCGGGCAGAGCCATTCGCGGGCGATTTTTGCGGCGCCAAGAACCCCCCACCGGACCTGTTCGACGCTCATTTCAGCCCTCCCGGTCGGTTTTGTGGAAGGGTAACCCGGGCGGCCGGGGATTGCCAACCGAACTCAGAGGCTGTCGATTAGCCGGCACGGACTACCCTGGCGGGATTCGGCGCTCTGGCAAAATGGCTGACACTCGCATCAAGAACAAAGCGAATCCGGGAAACCCGCTCCGCAAGACCGCAAGGGGCGGAGGTGCCGACATCGGCTTTCTCAAATCCGCTTTCAAGTCGGCGGGCCTTCAACCTGTGGTAGGCTCCGGCGAACGACTGATTCAGAATCCCTACTGACAGCGGAGGCGGCGGACAGATGACAGAAAAAAAGATGAAGATATTCGTGGACGTCCGGCCCGCAACGGTGCTCTCCGTGTACGAAAAGAAACTCAAACCGAAACTGATAAAGGCGCTCGGGAAATCCGCCAAGACCGCTTTGTCAAAGAGCAGCGCGGTGACACTTTCCAAACCCAGTGGATGGAAGAAGGAAAAAGACAAGGGATTTGTCCTCAACATCACCCTCGTGGCCCTGACGAAAAAGGTCGTCAAGAAAGAGATTTTCCTCAGCGCAGAAGTCAAAACCCTGATCGCCCATATGAAAAACGGGCTTATGGTAAGGAAAATGCCGGTTGGCACAACGACGGTCAAAATAAGCGCGACGCAGAAGAAAATCGACGGCGATGCCATTTTCAGCGCCGAGCACGCGATTGCCACGGTTATCAAGAAAGATCTTGTTCCGCTAATGCAGAAGACGCCGATGCCCAAGAACTAACGGGCGGGCCCCAGGCTCGTTGCCGCCTGTTTCACGATCAGTGCCGGCACCCCTGCCGGCGCTTCGATCGTGTCCGAAGCATCTTCAGTTCACCGCCTGCACAAGTCCCTTTTCGGCCGCCAGCTCGCGCATTCTCTTTTGCAGTTTCTCGAATGCGCGCACCTCGATCTGCCTGATGCGCTCGCGGCTGACACCGTAGACCTGGCTGAGATCCTCGAGCGTGACCGGCTCGTCCTTCAGCCGCCGTTCCGTCAGGATTTCCCGCTCGCGCTCGTTCAGGAACTTCATCGCTTCCAGCAGCAGGGCGCGGCGGTTGTCCAGTTCGTCGCGCTCGGCGAACTCGGCGGCCTGGTCGGCATCCTCGTCGGCCAGCCAGTCCTGCCATTGCGCGACGCCCTCGCCATCCGATTTCAGCGGTGCGTTCAGCGACGCGTCGCCGCCGCTCATGCGGCGGTTCATCGATATCACTTCTTCTTCCGTGACATTGAGATCGTTGGCGATCTTCTTCACGTTTTCGGGGCGCATGTCGCCTTCCTCCAGCGCGCCGATCTTGTTCTTCGCCTTGCGCAGGTTGAAGAACAGTTTCTTCTGCGCGCTGGTGGTGCCCATCTTCACCAGCGACCACGACCGCAGGATATATTCCTGGATCGAGGCGCGTATCCACCACATCGCGTAGGTGGCGAGCCGGAAACCCTTGTCGGGGTCGAAGCGGCGGACCGCCTGCATGAGCCCGACATTGGCCTCTGACACCACCTCGGCGGTGGGCAGGCCGTAGCCGCGGTAGCCCATGGCGATCTTGGCCGCCAGGCGCAGGTGCGATGTCACCAGTTTGTGCGCCGCGTCCTTGTCGCGGTGGTCGGCCCATGCCTTGGCGAGCATGTACTCCTCTTCCGGCTCCAGCATCGGGAACTTGCGGATTTGCTGAAGATATCGTGACAAACCCTGTTCCGGTGACGGTGCCGGCAGATTTGCATAGTTCATCTACATTTCTCCTGTCGGCGAGAGCAGCATCCGAAGCGGCGACATAGACCGCCGCCGGCGCCCCTTCAAGCCCGCTTCGGAAACTATACGCCACAAAAGGTCAATACCGTCGCAAAATGCTTAACAGTGTTGTGATATCCGGCGGCAATTCGGCGGAAAACCGTAACATCTCACCCGATACCGGGTGCCGGAACCCCAGGATCCCGGCGTGCAGTGCCTGACGCGGGAACCGCCGCAGGGCTTCCGCCTGCGCCTGGCTGAGCGCGCCCTTCCTCACCGGGCGCGCCCGCCCATAGACCGGATCGCCGACCAGCGGATGACCGATGTGCGACATGTGCACCCGGATCTGGTGCGTTCTGCCGGTCTCCAGACGGCAGCGCACGAGCGCGGCGGCCGGTCTTTCGGGCGGACCGAAACTTTCCTCGACACGGACGCGGGTAACGGCGTGACGCCCGGAACGCGCCGAAACCGCCATGCGTTTTCGGTCGGTCCCGTGGCGGGCGATATTGCCGCTGATGCGCACCGCTCCGCCATGCTCGAAGGTAACGCCGGCAAGCCCGTTCAGGCGCGCATCGGAAGCGTCCGGCGCGCCCCAGCACAGCGCGGTATAGACCCGTTCGACCGCGTGATCGGCGAATTGCCGCGCCAGACCCTGGTGCGCCGCGTCCGTCTTGG
This sequence comes from Paracoccaceae bacterium, assembly GCA_046757205.1. Lineage (GTDB taxonomy): Bacteria > Pseudomonadota > Alphaproteobacteria > Rhodobacterales > Rhodobacteraceae > JBHHXR01. The sequence goes on from JBHHXR010000048.1 coordinate 12,079, forward strand.
CGGCCACCATCAGGCCGGACGTGCCCTTGTCGATACGGTGGACGATGCCCGGGCGCAGGACCCCGCCGATCCCCGAGAGCGTGTCGCCGCAGTGATGCAGGAGCGCATTGACCAGCGTCCCGGATTCGGAACCCGGGGCGGGATGGACAACCATGCCCGCCGGCTTGTCGATGACGATAAGGTGCCGGTCCTCGAAGACCACGCAAAGGGGAATGTCCTCCGGCAGAGCTTCCGCGCGCGCGCCCGCCGGCACCTCGATCACCCAGGCGGAACCGGGATCGGCTTTCGCCGACGGGTCGGTAACCGGCTGCCCGCCGTCGCGGCTGACGGCACCTGCCTCGATCAGCCCCTGCAACCGCGACCGGCTCAGACCTTCTGCGTCTGGCGCAGCGGCGGCCAAGGCCTTATCAAGGCGGGATGGCGGCATCTCTCCGAGAACGATACGCAGGCTGCGCGGCGAAAGTTTCGACATGACTGACCCTAACCCGAAAAGCCCACCGGATGCATTCGCCGAGCCGCCGCGCCTGCGTCTGCTGCGCTGGCTGGTGACCGGGCTGACCGCGACACTGATCGTCGGTGTCCTAATCATCGTCGGGCTGCTTGTCACCTTCGTTCGGCGAAGCAGCGCGCCGGCGCCGGCGGAGATCCCGGAGGAAATCCTCCTGCCCGCGGGAGAAACCGCGCTTGCCTTCACGCGCGGCACCGGCTGGTTCGCCGTCGTCACCCGCGACGGCGGCGGCCGGGAAACCATCCGGATTTTCAGCCGCAGGGGAAAACCGCTTCAAACGGTCCCGATCCGCCGACCGGACGCGGTTGATTGAGACGGACGGGTTTGCCGAGGCGGTTTTTCCACCCGCCGTCCGGCGCGCCCTTGTAAGACGCCGGCCCAGAGAGGATATTCCCTGCATGAGTCTCCCGTCCGGATTCCTCGACGAGTTGCGAAACCGGGTGCCGATCGCACAGGTGATCGGGCGCAAGCTGAGCTGGGACGCCAGGAAATCCAACCCGGGCAAGGGCGATTACTGGGCTTCCTGCCCGTTTCACCACGAAAAGACCGCTTCGTTTCACGTCGACGACCGCAAGGGATTCTACTATTGCTTCGGCTGCCACGCGAAAGGCGACGCACTGAGTTTCGTGCGCGAAACCGAAAACGTCGGCTTCATGGAGGCCGTGGAAATCCTCGCCCGCGAGGCCGGCATGACGGTCCCCGCGCCCGATCCGAAGGCCCGCGCCCGGGATGACCGGCGCCGATCCCTCGCCGACGTCATGGAGCAGGCGGTCAAACACTACCGCCTGCAACTTCGCACCGGGCCCGCCGCTGCCGCCAGGGAATATCTGCAGCGCCGAGGGCTGAGCGACGCGGATCAGGCGCGGTTCGAAATCGGCTTCGCCCGGGAAGACCGCGCGGCGCTCCACGATCACCTGACGGGCAACGGTGTCAGCCCCGAGGAACTCGTTGAGGCCGGCCTCTGCGTCCGGCCGGAGGACGGCGGCCAGCCCTACGACCGGTTCCGCGGCCGCATCATGTTCCCGATCCGCGACGCGCGCGGCCGCTGCATCGCTTTCGGGGGCCGGGCGATGGACCCGAACGCGCGCGCCAAGTACCTGAATTCGCCGGAGACCGCACTGTTCGACAAGGGCCGTACCCTGTTCAATATCGGCCCCGCCCGCGAAGCCGCCGGCAAGACCGGCGCGCTGATCGTCGCCGAAGGCTACATGGACGTGATCGCGCTGGCGCGTGCCGGTTTCGCCCACGCGGTCGCACCGCTCGGCACGGCGATAACCGAGGATCAGCTGCGGCTGATGTGGCGAATCGCCGACGAGCCCGTGATCGCGCTTGACGGTGACACCGCCGGCCTGCGCGCCGCCATGCGGCTGGTCGACCTCGCGCTGCCCATGCTTGTTGCCGGCAAGTCGCTGCGGTTCTGCATTCTTCCCGAGGGCCAGGATCCCGACGATCTGGTCTCCGCCGGCGGCGCGGCGGCGTTTCAAGCGCAGCTCGACCAGGCCCGCCCGATGGTCGATCTGCTCTGGCAGCGCGAGACCGAAGGCAAGGTATTCGACAGCCCCGAACGGCGCGCCGCGCTCGACGCCGCGCTGCGCCGGTCGCTGGCGCAGATCCGCGATGCTTCGATCGCGGCCCACTACCGCGCTGCCATCCGCGCGCTGCGGGCCGAGCTGTTCCGTCCTGCCGGGACGGCCGCGCCCGCCGGCCGGAGGCGCGGCAGGACACCGCCCGTTCAGGGGGCCGCCCCCGACACCCGCGCATCGCTTCTGGCGCAGCGCAACGCAAGCCTCGAGACAGCGGCGAGAATCCGCGAGAGCGCGATCCTGGCCGGGTGCATGAACCACCCCGACATCGCCCGCCAGTTCGAAAGCGAACTGGAATCCTCGCCGTTCTTGTGTTCGGACCTCGATCAAATCCGGCGCGCCGTCTTGCAGCTTCTCGCCGAGCCCCTAGATAAAACCGAAGACGCGGGCTTTGCGGACGGCGTAAACGCCAAGGTCGGCTTCGACGTTCCCGCGAAACTCGCGAAGATCGGACATATCCGAGCGAACCGTCATCTTGGGCCCGGTGCGGTGAAGGAACTGGCTGAAAAAGCGATCGCCGAGGAGTTAACCAAACAATCAGCTTTGGTCGGTATCGACGCCGAAATCCGCGAAGCCGAGCAGGAACTCGGCGGCGTCGCCGACGAGGGCCTGACCTGGCGCCTGCACCAGGCGGGCACGGCACGCGACAGGGCAGTGACCGCGCCGCTGGCGGAGGACCCGGCGGAACAGTCTGCCGACGCCGGATTGTCCGAGCATTTACAGGATCTGATCGACAGGAAGATCTGGGAGAAGGACAAGGGGCGATAAGGCCCCCGGTCGTTCGGCAACAGGCGCGAATTTGTTGCCGAATCAGTTTGCGAATCAAATTGCGAATCACCGATTCGTCATAGAGGCTCCGGCCCACGTGATTCGCGGCCCGCATGAAGAGCAGGAGTTACAGTATCGATATGGCAGCCAAAGACGCCGATCCGAACAAGACCGAGGACACCCAGGACAGCTCCGCGCCCATGCTCGACATGAGCCAGGCCGCGGTGAAGAAGATGATCACCCAGGCCCGGTCGCGCGGATACATCACCTATGACGAACTGAACGGCGTCCTGCCCCCCGACCAGGTTTCCTCCGAACAGATCGAGGATGTCATGGCGATGCTGTCGGAAATGGGCATCAACGTCATCGAGGCCGAGGACGCCGACGACGACCCGGCGCCGGAGGAAGAGCAGGCAAATATCGAAGGCCCGAGCACGTCGCGCGAACTGACGACGATTTCCTCGGTTTCGGAAAACCTCGACCGCACGGACGATCCGGTGCGCATGTACCTGCGCGAGATGGGATCTGTCGAGCTGTTGTCGCGCGAAGGCGAAATCGCCATCGCCAAGCGCATCGAGGCCGGCCGCAATACCATGATCTCGGGCCTGTGCGAGAGCCCGCTGACCTTCCAGGCGATAACCATCTGGCGGCAGGAGCTGCTGGACGAAGACATCATGCTGCGCGACGTGATCGATCTGGAAACGACTTTCGGCGCTTCGATGGAAGAGGACGAGGAAGAGGCGGTTGCCGAAGGCGAGGTGCCGGAAATCGTCCCGCCGCCGGTCGTCCCGGTCAATTCGACGCCGGCCCCCAAAAGCGCGCTGCCGCCGGGCGCGGACGGCGAGCAGGAGGGCGAAGCCGCCGCCACCGATGACGACGACGAGGACGACGAGGACGAACAGGCGAACCTTTCGCTGGCGGCGATGGAGGCGGCGCTGAAGCCGCAGGTTCTCGAGACGCTCGACCAGATCGCCTCGGACTACGTGAAGCTGTCGAAGATGCAGCACAGCCGCATGTCGGCGACGCTCAGCGAGAAAAAATCCTTCTCCACCAACCAGGAACTCGACTACCAGCGCCTGCGCTCGGAGATCGTCAAGCAGGTCAACTCGCTGCACCTGCACAACAACCGCATCGAGGCGCTGGTCGACCAGCTCTACGGTATCAACCGGCGCATCATGACGCTGGACGGCCAGATGGTGAAACTGGCCGACCAGAGCCGCATCAACCGCCAGGAATTCGTGCGCGAATACCGCGGCACCGAACTCGATCCCGGCTGGATGGACCGGGTCGCCGACCTGAAATCGCGCGGCTGGGACGTGCTGGCCTCGAAGTACCGCGACAAGGTGGCGGAAATCCGCGCCGAGATGACCGAGGTCGGCAAGTATGTCGGCGTCGACATCCTGGAATTCCGCCGCATCGTCAATCAGGTGCAGAAGGGCGAAAAGGAAGCCCGCATCGCCAAGAAGGAAATGGTCGAAGCGAACCTGCGGCTGGTGATCTCGATCGCCAAGAAATACACCAACCGGGGGTTGCAGTTCCTCGATCTGATCCAGGAAGGCAATATCGGCCTGATGAAGGCGGTCGACAAGTTCGAGTACCGCCGCGGCTACAAGTTCTCGACCTACGCGACCTGGTGGATCCGCCAGGCGATCACCCGCTCGATCGCCGACCAGGCGCGCACCATCCGCATCCCGGTGCACATGATCGAGACCATCAACAAGCTGGTCAGAACGGGCCGCCAGATGCTGCACGAGATCGGCCGCGAGCCGACGCCGG
>JBHHXR010000049.1:0-16614 GCA_046757205.1 Paracoccaceae bacterium
GGTCTTGATCGGACGGTTCCGTTATGCCCAAGCCGCCGACGCCGCCGCGCCGGGTTGGAATTGTTCCCGGTCGAGCGCGGTCGGTCGGCCAACTTCCGCCAGAAACGCTTCGCCGAACGCGGCAGGACGGTCATGCAACACGCCGCCTCTGGCGATGACCTGCCGCGTGGTGCGCGATGCGACCTCGCGGGCCTGGCTGTCCGACGGGCGCTGACGTCAGACACAATGAATCCCGCGGCGAGGTCACGGTGGTTTGACGCTTCGCGGGCAGGCTATGCGTCCGCGCGCAGGCGGATGACATTTCGTCGAACGCGCACAGCCGGGCGGTTCGGCCGCGATTTCACGTCAGGACCGCCACCTTACCCGCCCTGCCGCGCAATCCCGGTGACCGGCGCGCTGTTTCACACGCAGGGCGGGCTGCTGACCGACCGTGCCGCGCGCGTGGTGCGCGGGAACGAAGAGCCGTTGCCCAATCTTTTCGCCGGCGGCATCTCCGGCCCTGCGAGGGGGGGAACCGTCCGGGAACGGCCTGCCGACAGCGGTCGTTCTCGGATTCCGTGCGGCGGGCGCGAGGCCGAGCACTTGCTATGGCGGTTGCGGAAATGGCATGTTTGAAAGCGATGCCGCTGCGTGCTCCGACAAGCCGGGTCCCGATGACCCGTCCGGTTTCGCCCGGTTGTTGCGGAGCGCAATGGGGCGGAGCCAAGTTGCTTGGCAGACAGCAGAAGCAGACGACGATGCGGCGGGATGCCGGCGAACGGGCGAAAGTCGGCGTGCGTCCGACAGTCGAGCGGATGCCTGCGCCCGGACCGCCGCAGTGGGTGATCGCGCATCCGCGTCCAGTTTTTCACCGCGGCACGACGTTGCCGGAGCAGAGAGTGCAATGATCATGGAAGACCTGTCGCAAAAGCTGGATTTCGCGCGCGCCGTTGCACAGGAGGCCGGCGCGCTGGCCCTGCGCATGCTGCGCGAGGCCGGGCCCGGCTTCACCAGCACCAAAGGGCATCAGGATTTCGTGACCGAGGCGGACGAAGCGGTCGAACATCTTATCCGCTCGCGCATTGAAGGCGCCTATCCGGGGGACGGCGTGCTTGGCGAGGAAGGCGGGCAGAGCGGCGGTGGATCCGGTGTTTGGGTGGTGGACCCGATCGACGGAACGGGCAATTACCTTCGCGGCCTGCCGGATTGGGGGATTTCGCTGGCCTATGTCGAGGGCGGGCAAATCCGGCTCGGGGTCCTGTGTTTTCCCGGCCACCGGGAAACCGCGTGGGCCATGCAGGGTGGTGGTGCCTGGTTGAACGGTGAACCGATGAGGGTGTCGACGCGAACCGACCCCGACGAGGCGCTGGTGATCCTGGGCCGCTCGGAGCGGACCGGCCTCGACGGCTATCTCGTCGCCCTGCGCGAGGTCCTGCGGCGCGGCGCGGAATACCGGCGCCACGGAGCGGCGGCCTATGGCCTGTTTCTGGTGGCCTCGGGGCGGGCCGAGACGTATTTCGAAGCGCACGTCAATTGCTGGGACGTGTTCGGCGGCATGATCCTTGTCGAAGAGGCCGGCGGCAGCGTGCGGGCCGCGCCGGTTCCCGAAGCGCTGGTCGAGGGTACCGCCATCGAGGCTTCGAACGGCGTCATCACCGGCCTGCTGGCGGAAGGCTGAACGGCGCATTCCCTCCAAACCGGTGCGCCGTGGTTACACGCCGACGTAGCGGTGAAACAGGCGCTTGTCGTCCTTCAGTCGGGCGACATCTTCGCAGAGCGCGATGCGGCCGTTCTCGACAAAGGCGACGCGGTCGGCGATGGTCATCACGGCATCGACCCGCTGTTCGACGAGAACGATGGCCGTGCCGCCGTTTTTCAACGACACGACGGTTTCGCGGATCATCGCGATCATCGTCGGTTGCAGGCCCTCGGTCGGCTCGTCGAGCAGAAGAAGCTTCGGCTCCAGGCATAGCGCGCGGGCGGTGGCGAGCATCTGCTGTTCACCGCCGGAAAGCGTGCCCGCGGGCTGGCGCAGCCGCTCGGCGAGGCGCGGGAACATCTCAAGCACCCGGGTGCGGGTTGAAGAACCCCTGCGCCGTGTCATCAGGCCGATTTCGAGGTTTTCCGCCACCGTCAGTTCCGAAAACAGACGACGGCCCTGGGGGATGTAACCGATGCCGAGACGGGGGATCCGATGCGCGGCAAGCCGGCTGATCTCTTGTCCGTCGAACCGGACCGAGCCGCCTGTGACCGGCACCAACCCCATGATCGCCTTCATGGTGGTGGTCTTGCCGGCGCCGTTGCGGCCCAACAGGCAGAGAATTTCCCCGGCGCGCGCCTTGAACGCCATACCGCGCAGCACCTGCACGTTGCCGTAGCCGGCGTCTATTTTCTTCAGCTCCAGCATCAGCCCCCCAGATAGGCCGCCTGTACGGCGGCGTTGGCCTGGATTTCCGGCGGCGGGCCCTCGGCGATCACCCGGCCCATGTCGAACACGGTGATGCGTTCGGCGAGCGCCATGACGACGTTCATGTTGTGCTCGATCAGGAGGATCGTGGTTTGTTTCGCGGCCTCGCGTATGAGGTCGTTGAACTCCTCGATCTCGCCGTCGGCGAGGCCCTGGGTCGGCTCGTCGAGGATCAGCAGTTTCGGCTGCTGGCCGAGGCCCATGGCGATTTCCAGGAGGCGCTGGTGGCCATAGGCCAGATCTCCGGCCGTACGCTCGGCGAGACCGGCGAGGCCGACGCGGGCCAGTGCCGCGTCCACTTCGGCGTCGAGTTGCTCGATATGGCCGCCGAGGCGTCGCTGCACCGCCAGCGCGACGTTTTCGCGGCAGGAGAGATTGCCGAAAACCGAAGTGATCTGGAAGGTGTAGGCCATGCCAAGCGCGATCCGCTTGTGGGCGGGCAGGCGGCTGATGTCCTCGCCGCGGAATTGCACGGTCCCGGCGCTGGCCTCGATGCGGCCGCAGATCATCGAGACGAAGGTTGTCTTGCCGGCGCCGTTCGGCCCGATCAACGCCCGGATTTCGCCCTCGGGCAGGTCGAAATCGACCTCCGACACGGCTGCAAGGCCGCCGAAGTTTCGGCTCAGGCCGCGGGTGGAAAGAAGGCTCACGGCAGCCACGGCAGAGCCTTTTTGCGCAGCTCTCCCATGATGCCGCTGCGCGCGAACAGCGTGAGCAGAACCAAAGCCGCGCCGGCGACCAGCATGTAGGCGTCGGTGAGGTCGGCGGCGTAGTCGATCAGGTAGAACATGAAAAGCGTGCCGACAAACGGGCCGAGCACGGTGCCGGCGCCGCCGAGAAGCACCCAGAGAAGCGGGAAGATGGAATACTGCACGGTTGTGAAACTGGCGCCGACATAGCCGAACAGGATGCCGTAAACGGCGCCCGCCATGCCCGCGATCCCGCCCGACAGCACCACCGCCAGAAGCTTGTGGCGAAAGATGTCGTAGCCCAGCATGCGGGCGCGGTCCTCGTTCTCGCGGATGGCGATCAGAACGCGGCCGGTGGGCGAGCGGACGAACCAGAGCAGGAACAGCAAGACAGCGGCCATCAGCGCGAGCGCCGCGAAGTAGCGGACGTTCTGGTCGCTGAGGTCGAGCCCCGCCAGCCGGCGGGCGGACCGCTGTATTACAAAACCCTCGTCGCCGCGGGTGAATTCGTTGAAGTAGAGGACGGTCAGATAGCCGGCCTGCGAGAACATCAGCGTCACGATCATGAAGGCGACGCCGGCGGTCCGCAACGCAAGAAAGCCGACGATCGCCGAAAGAGCCAGCGCGGCGAGGATGCCCAGCAGGAAGGCCGGGGCGACGGGCAGGCCGAGATGCCGCACGGCCAGCCCCATCCCGTAGAGTCCGGCACCGAAGAACATCGCGTGGCCGAGGCTCAGGAGGCCGGTGTATCCGAACAGCAGATTGTAGCCCATGGCGTAGGAGGCCAGCACCATGACGCGGGCCAGGTTGCCGTGGTGATAGGCCGGCAGCGCGTAGTTGAGCGCCGCCAGCAGCGCCAGCACCCCCAGATGCAGACCCAGCGCCCGGTTCACTGCGCGCGCGCCCCGAACAGGCCGCCGGGACGGTAGACGAGCACCAGTGCGACCAGCAGCGTGGCGAGGATCTTCGCCAGCGTCGGCGAAAAGAAGACCGAGATGATGCCGTCGGACATGCCGATCAGGACGGCGGCGACGACGGTGCCGCGAAGCGAGCCCAGACCGCCTATGATGACGACGATGAAGCTAAGCAGCAGCGGATCGCCGCCCATCAGGTAATGCGCCTGCTGGATCGGCACCACCAGCACGGCGCCGGTGGCGGCCAGCGCCGCGCCGATGCCGAACACCAGCGCGTAGACCTTTTCCACCGGGATGCCGAAGGCCTGCGCCGTCTCGCGGTCGAGCTGGGTGGCGCGCAGGATCAGCCCCAGCCGGGTGCGCGACATCACCTGCCAGACGCCCAGCATGAGTATGGCGGCGGCGGCCACGACAAACAGCTTGTAGGAGGAATATCCGAACCATGGGGTATAGAAGCGGTGGTTGAACGGCGGCTCGACCGGCCGCGCATCGGGGCCGAATGTCATCAGCGCCAGTTGCTGGAGGATGTACAGAATGCCGATGGTGGCGACGATGGTGCTTTCGGGGTCGTATTTCAGCCGTTTGAGAACCAGCCAGTCGAACCCGGCGGCGATGGCGCCGACGATCAGCGGCGCGATGACCAGTGCGGCGGCGAAACCGACTGCCGGGTGCCCGCCCAGCAGATGGGCGCAGAACCAGGCGATCACCGCGCCGAGCATGTAGAATTCGCCGTGCGCCACGTTGACCACGCGCATGACGCCGAAAACGAGGCTGAGGCCGAGCGCGGTCAGCGACAGCACGGCGGCCTGTACCAGGCCCTCCATCGAGGCGAGCAGAAGATAGGGGCCGAAATCCATGTCAGGGTTTGCCGGTCATGCTGCAGGTGGTTGGCGGGACAAAAAGCAACCGCCCCGGCCCTGCGCCGGGACCCCCGGCGTGGAAGAGGCCCCGGCGCAGTGCCGGGGCGGTGCGTTGTCAGAACGGCTGTGTCGTGTAGTCCGTCTCGTCCGGATAGAGCGTGTCCTCGATCGACGTGGTATGCACCAGTTCAAGCCGCTTGTTCTGCACCTGCGTGATGTACTGGTGGCCGAACACCTGGTGCGTCTTGCCGTTGAACAGCTTGGCGCCCTGCGGGTGCTCGCGCGAGTGGGGCATGTCGGTCATCGCCTCGACCGCCTCGATCAGTTTGGCGCGGTCGCCCGGCCCCTGATAGCCGGAGGCTTCCATGCCCGCCTTGATGATGTGCAGCGTCTCCCAGCAGCCCCACATGTGAGCGTAGGTGGAGACGTCCTTGGGATCGGAGACCGACGCGCCGTTGTCGTCGACGCCGACGGCGGCGCGGAAGAACTTGTCGTGCTCGGACTGGTTTTTCTGGGCGTAGCGCGGGTTGCCCTCCCAGAAATAGGCGCCGTCGAGAAACTCAAGGCCCGGGCTGTTGATGTCCACCGCCTCCAGGCTGTCGATGAAGCCGAACAGCTCGGGCCGGTTGGGTCCGTAGAATTCGCCCATTTCCTTGACGAAGGTCAGCACCGCCGGTCCGACCATGACGTGGTAGATCACTTCCGTTTCGCGCGGGATTTTCGGGAAGTACTTGGTGAAGCTCGACTCGGTTGGCGGGATGGCGATCTTGGCGACGATCTCGCCGCCCTGGGCTTCCATCGCGGCCGAGAAATAATCACGGTGATCGTAACCGAAGGCGTAGTCGGGATAGATCATGGTGACCTTCTTGCCGAGATTGTCCGACACGAAAGGCGCCATCGCCTGGACCTGGCTTTTCACGTCCGTGATGCCGGGCTGCAGCGTGTAGCGATCGAGCATTCCGGACGCCACATGATGGCCTTCGGAGACCACGAAGTAGGGAATTTTCAACTCGCCGGCGCGCGGCGAGGAACCGACGACGACATGGCTGAACAGGGTGCCGTAGGCGACGTCGCAGTTATGCTGGGTGGCGAATTTTTCCACCACTTCGGCGCCGCGCTTCGGGTCGGTGCCGTCATCTTCGGCGACGATTTCCAGGGGCCGGCCGTTGATGCCGCCACCGTCGTTGATGAGTTTCGCCGCCGCGGTCGTTGTGCGGTCGTACCAGCGGCCATAAGCGGCGCCGATGCCGGTGCGATGGACCTGGAAGCCGATCTTGATCGGAGCGGAACTCTGCGCCTGCGCGTAAGATACGAAACCGGGCATCGCAGCCACGCCGCCCACTGCCGCCATTCCCTTCAGCAAGGTGCGGCGCGACGGCACGATCAATGTTTTCTTGGTCATTCTTCCCTCCTGTTGACTTGGCCTTCGAGTGGGCCGGTCTCCGTTCAGATTGTATGTGTACAAGTGAATTGTCCAGTTTTTTCCACCGCTACGCGCCGACCGGGGAAGCCAGAATCCAGAGCCCGAACAGCGTGTAGAGGACCATGAAGGCGACGACGGGTATCTGGCTGACGAGCGTCGCGCGCCGGTCACGAAATATCTCCAGCGCGATTGCGTGGGCCAGCAGCACCGCGACAACGTGACCGATGACGATGGCCCCGGCCTGGGCCAGCCAGATCGCCTCGGCGCTTGCGCGGGTGTTGAAAAAGCCCGTGGTCACGTAGAAATTCCCGAGGCCCAGAAAATCGGCGCCGCTGCCGAACGGGTCCGTGGCGGCGGCGAGCGCATACTGGCCGTTGACCATCACCGTCGTCAGAAAATGCGCGAAATGGTAGCCGAGCGCGATGGGCAGGATAGCGAAGACAAGGCGGCCCAGCGCCTGTTCGAACGTCGCGGTGCGCCGTGCCAGCAGCAGGCCGACCCACGTGGCGGACGAGAATACGGCGATCAGGCCCGTGGCAAAACCGAAAAGGCCGAGCGAATTCGGTACCATGACCGCCGAGCGGCCGGGAAACGCCAGCGGGTTGACGCCGATGCGGGCCAGCCACCAGAAGGTTTCATTCAGCCCGTCGAAAGAGCCGGTGGCCAGAATGGTGAGGACGAGGCATGTGCCCGAAAGCGGCAGCGCAGCCGCGTCGGTAAGCCGGGCGCCCGGCATTCGGACAAACCCCTTCGAGACGGAGCAGAAGGGCGACAGCTTCGACAGCCAGGAAAAGTAAACCGTGAAGCACTCGCCCCGCCGGAGCCATTCGACACCGAAAAGCCCGGTCAGCGCGAATTGCAGAACGAAGTATTCGGCGACGATCCAGACCAGCCGGCGCGGATCGTCCGGCGCCGGATCGGCCAGCATCAGGAAAGCGAAAACGACGAACCCCGCGAGCGCCGGCCAGTAGCCGAGGCGGCGCGCCGAATAGGGCGCCGGGCCCGCCCCGAATACGAGCCGATGCAGGCCCGTCCACGGGTTCACCCATGCCCACAGGTCGCCGAAAACCGCCTGTGCGAACGGCATGCCGATCCACCACAATGTCCAGACCGCCAAGGGAAGCGGGTTTCTCAGCGGATCGGAAGGGCCGGCGGCACCTGCAACGAGCAGCAGGCAAAGCACGAGGAAACCGGCAAGGCTTGTGGCGTGGCGGAGTGTCCGGACGCCTTGCCCGGCGTTGCCTGGCGCCCGGAATATCGTGGCGATCCAGCGGTCCGGCGTGAAGAAAAGCGCAACCACCGTCAGCGCCACGGCGGTGACGCCGGCGGTGATGTATACATCCGTCGGCATCAGCCCGACGAACACCCGTTCCGAGACATGCGCGGCCGCGGGCGCGCCAAGGGCTGTCAGTGCGAGGGCGAGGCGGAAAATCCCGGACATGGCCGCGAGACTGCCCGAGCAGCCTGCGGTCATGCAAGTGGCACGGAGACCGGCGAGGCTCAGCTCGTCGTCACGGTCACGCCGTGGTCCGCCATGTCCCGGCGCGCGGCGGCCAGCGAGCCGTCCATGTCGATGGCGCGGCAGGCGTCTTCCCGGACGGTTACCGAAAAGCCTTGATTCGCCGCGTCGACGGCCGAGAAGCGGACGCAGAAATCGGTGGCGAGGCCGACCATGACGAGAGAGGAAACACCGCGCTCGCGCAGGTACCCGGCAAGACCGGTGGGTGTGGTGTGGTCGTTCTCGAAAAAGGCGGAGTAGCTGTCGATCTCCGGCCGGAAGCCCTTGCGGATCACCAGATCGGCGCCGTTGGTTACGAGATCGCGGTGAAAGGCGGCGCCGTCGCTGCCCTGCACGCAATGGTCGGGCCAGAGCACCTGCGTGCCGTAGGGCATTTCGGTGGTGGAAAACGGCGCCGCGCCGGGGTGGGAAGAGGCAAACGAGAGGTGTCCCGCCGGGTGCCAGTCCTGCGTCAGCACGCGCACCGCGAACCGCTCCTGCAGGCGGTTGACCAGCGGCACGATGGCGTCACCATCGGCGACGGCCAGCGCACCGCCCGGGCAAAAATCGTTCTGGATGTCGATCATGATCAGGGCGGTGGACGGGTCGGTCATCGTGAGTTCCTTTTTCCGGCGCGCAGAAATCCCACCCGGGTCGCGCCCCGGGCGATGGCTGCAATATAGCCGGAAATCCGGGCACGTGAATTACCGGTTTCGGCAAACGCGACCGTCGCCGGGGGAAGGCGGCTAGTCGAGCTTGGCGATCGATCCCACGAACCGCGGCAGGTTGGTCAGCCGAGTGATGAAGGTGTGCGCCGTGATGCCGACCCAGCCGACCATCGGCGAGAAGGGCACATATGTCTCGGACAGGACAACGGTATCGCCATCGGCCATTTCCGGCATTATCGACAGGGGGATCGTGCCGTCCGACAGCGCGGTGCCGCCGCCCTGCGCGCGCGACCAGACAACTGAATAGCCGTTGTTCTGGAACTGGATAAGGCTGATCCGCATCCACTTGCCGGAACTGGAGCGCGGCGTCATGCGGTCCATCAGCACATAGAGGTTGTCGATAAAGGCATTGTCGACGGTGATCTGGCGCGACATGATATCGCCGATGGTGTAGGTCGCCTTGGCCGACTGGCTGTAGGTCTTGAAGGCGTCGAAAAAGACGAAGCTGCCGACGAACCAGAGCATCAGCAAGGGCAGGGTGAGCACGAACTCGATGCTGATCGAGGCTTCGTCGTCTCGACGGAAGCGGGCCAGAAGTCTGGAGGGTTTCAAGAATTTCATGGTCAGTCCGGCTCGTTGACGAAGGCGGAATAGGCGACCATGGCGAAGCCGCCGCTGGCGTCCTTGCTCAGTTGCAGCCCCAGCCCGATGCCCGGGAAGATCGGGTCGATGATGACGCAGGCGCGAATGAACATGATCGCCGATTCGGCACCCGGAACGTAGTGGACAACCGGGTCGACGGTGCCGGTGCGGTCGACGCAGTTGGCGCTGGGCGCAGGAAACGGCAGGCCGTTGTCGATCGACACCAGCTCCAGCAGAAGATTGGCTTCGCAGTCGCGCAGGATCTTCGAGTAGCCGCAGACGCTGGCTTTCAGTTCGTCGTGAGTGAAGCTGGCGTTGTCGTTCAGGCGCAGATCCCGGACCGTCTTGTCGAGTCCGCGTTCCAGCATCATCGACTGCGTGGTCAGCCAGCCGGATTCAAAGACCGACAGCACGACGCCCAGAAAGATCGGCGCGATGATGACGAATTCGACCGTCGCGGCGCCCGAGTTGTCGTCGCGGAAGCCGGCAAGACGCCGCAATAGCGAACGAAACGGCTTCATCAGTTCACCAGCTTCAGCTTGTGGATCGTGGTGGCGATGGACTGGAAGGCGCTGTGAATGTCGAGACCGTCGACAAGGTAGAAGTGGCTGGGCGAAGTGGCGCACTGCGTCATTTCATTGGCGGCTTCCGGGGCGACTTCGAAACCGATGGTGAAGATCGTCACGCCGTTCTGCTTGGCCATGTTGCACATGTCCAGGAACATGTTGGTGGCATCGTCTTCGGCTGTGTACTGGTAGCTGTAGTGGCTGCCCAGATAGTGCTGGGCCCAGTAGCTGTAGTGAGAGCTGTTCCGGTAGTATTTCGATTTCGGCCGGCGCTGGTAACGCACGTTTCCGTCGGTCATGATGACGATGTATTTCTTCGATTCGGGATCGTCCCACGCGGCGGGGCGGTCGGAAAAGATATTCGGAACCGCGCCTTGCGCCGAAAGCGTGCTGATGTGCGTCTGGGTGCCCGGGTCGAGCAGAGCCAGGCCCCATTTCATGCCATATTGCGTGCCGGTCCCGTCATGCGGGTGGAACGAGTTGATCTTGGCTTTCAGGACCGCGTTGTCGTTTGAAAACGGGATCAGGGCCATGTCGTCGGTCGGGCACCAGCCCCACACCGCTGTCGGCTGTTCGAAATAGAACCACTGGAAATGCGGCGTCTGCGCCAGGCTGTTCGGGGCGTTGGTCAGCGCGGTGGTGTTGAAGTCCGACGGCTGGAATTCCAGGCAGGACGAATAATCGTGGACGCGGTTTGAATTGAAATGGTTGAAGAAATACGAGCCGGGGTTGACCTGCCCCGAGAACGGAACCAGCGAGACCGAAACATACTCCCGCGTGTTGGGGGTCAGTACCTCGTCGATGAAATCGGATGCGGCCGGTTTCAGGTTCACCATCCGGTTGTTGCGCGCCATCGAGCCGGAAATGTCGAGAATGAGGGAGATCTCGAGCTTCTGCAGGCTTTCCTCGGCGGCACCGGCGGCCTGAACGGTCATCGTCGGGATACCGATTATCTTCAGGAAAAAGGTGCGGATCTGCAGGCTCGCCTGCGCCGAAACGCGACGTGCGGTGGGGCCCATGGTTTCCGTCACCGTGACGGCGGCTTGTTCGGGAAGCTCGATGGTGCTGAGATAACCCTGTACGGTGTTCTGCGCCGCGACGGACTGACGAAAGCTGGCAGCGGCAAGCACGCCGCGGTCGAGTCCGTCCTGCAGCTTGGCGCGGACGAATTCGTGGCGCATGAAATCGACGGCCGAGCCGGCGGCAATCACCATGGTCACGAACATGACGATGACATAGGCGAGGATCGATCCGTCCTCGTCGGCGGCGAAGCGCCTGACCATGCGGAAGGCGCGGCGGGAAACTTCGTGAAGATCGGCAGAAAATCCACGCATAGGCAGGCTCCCTCAGGACACGGGCGCATGCAAAGATGCGCCCCCCCCACCTATTTCACCAGACCACGCGCGCCAGACCGTGGTTGCGGTTCTTCCGCCTGCGGCGCACGCCTGCCGCATTGAAATGAATGCGACCGGGCGTCAATAGGGCGGCTTTGTGGCAAGAATGTGGTAACTGAGGCGACTTTGTGGTTTGAGCGCGGGTTCCCGCCGGCACCGTGGCATCTATGCATCGGTCGGACAAGCGCCGCGGATCGCGCCGCGGGCGGGCAGGAGGGCATCGGTGGCAGGGTTGGCCGCCCCTCGTTATCCGCCTGAAAAACCGATGGAATTTACTCCATTTCCAGTACTGCGCAAGGCGGAGGCGGGGGCGTCGATCGCGACGGGAGCCTGCGTCGCCCGGATTTCAGCCTGCCGCGGCCGAAGCTTTCGGGAATTGAGGCAGACACGGCTCGATTGCCGTTCGGCAGAATGAATCCGGCGTTTTTCACCGCGCCGCGATTTCGGGCCGGGGCGCCGCCTGCCCGATGGTCTCGCGGACTTGCCTATGCCTGCGATGAATGCAGCGGACAGGTGTTGGCGGGGTTGATGTCGGAATTCGGGATGATCTGCTTGAATCGCGGACGGCTCACCAGGTTGGTCCGCCAGACCTGATTGGTGATCCCGAGCCAATCCACCAGGGGTCGCCACGGCACCCAGGTTTCTGTCAGCAGCACCGTGTCGCCGGAAGCCATGACGGGCATTATGTTCAGGGGAATGCCGGCCGTTGTCATCGGTGTGCCGCCCCCCATCGAGCGCGACCAATGAATCGAATATTCGCCGTTGTTGCCGAACGCGTCCTCGCGGTAGCAGATGCTTGTGATCCGCAGCGTCACGGCTCCGGCCGCCCGCGGCAACAGCTTGGTTTCCAGAGCGAACAGGTTGTCGAGATCGGTATTGGTGACGGTCTGGCTGTAGCGCGACATGATATCGGAGACGGTATAGGCCGCCTTGGCCGAATGGCTGCGGGAGCGAAAACCGTCCCAGAACACGAAACTGCCGACAAACCAAAGCATCAGCAAAGGCACGACGATGACGAATTCCACTGTCATGGACGCCTCGGAATCCCTTGTGAAAGATTTAATGGACTCAAGCATTTTACGGTAAATCTTCATGTTAATTCGGCTCGCTCATGAACGCGGAGTAGGAAATCATCTGGAAGCCGCCGCTGGCGTCTTTCTGGAGTTGCAGCCCAAGACCGATTCCGGGAAACATCGGGTCGGTGATGACGCAGGCGCGCACGAACATGATCTGCTCGTAGCCGGCCGCGGTATAGTCGATCACCGGCGCGATGATCCCGGTGCGGTCGTAGCAACGCGGCTGGTTCGCCGGGTAGGGCGTGGTGAAATCGACCGGCACCAGTTCGACGATCAGAGTGGTCTCGCAATCGCGGAACAGCAGCGAGTAGTCGCAGATCTTGGTCTTGAGCTGGTCGTGCGTCATGTTTGGCGTGGTCATCAGCCGCACGTCGCGGATGGCCATGTCGAGGCCGCGGTCCAGCATCATGTACTTGGTCATCAGCCAGCCGGATTCGAACACCGACAGCACGATTGCCAGAAGGAACGGCGCGATCAGGACGAATTCGACCGTCGCGGAACCTTCGTCGTCATAACGGAACGCCCGCAGGCCCATTACCATTTTCCACATCCAGCCCATCACTGCACCAGCCTGAGTTTCTGGATGTTCGCCGCGATGGTCTGGAAGGCTGACGAAATCTGCACGCCCTCGACGAGGAAGTGGTTGTCGGTTGCGGAAGCGCATTGCGACAGCGCGGCGGCGGCAGCCGGGTCGGAACTTAGCTCGAAGCCGATGGTGTAGATGACGATATTCCGTGCCTTCGCCGCGTCGCAGATGGTGTGCATAAGCCGGTCGCCCTTGGCGCCGATGTCGTTGTCCACCAGCCTTTCGAGATAGCGGCTGCGCGGCGCGTTGCTGTTCCAGTAGTCCGGCGACCGGTTCGCGTACACTGACGGCCTGATCCGGTACTGCCTGGTGTTTGCGCCGTCGGTCATGATCACGATGATTTTCATGGCACCGGTGGTATCGTAGGCCAGCGGCCGGTCGGAAAAACCGGCGTCTACGTCTCCGGCGCCGACCAGACCCTGAACAACCGGGTTGTTGTCCGGATCGAGCAGCGCGGCACCCCATTTCAGCCCGTCATAGGTGGCCGTGTAGCCCTCGGTTCGAAGTGAAGCGATGCGGTTGTGCAGGGCGCTCACGCTGTTGGACATCGGCAGTATCTCGTTGCCCGCGCGCGGGCAGCGGTATCTGGACCCCCAGCCGGACTTGATGCGCTGCGCCTGCTGGTACTGCGTCGCCCTCGAAATCCCCATCGAGGAAAAATCGCCGAGATCCGTCGGGTCGTTCAGCGCGCCGTGATCGAAGGCAAAGCAATAGTGATAGTTGTGATGTGTGTTCAGGTTGAACTGGGCCGCCAGGTTGGCCGAGGGCCTGACATTTTCCGAATAGGGAACGATGGATATCGACGTGTCGGCCATGGTGTCGGTGGTGATCAGGGTGTCGATGAATTCGTGCGCCGCCACCTTGAGCACGTCGAGTTTCGACCCCGAGGAGTGGCCCGCGCTCCAGCCCATGGAGCCGGAAACATCCAGAATCATCGAGATTTCCACCTTTCGCTTCTGCTGTTCGGCGGCTCCTTGGGCGGCCACGGTCAGCGTGTTGATGCCGATGATCTTCAGGAAGAAGGTCGGGATCTGGTACCGGGCGTCGGCTGTCACGCGGGAAAAGTTGACGCCTGATGTCTCGACCACGTTCAGGGCAAGGTCCGGCGAATGAATGGCGCTGGAACGCATGTAGTCGCGCACAACGAGCTGTTTGTCGGAGACGGTTTGGGAAAAGTCGGCTGCAGCCAGCGTGCCGCGGTCGAGCGCGTTCTGCAAATCGGCGCGGGCGCTCTCCTGGCGCGTGAAATCGACCGCCATTCCGGCGGCCACGACCATCATCAGGAACATCAGGAGGACGTAGGCGACGATCGCGCCGTCTTCGTCACGGGAAAATTCGCTAACCAGCCGGCGGAGTCGCCGGCAACCGGAAATGAAAAAATGCACAGGCTCGCCCCACTACACTCGTTACACGATGCGCCCCGCCGGCCAACTCACACGGCCACCAAATGTTCGGACGCATACCGCGCAAAACAAACGCGCGATTGACAAAATATTGCACAAGACTGTGGCGGAATTGAGAAAAAATTTATTGATTGGGGCGGCATATCCTCCGCAGCCTTGGCTAAACAGACTAATGTGTTATTTTTCAACTGTCTGTGGAGTGAGCTGAATGCTTACTGGCGGAACTCGAACATGAATGGAGACAAATTTAAAATGCCATTTCTTGCTGCTGGATACACCGGACATGGGACGATTCGCTGAGGTCCCGAGTCGCCGAACACGGTCAGTTTGCGCGATCGCCACTTTTTCTTGAAGCCGCCAGATCGCCGGCCTAGGTTCGCCCGAACGAAGTCGGAGCCGCTTCTGCCGGGGAGGAATCATGGCCATACCTACAACCTGTCTCGGCGCGTATCCCAAGCCGGACTACGTGCCGATACGCGACTGGTTTCAGATCGAGCACGGCCTGACGGACACCGCGGGCGAGGTGACGCGGCTGGCCAACGCGGTGAGAGAAGAAGTCGATGCCGAAACCGAGGATCTGTACCGGAAGGCCACGGGCGCGGCAGTGGCCGACCAGGTAGCCTGCGGCATCGACATCCCGACCGACGGCGAGCAAAGGCGCGAGAACTACATCCACTACCACTGCCGCCACCTGACCGGCTTCGATTTCGTCAATCTGACATCGCTCACCGTCCGGGACGGCGCCTACACGGCCGAACTGCCGACGATAAACGGAAAGATCGAGCCGCGCGGCGAGCATTTCCTCGACCGTGATTACCGGGTTGCGCAGAGCTTCACCGACCGCCCCGTGAAGATCACCGTGCCGGGACCGACCACGATCATGGATACCTGCGCGAACACACATTACGGCAGCGCGCGCGAGCTGGCCTTCGATCTGGCGGATGCTCTGAACCACGAGATACGCGCGCTGGCCGAGGCTGGCTGCCGGTACATACAGATCGACGAGCCGATTTTCGCGCGTAACGTCGAGCGGGCGCTGGACTACGGGGTGGAATGCCTCGATCGATGTTTCGACGGTGTGCCGGCAGGGGTGACGCGGGTGATGCACATGTGCTGCGGCTACCCCGATCATCTCGATGACAGGGAGTATCACAAGGCAGATCCGTCGAGCTATTTTCGGCTGGCCGGGGCGGTGGACGCCTCCACCGTCAACCAGATATCACTGGAGGATGCGCACCGGCACAACGACCTGCAACTGCTGGAAAAATTCCGCAATTCGACGGTGATATTCGGCTCCGTCGCAATTGCGCAGAGCCGGGTTGAGACCGTTGAAGAAATCGCCGGCCGCCTTGAAACGGCGCTGGAGCACATCGACCATGACCGGCTGGTGGCGGCGCCCGATTGCGGGCTGGCGATGCTCGGCCGCGATCTGGCGATGAAGAAACTGAGCAATCTGTGCGCCGCGGCGTCGCAGGTCTGAGCGCGGCGTTCGCGCCCGGGCCGCCCGGCGCGCCCGTGGCAGCGGCGCGATCCTGCGCCTGCGGTCACGGGGCATGGCCGGACTTCATATGTTGGACCAGCCGCCGTCGATCACCTGCGCGGTGCCGGTGGTGAAGCTCGATTCGTCGGAGGCGAGATAGAGCGCCAGCGCGGCGATTTCCTCGGGCTGGCCGATACGGCCGATAGGCTGGCGGGCGACGAAGGCGGCGCGCGCCGCCTCGTAATCGCCCTGCGCGCGCATCCGCGCCTGGAGCGACGGCGAGTCAATCGTCGCGGGACAGATCGCGTTGCAGCGGATTCCCCTGTCGATGAAATCGGCGGCGACGGATTTGGTCATGCCGATGATGGCGGCCTTGGTGGCGCCGTAGGAGAACCGGTTGGGCGCGGCGATCAACGAGGACACGACCGACGACATGTTGATGATCGAGCCGCCGCCGCGTTCCAGCATGCCGGGCAGGAAGGCGCGCATCATGCGGTAGGCGCCGGTGACGTTGAGATCCCAGGAAAAAGCCCATTTGTCGGCATCGCAGTCGAGGATCGTGCCGTGCTCCACGTAGCCGGCGCAATTGAAGAGCACGTTGACGTCGCCAGTGCGGGTGACGGCGGCGTCGACCGACGCCTGGTCGCGGACGTCGAGAAAAAAGGTCTCCAGCCCCTCTGCCGCGAGGCTGGCGAGCGCGTCTTCGTTGATGTCGGTGGCATATACTTTCGCCCCCTCGCGGTGCATCGCCAGCGCGCAGGCGCGCCCGATGCCCTGAGCGGTGGCGGTCGCCACACAGATTTTTCCGTCCAGTCTGCCCATTTTCCCCTCCCTTTCGGTGGCGCGTCTACATGACCGCGCCGATCTGCCACGGCACGAATTCGTTGTCGCCGTAAAGCAGGTTTTCGCTCTTCGTCCGTTCGCCCGACGCGACGCGGATCATCACCTCGAAAATCTCCGCGCCCTTGG
>JBHHXR010000050.1:0-16427 GCA_046757205.1 Paracoccaceae bacterium
CCCGGCAGCCCTTTCGTCTTTCGCCCCCTCGGTGGCGCTTTCGTCTTTCGCCCCCTCGGCGGCGCTTTCGGCTTTCGCCTCCTCGGCCGCGCTTTCGGCCTTCTCCCCGGCGGCGCTTTCGGCCTTCGCCCCGGCGGCTTCCTCGCCCGCGTCGGCTGCCGCGGCGGCCTCTACCGGCGCCTCTACCATCTCGCCGATGTCCACGCCCTCCGAGCCGAGTTGCGTCGCCATGCCGTCCAGCGCGGCGCGCGCAATCAGGTCGCAATAGAGCGCGATGGCCCGCGCCGCATCGTCGTTGCCGGGGATCGGATAGTCGATGCCGTCCGGCTTGCTGTTGGTATCGAGCACCGCCACCACGGGAATACCCAGTTTCTGCGCCTCGGCGATGGCCAGGGCTTCCTTGTTGGTGTCGATCACCACCAGCAGGTCCGGCGTGCCGCCCATCTCGCGGATACCGCCCAACGAAGCCTGCAGCTTGTGCTGCTCGCGCTCCATGTTCAGGCGTTCTTTCTTGGTCAGGCCTGCGGCTCCTTCGGCCATCTGCTCGTCGATCGCCTTCAACCGCGAGATCGAGTTCGAAACCGTCTTCCAGTTGGTCAGGGTTCCCCCGAGCCAGCGGTGGTTCATGAAATACTGCGCCGACTTCTCGGCGGCATCGGCGATCGCGCCCTGTGCCTGCCGCTTGGTGCCGACGAACAGGATGCGCCCGCCCTTGGCGACGGTCTGCTGCACCGCGTGCAGCGCCGCATCCAGCAGCGGCACGGTCTGGGTCAGGTCGATGATGTGGATGCCGTTGCGCGCACCATAGATGTATTGCCCCATGCGGGGGTTCCAGCGATGCGTCTGGTGGCCGAAGTGAACGCCCGCTTCCAAGAGCTGGCGCAACGTGAACTCGGGAAGAGCCATTGTCCGTTTCCTTTCCGGTTTCGCCTCGGCGGGGGCAGAGCTTTCGCCCAACCGGCGGACCTTGATGGGGATGTCTCCCCCACCGGCCCAAACCCCGCCTGCGGTGTCGATCCGCGCCCTGTAAAGGATCGGCGGCGGCGGTGCAAGCCCCGGGGCGCCACAGCAGGGCTGCCCGGTCATCACAAGCCGGTTTTTCGACAGCGCCGGCGCCGACCGGCGTTCCCACGCACAATGACCTTGCGCGCAATGCCTTTTGCGGCGATGAAACCATTGGCCTGTTCGTCTGGGAAGTGACAGTTGACTGAGCGTTCCGCGGTTCTTTGCATCGGTTCGGCCCTGTGGGACGTCATCGCACGATCCGACCGGCCGATGAAGCCGGGATACGACGTGCCGGGCCGTATCGATCGTCAGCTTGGCGGTGTCGCGCTCAATGTCGCGCTGGCACTCGCCCGGCAGAACTGCGCCGCCGCCCTGCTGACCGCGCTCGGCAGGGACGATGACGGCGACCGGCTGGTAGCCGAACTGGAGGCCAACGGCGTGGATTGCTGTCACGTCACCCGCGTCGACGAGCCGACCGACAGCTATCTCGCCATCGAGTCCAAGGGCGAGGTCTTCGGCGCGGTCGCCGACTGCAACACGCTGGAATCGGCGGGCGACATCATCGTCGAACCGCTGCGAAACGGCCGGCTGGCCGATTCCCGCGCGCCGTGGCGGGGGCCGGTGGTGATCGACGGCAACCTGTCCGGAGAGGTGCTGTTTTCCATTGCCGCGCATCACGATCTGCGCCAGGCGCGGATCTACCTGGTTCCGGCGAGCCCGGGCAAGGCGGAACGCATGCGCCGCGTCCTGCGGTCGGGCGACGGAACCATCTTCGTCAATATCCACGAAGCCGAAATCCTGTGTCAGGCGAATTTCAGGTCGAGTTTGGAAGCGGCGGAGGCGCTCGTCGCAATGGGGTCCGGCAGGGCCATCGTGACCAACAGTTCGCGCACCGCCTGTCTCGTGGACGCAGACAACAGGATCGAGATCGACCCGCCGCCGGTTAGGGCAAGAACCGCCACCGGCGCCGGCGACGCGTTTCTGGCCGGTTTCATCGCCGCTGAAAACCGCGGAGAGACGCCGCGCGACGCCATGCAGAAAGCGGTCCGCGCCGCTGCCGATCACATATCGAGAAACCCGGCATGAGCGCCCCTGTCAGGTACTCGGCCGAGGTTGCGGAGGCAAGACGCCGGAAGCGGCCGCTGGTGGCGCTGGAATCGACGATCATCACCCACGGCATGCCCTACCCCGTCAATCTGGATACCGCGCGCGCCGTGGAGGCGGAAATACGTGCCTCCGGCGCCGTGCCGGCGACCATGGCGGTGCTGGACGGCACCATACGCGCCGGGCTCGAGCCTGACGAATTGTCCGCCCTCGCTGGAAACCGGACGGCGCTGAAGCTGTCGCGCGCCGACATTGCCGCCGCCGTGGCGACCGGCAAGACCGGCGCCACAACCGTGGCCGCCACGATGATCTGCGCCCGCATCGCCGGTATCGAGGTATTCGCGACCGGCGGCATCGGCGGCGTTCATCGCGGGGCGGCGGACAGTTTCGACATTTCAGCGGATCTGCGGGAACTGTCCCTGACCGCGGTGACGGTCGTGGCCGCCGGCGCCAAGGCCATTCTCGACATTCCAAAGACGCTGGAAGTGCTGGAAACGCTGGGCGTTCCGGTGATCGTCTTCGGCCAGGACGCGTTTCCGGCCTTCTGGTCGAGCGATTCGGGGCTGGCGGCGCCGGTCCGCATGGACCGCGCCGCCGACATTGCCGAGGCCCATGCGCTGCGCGCCGCGCTTGACCTGCGAGGCGGCCAGCTTGTCGCCAATCCGGTTCCGCGAAAGGCCGAAATACCGGCGGCGGAACTGGCTCCGATGATCGAAAGAGCCGTCGCGGAAGTCACCGCCAGGGGCATTACGGGAAAGGCGGTGACGCCTTACCTGCTTCAGCGCATCTACGAGCTGAGCGAGGGCCGGTCGCTCGATGCAAACATATCGCTGGTGCGGAATAACGCGCGCCTGGCGGCGGAAATTGCCGTTGCCCTGACCGAGCGCCGCCCCTAGATAGAACGTGTTTATGCGAAAAGGTGCCGAAATGGCCCGCAATACGGCCAGAAAACGTGTGAAAAAGATCCGCAAGCCGACTGTCATGCAGCGGCTGCGCAGCAATTTTCTGACCGGTCTTGTGGTTGTCGCGCCGGTTACGCTGACAATCTACGTGGTCTGGTCGGCGATCGCGCTGATCGATGCCACGGTGGTTCCGTGGGTGCCGGACCTGTACAATCCGGCGACGTATCTGGGGCAGAACATCGCCGGTTTCGGGGTCGTGATATTCATCGTTTTCACGGCGTTCGTCGGCGCCCTGACCAAGGGGATTTTCGGGCGGCAACTGCTGCGCTTCGGGGAAGGCCTGGTGGACCGCACGCCGGTCGTGCGTCCGATCTACAACGCGCTCAAGCAGATAGTTGAAACCATCCTCGCCCAGTCGGGGACGTCGTTCAAGAAGGCCTGTCTGGTGGAATATCCTCGCCGCGGCATCTGGGCCATGGCGTTCATTTCCACGGAGACCGGCGGCGAGATACCGGGCAAGTCCGGCGAGGACGAAATGCTCAGCATCTTCCTGCCCACGACGCCGAACCCGACTTCCGGATTTCTGTTGTTCGTGCCGCGCCGCGATGTGGTGATCCTCGACATGAATGTCGAAGAGGCGGCGAAACTGGTGATTTCGGCCGGTCTTGTGGTGCCGCCGACAGCGGAGGAAATCGCCGCCGGACGCCGGCCCGCGCCGAAGAAGAACGGCAAGGTCAAAGCAGTGCGATGACCGGAACCTGGCCGGCCGCCGGTACCGGGTTCCTGACCGCCTTCACGCTTATCCTGGCGATCGGCGCCCAGAACGCCATAAATGGCACGGCGCGCAGTGGCTTTCCCCTCGCAGAAAAAACCGGGTCTGTCATAAGACAAGCGGGATGACCCTTGACGGAAACCGCTGTCTGGATTGGTAAGGATCGCGCCTGCCCCGAGGTGGGCGCGATCCACGCCCGCCTGGGGGCGGGGCGGGCGCGATCCGGGGCTGCGCCCCGGGATGGACTGCCGGGCGGGGCGAATCGTGGAAAGGGTATCATGAGACCCCACATCTAGCGGCAGGCTATTCCTCGTACCACCAAACGTCCGGCAGGAAACCGATCCAGTCGCCGTAGATCGGCAGCTTGCCGGGGTATCTCAGTTCCGCCTTGTGGGCGAGGTAGCTGACATTGGAGAACCAGAACGGGACGACATAGCGCCCGGTGGTCAGCACCCGGTCCAGCGCGCGGACAGCCGAGATGAACTCGCTGCGGTCTTCCGCCGTCAGAATGGCCTGTATCATGGCCTCGGCGGCGGCGCTGTTCATGCCCATGTAATTGCGCGTGCCGGGCTGCGTAACCCCCTTGGAACCCCAGTAGAAATTCTGCTCGTTTCCGGGCGACAGCGAGAGCCCCCAGCGGTTGACGATCATGTCGAAGTCGTACTCGGTGCGCCGCGCGTTGTACTGGGCGCTGTCGACCAGCGAGATATTCATGGTGATGCCGATCTGTTTGAGCATCACGGCATACAAATTGGCCAGCGCCTCGTCGCGCCCCGAGGAATTGCGGATCATCACCTCAAAGATGAAGGGCTGGCCCGATCCATTCCTCAGAACACCGCCCTCGATGGTCCACCCGGCCTCGCCCAGCAGTTTGATCGCCTTGCGCAGGTTGCCGCGGTTCCGCTCCGTGTCGTCCGAGACCGGCAACCGATAGCCCTCCAGCGCCCCGGGCAGCAATTCGGCCTTGAACGGCTCCAGCAGTTCCCTGACGCGGCCCTCGGCAGGGCCGTCCGTCATGCCGAGCACGGAATTGTGGAAAAAGCTCTCGCGCCGCGGCAGGCGCCCGAGGTTGAAGGTCTGGTTGACGAATTCGAAGTTGAAGGCGTGGATCAGGGCGTCTCGCACCCGCCAGTCGCCGAACAGGTCCCGCCTGGTGTTGAAGACGAACCCCTCCATTCCGGAGGGTCGCTGGTTCGGAATGACCGATTTCACGACTTCGCCGTCTTGAACCGCCGGGAAATCGTACTCGGTGTCCCATTTCTGCAGATCGCTTTCACGGGATACCGACGTCACGCCCGCCTTGAATGCCTCGAACGCGACATCGCTGTCGGCGAAGAAATCATAGCGGATGACATCGACGTTGTGCCTTCCCCGATTGATACCCAGGTCCCTGCCCCAGTAATCCGGATTGCGGTCGAATTCGATGTAGCGGTTGGGTTCGAACCTGCCGACCATGTACGGGCCCGATGCGGTGGGTATTTCGAGGCCGGATTCGGCGAAATCCCTGCCGTCCCAGTCGGCCTTTTTCAGGATCGGCCGAAGTCCGAGGATGAGCGGAAGCTCGTTGTCCACGGTGTTGAAGACGAACCGGACGCCGCGGTCGCCGACGCGTTCAACCTTGCCGACCTTCTTCCACGACCGTCCGAAGTTCGGCCGCCCCTTCTCGGCCAACGTTTCGTACGACCAGATGACGTCGTCAATGGTCACCGGCGAGCCGTCGGAAAACCTGGCTTCGGGCCGCAGATGGAACTCCACCCATTCGCGGTTGGGGCCGGTCTCGATGGTTTCGGCCAGCAGGCCGTATAAGGTGAAGGGTTCGTCCCAACTGCGCCCCATAAGTGATTCGTAAACATGGGCGCGAACACCCCACGGGGCGCGTCCCTTGATGATGTAGGGGTTCAGCGAATCGAATCCGCCGGCCTCGCCAAAGACGATCCGTCCCCCTTTCGGGGCGTTTGGATTGACATAGGGCAACGCGTGAAAACCCGGCCCGAGCGCAGGTTCGCCATACATCGCAATACCGTGCCGCGGCGCCGCGATGGCAGTGTTTATTGGCAATAATCCGCCTACCAGTGCAAACGCGACCAGCAAATTCGATGCTTTCATCACCGCTCCCCTCCACCGCTCGAATCGGCAATTTTGCCGAAAAGCTTAACGTTCTGAGAGCGATGTTCAAAAATTATCTTGGCGGATGGCCGCCGATTTCGTATAAATGGGCCACTGCTCGATAGGTTTCTTGCCTGTATGAAACCTGCCTCAATAACTTAACGCCCTCCTTGCGAGGGCGTTTTTTTGTGGTGAGGCCGAGTTTTCCGGGCTCCCGGCTTTCCATTTTGCACCTGCGAAATATATTGATTGCGACACGCTCACTCCAGACATTCGAGGGCATGATGCCACTTTCAAGCAGGACGGCCGTGGTAACGGGATCCAATTCCGGGATCGGCCTCGGTGTGGCGTGGGCGCTGGCCCGCGCAGGCGCCGATGTCGCGATCAATTCGTTCACCGATCGGAAGGAAGACCATGCGCTGGCCAAGGAGATCGCCGATCAGACCGGGGCGGCGGTTCAGTACATTCAGGCCGACATGGCGGAGGGCGAGGATTGCCGGCGCCTGATATCGGACGCGGCGGCGGTATTCGGAGGCGTCGATATCCTGGTGAACAACGCCGGGATCCAGCATGTCGCTCCGATCGAGGAATTCCCGGTCGACATGTGGAACCGGATCATCGCCATCAACATGAACTCCGCCTTTCACACCACCGCCGCCGCCGTCGGCGGGATGCGCAAGGGCGGATGGGGACGGATCGTCAACATCTCTTCGGCGCACGGGCTGACCGCTTCGCCCTACAAGTCCGCCTACGTGACCGCCAAGCACGGGGTGGTCGGCATGACCAAGGTCGTGGCGCTGGAGACCGCCGAGGACCCGATAACCTGCAACGCGATATGTCCGGGCTATGTGCTGACACCGCTCGTGGAGGCGCAGATCCCCGAACAGATGAGGGTTCACAACATGGACCGCGAGACGGTGATCCGCGAGGTGATGCTGGAACGCCAGCCGTCTCGCCAGTTCGCCACGGTCGAGCAGATCGGCGGTATCGTGAAGTTCCTGTGTTCCGACGCCGCCGACCAGATAACCGGCACCACTATCTCGGTCGACGGCGGCTGGACCGCGCTGTGACGCGCCGCCGGCCCCGCATATCGACTTGAAGCCACCGGGCGGGTAAGTCTGCCTGGTCCATCACAGCGTGCGGTTGCGGCATGACCGGATTGAAGATTTCGCTTTACGACACCGGCGCGCCTCCGGCCTGCCCGGCCCCGTTCAACATGGTCCGGCACACGCTGTTCCATGACGGCGCGAAGGACGCAAAGGTCGCTCTGGAGGTGCTCGCCACGCCCGGTGAAGTCGCCGAAAGCTGGACTTACGGCGAGCTCCGTACCGCCGTTCTGTCGACGGCGAGCGGGCTGTCGGACATGGGGATCGGCCGTGGCGACAGGGTCGTGATCCGCATCGGGCACCGGATCGAGTTCCCCATCCTGTTTTTCGCGCTGCAGGCCGTTGGCGCGGTGCCGGTGCCGATCTCGCCGATGCTGACGCCGCACGAACTGGCGGCGATTGTCGCCGATGTCGAGCCGGCGTGCCTGTGCGTCGACGAGACGACGGGCGACGCCGGCGCCGGGCGGGAAAAGGAGCTGACGCTTGCCGATCTGGCTGCCATGCGCGGGCTGCCGCCGGCCGTGATTGCAGAGACCGATCCGAACGATACGGCGCTTGTCGTCTATACATCCGGGACCGGCGGCAGGCCCAAGGGCGTCGAGCACGCGCATCGCGCCGCCTGGGCCCGGCGGATGATGTGGGCGAACTGGTATGGCCTGACGCCCGGCGACCGGGTGCTGCACGCCGGCGCGTTCAACTGGACTTTCACTCTTGGCGCCGGATTGAGCGATCCGTGGGCGGCCGGAGCAACGGCGCTGATCTATACCGGCAGTCCGGACCCGGGTGTCTGGGCGATGCTCGCCATGCAGCATGGTGCAACGATTTTTGCCGCTGTTCCCGGGGTTTACCGGCAACTGTTGAATTCGGATACCGATTGCCGCGCGGGATTTTCCGGTCTGCGCCATGGAATCACCGCAGGTGAAGCCTTGCCGGCCGGTTTGCTGGCTCGATGGACGGAAGCGACCGGCAAGCCGCTTTTTGAGGCCTACGGCATGTCCGAGATATCGACCTTCGTTTCGTCGGGGCCGGATACCCCCGTGCGGCCGGGATCGGCCGGCCGGCCGCAGCACGGGCGGCGGGTGGCGATCCTTCCCGAAGACGGCGGCGAGGCGCCGGTACCGGCGGGCACACCGGGGCTGATCGCGATTTGGCGCCGGGATCCGGGGTTGATGAAAGGCTACTGGCGCCAGCCGGAGGCAACGTCAGCGGCCTGCCGCGGCGAATGGTTCGTCAGCAGCGACCGCGCGGTCATGGATGCCGACGGGTACATCTTTCACCTCGGGCGCGCCGACGAGGTGATGAATGCGCAGGGCTATCGCGTCTCCCCACAGGAAGTTGAACAGATCATACGCAAATTCGACGGTATAGAGGACTGCGCGGTGGCCGAAGTCGCGGTCCGGCGGGACGTCAACGTCGTCGGCGCGTTTTTTGTCGGAGACCCGGGCGTGGATGAAGACGCATTGACGAAGCACTGCCAGACCTTCCTGGCCGCCTACAAGTGCCCGAGAATCGTGCGCCGCGTCGACGCCCTGCCGAGAAACGCGAACGGCAAGCTCATGCGCCGTGAGTTGACCAAGTCCTTTTCCGTGAAGGCCTGACCGGTGATTTCACTCGACATCATTTCCGATCCGATCTGCCCATGGTGCTATATCGGCAAGGCCAATCTCGACCGCGCGCTGGAGGGGAACCCGGATCACCCGTTCCTGATCACCTGGCATCCGTTCCAGCTCAACCCCGACATGCCCGCCGGGGGCGTCGACCGACGCGCCTATCTCGAGGCCAAGTTCGGCAAGGACCAGGCGGGTCATTTCTACGCGCGGATCGAGGAAGCGGCCCGGTCGGCCGGCCTCGATGTGGATTTCTCCAAGATCTCAAGAACCCCGAACACCGTCGACCCGCACCGCCTGATCCACTGGGGCCGGCTGGAGGGGCGGCAAACGCTTGTCGTCAGCCAGCTTTTCCACCGCTATTTCAGGAATGGCGATGACATTTCCGATCACGCCGTCCTGCTCGAGGTCGCACGCACCGTGGGAATGGACACCGAGCTTGTTCGCAGACTGCTGGCCAGCGATGCCGATGTTGCCGAGGTCCGCGAAGAGGACAGCCGGGCGCGCAGGATGGGCGTGAACGGCGTTCCGGTGTTCGTGATCGGCGGACGGCAGGCCGTAACCGGCGCCCAGCCGGCTGAGTTCTGGTCGCGGGTGATCTCCGAGCTTACGGACGCCACGGCGAAGCCGGGATCAGCCTGAGGCAGGCGTGCCGCGTCCGGTCGGGCCCGGAGACGCGCCGCCACAGGGCATGCGCCCGCCAAGGGGCACGGGCGGGCGGCTGTGCGGATGGCTTGATGCGGAAAGAGGCGGCCGGCCGTGGAAGCGACCGTTGCGTCAGCAAGCGAAAGAACCGTGTGCTTGGAATCTGCTGCCTGAACAGGCAACATCGTGGAATCCCGGTGGAACCCCAACGGATTATTCCTCGTTGCATTTTCATCTAACTCATTGAAATCGTGGTGCTGCCGGAGAGATTTGAACTCTCGGCCTCTCCCTTACCAAGGGAGTGCTCTACCCCTGAGCTACGGCAGCCCGATCAGGCCCGCGGTTGTAGCCGATCTGCGCTCGAGCGCAAGCTCAATCTGGACCCGGACGGGGCCGTGCTGTAGAGACGGGCGCGATGACTGCCAGGCACGAGAGCAAACCCGGCGAGGCCGGAAAAACGGCTGCCGTGAAGGAAAGCCGCGAGGACCGGCTGCGCGCCGCCCTGCGGGCCAACCTGCAGCGCCGCAAGGCGCAGGAACGGGCCCGCCGTCAGGCGGCGGACAAGGACGAACGGGGCTGACGACAGGCGGAAGGGGCAGAGGATGGACAGTATTCTGATCAGGGGCGGGACGCCGCTCAGGGGGCGCATTCCGATAGCCGGCGCCAAGAACGCCTGCCTGACGCTGATGCCGGCCGCTCTTCTGACCGACGAGCCACTGACGCTGACCAACGCACCGCGCCTGTCGGACATCCGCACCATGAGCACGCTGCTGACATCGCTCGGCTGCGAGGTGGCCAGCCTGCAGGACCAACGGGTTCTGGCGCTCGGGGCGGAAAACCTCACCAGCTTGACGGCGGATTACGACATCGTGCGCAAGATGCGCGCCTCGATCCTGGTGCTCGGGCCGATGCTTGCGCGCGCGGGCAAGGCGGTAGTGTCGCTGCCGGGCGGCTGCGCCATCGGCGCGCGGCCGGTGGATTTGCACCTGCGCGGGCTGGAGGCGCTCGGCGCCCGGCTCGAGTTGCGCGACGGCTACGTGCACGCCAGCGCCAATGGCGGGCTGAAGGGCGGCACCTTCGAATTCCCCATGGTGTCCGTCGGCGCTACCGAGAACCTGCTGATGGCGGCGGTGCTGGCCACCGGCACCACGGTTCTGAAGAACGCCGCCCGCGAGCCGGAAATCGGCGATCTCGCCGCCTGTCTGACGGCGATGGGCGCTCGGATCGAAGGTGCCGGAACCGCCACCATCACGATCGAGGGGGTCGACCGCCTGCACGGGGCCACGCACCGCGTGATCGCCGACAGGATCGAGCTGGGAACCTACATGCTGTCGCCGGTGATAACGGGCGGCGAGGTCGAGCTGGTTGGCGGCCGGCGGGAGCTGGTGTCCGCATTCTGCGAAAAACTGGAGGCGGCCGGCGGCCGGATTTGCGAAACGCCGGACGGCCTCAAGGTGTCGCGCAACGACGGCGCGATCAGGGCCGTCGACGTCACCACCGCCCCGTTCCCCGGCTTTCCGACCGACCTCCAGGCCCAGATGATGGCGCTGCTGACGCTGGCCGACGGGGTCTCGACGCTGGAGGAACGGATATTCGAAAACCGTTTCATGCACGCGCCGGAACTGTCGCGCATGGGAGCGGAGATCGAAGTGCACGGCGGGACCGCGGTCGTCACCGGCGTCGATGCGCTGCGCGGCGCGCCGGTCATGGCGACGGATCTCCGAGCCTCGGTGTCGCTGCTCCTCGCCGGTCTGGCCGCCGAGGGCGAGACCCTCGTGCGGCGCGTTTACCACCTTGACCGCGGCTACGAACGCGTCGAAGAGAAGCTCTCGGCCTGTGGCGCCGACATCGAGAGGATCTCGGAGTAACCCGATGGCAGACGCTCGTTTCGAGGAAGGGGTCGAGGAACCGCTGCGCCTGATCGCGGTCAGCGGGGATGACCTGACGGTGATGTCGGCGCTTCTACAGGATGCCGTGGTGCAGGCCTCCGACGTCGCATGGATGAAACGCCGCCGCCGCTTCGCCGCCCTGGTCAACCGGTTCCGCTGGGAGGACCGCGAAGACGCCGAGCGCCGGGGCCGCCCCTACGAACGGGTGCGCGCCACGCTGATGATCTGCGGCGTGCTCGGGGTCGCGGCAAACGGCATCGATCCTGCCGATCGTTCGCTGGTACTTTCGATACTCGCGCTACGCTTCGAAGAGGGCGAGGAGGGCGCCGGCAGCATCTACATCACCTTCGCCGGCGACGGCGAGATCAGGATCGACGTGGAATGCCTAGACGTCACGCTCACCGACGTGACCCGGCCTTACCGCGCGCCCAGCGGCCACGTACCGACGCACCCGCCGGACTGAGACCTTGGGAGCAACGGTGCGCAACAACCGCCCCCGGGCACTCGGACCGGTTGAGCCGTCCGCGGCCGGGCGGTAAGCAGAGGCAGTTTTCACGGCGCGCCGCGCCGCAGGAGGAACGATGCCGGTATTTCTCGACAGCGCCGCGCCCGGTTTCGCGGCTGCGTTCGACCGCTTTCTGGCGGCCAGGCGGGATTCGGACGTCGATGTGGGCAATACCGTCGCCGCGATCATCGCCGATGTGCGAGCGCGTGGCGACGCGGCGCTGATCGAGCTGACCGCGCGGTTCGACGGTCTGAAGCTGCGTCCGGAAACGCTGGCCTTTTCGCATCGGGAACTCGACGCCGCCATCGCGCGGGTTCCGGACGCCGAGCGCCGGGCCCTGGAACTGGCGGCGGCGCGGATCACGGCGTATCACGAACGCCAGCGACCGGCCGACGAACGCTGGACCGATGCCGCCGGCGCCGATCTCGGCTGGCGCTGGACGCCGGTTTCGTCTGCCGGTCTTTACGTCCCCGGCGGCCTTGCCTCCTACCCGTCGTCGGTGCTGATGAACGCCATCCCGGCGCAGGTCGCGGGCGTGAACAACCTGGTGATCTGCGCGCCGACGCCGGAAGGCAGGGTCAATCCGCTGGTTCTGCTGGCGGCGCGGCTGTCCGGGGTCGCAACGGTTTATCGCATCGGCGGGGCACAGGCGATAGCGGCACTCGCTTATGGCACCGAGACCGTCGCGCCGGTGGACAAGATCACCGGGCCGGGCAACGCCTTCGTGGCCGCCGCGAAGCGGCTGGTGTTCGGCCAGGTCGGCATCGACATGATTGCCGGCCCGTCGGAGGTCCTGGTCATCGCGGATGCGGCCAACGACGCCGGCTGGATCGCCCTCGACCTGCTCAGCCAGGCCGAACACGACGAGAGCGCCCAGGCGATCCTCGTCACCGACGACGCGGCCTTCGGACGCGCCGTTGCCGGGGCCGTCGAGGCACGTCTGAAAACCTTGCGGCGCGCCCGGATCGCCGGTGCGAGCTGGCGCGATTTCGGGGCCGTCATCACCGTGCGCGACATGGCCGAAGCGGCCACGATTTCGGACCGTATCGCCCCCGAGCACCTGCAAATCTGCGTTGCCGACGCCGAGGCGCTGGCCGCGCGCGTCAGCCACGCCGGCGCCATCTTTCTCGGCGCCTGGACCCCGGAGGCGATCGGCGACTATGTCGGCGGGCCGAACCACGTCCTGCCCACCGCCCGTTCGGCGCGGTTTTCCTCCGGCCTGTCGGTCCTCGATTTCATGAAGCGGACGACCATCAGCCGCATGGTGCCGGCGGCCCTGGCCGCTATCGGACCGGCGGCCGAAACACTGGCGGTATCGGAGGACCTGGAGGCGCACGGCCTGTCGGTCCGGGCCCGCCTCGACAGGCTGAACGAGACAACGTCATGAGCGGACCGAACCGGCTTGTCGATGTCGAGCTTGACGAAACCGGCCTGCCCGTGCCGACGCCGGAGGTCGAGCAGGAACGCCGCGTCGCGATCTTCGACCTGCTCGAGCGGAACAGGTTTGCCGTGCCGGGGCGCAATGGCCAACCGGGGCCGGACGGGCCGTTCGTGCTCCGCCTGGCGATCCGCGAGCGTCGCCTGGTATTCGAGGTCGAGACCGAAGAACGCCGGCCGGCCGCCGCCTTCCACCTGTCGCTGACACCGTTTCGTCAGGTCATCAGGGACTATTTCCAGATCTGCGAAAGCTATTTCGACGCCGTAAAACGGCTGCCGCCGAGCCAGATCGAAGCCATCGACATGGGCCGGCGCGGCATCCACAACGAAGGCTCGCGCGTCCTGATGGAACGGCTCGAAGGCAAGGTGGAAACCGACATGGACACCGCGCGGCGGCTGTTCACCCTGATCTGCGTCCTGCATTTCAAGGGCTGAAGCAGGTATGGGCGAACTCCCGGGCTCTGTACTTTTTTGCTGCGATTACAACGCGGTGCGTTCGCCGATGGCGGAAGGTATCATGAAGCAGCGCTACGGCCAGCAGGTCTATGTGCAGTCCGCCGGGGTCAAGCACGATATCGAGGTTGACGGGTTTTCGGTAGCCGTGTGCGAGGAGATCGGCGTCACGCTGTCGCGCCACCGCGTGCGCTCCTTCGAGGAGATGGAGGAGTGGGGGGATTCCTTCGAGAGTTACGACCTGATCGTCGCCCTGTCGCCGGCGGCCCAGCGGCACGCACAGGAATTCACCCGGCATCATGCCGTCGAGGTCGAATACTGGCCGACGTTCGACCCCACGGACCTCGGGCAGACCCGCGAGGAAAAACTCTCCGCATACCGCCAGACCCGTGACCAGATACTGCAAAGGATCGAGCGGAAATTCGGACCGCCGATCGAAAGCTGAGCTACCGGGACGGGCGGCGATGCCTGAAGCATCTTGTGACGGCCCCTTACTCCAATTCCCTTGGTTTTCCCTTGAAATCCCCCGGTTTCGGCGTCATTTAGTGCCCGCGGCGGCGGAAACGCCACCGCGGTACGAAACCAGATCGGAGATCACATGGCCAAGGAAGAGCTTCTTGAATTCCCCGGTGTCGTGACCGAGCTCCTGCCGAATGCGACATTCCGGGTGGAGCTTGAGAACGGCCATACCATAATTGCCCACACCGCCGGCAAGATGCGCAAGAACCGCATACGCGTTCTGGCCGGCGACAAGGTGCAGGTGGAAATGACGCCCTATGACCTCACCAAGGGGCGCATCAACTACCGCTTCAAGTGACGGCCTGTCGAGGGCAGGAACCGCCGGCGTGCGGCTGATCCTCGGCTCCGCGTCGCCGCGCCGGGCGGATTTGCTGGCCAGCGCTTGCGTGGTGCCGGACGCCATCCGCGCCGCCGATATCGATGAGACGCCGCTCAGGGGCGAACGCCCGATGGCCTGCGCCGCCCGGCTGGCGGAAACCAAGGCCAGGGCAACCGGCGCCTGCGCCGGCGCCTGCGAGGCGGTGCTGGCTGCCGATACCGTCGTGGCCTGCGGCCGCCGGATGCTCGGCAAGCCCGCCGATGCCGCCGAGGCGGCAAGCTTTCTCTACCTTCTTTCGGGACGCCGCCACCGCGTCATCACCGGCGTCGGTGTTTTGTTCGGCGGCGAATACCGGCACCGCGAGGTGACGACCAGCGTGCGCTTCAAGCGCCTCTCCGACGCCGAGATATCCGCCTATCTGCGCTCCGGCGAATGGCGCGGCAAGGCTGGCGGCTACGCGATCCAGGGCCTTGCCGGGGCCTTCATCCCCGCGATCAACGGCTCCTACAGCAACGTCGTCGGCCTGCCGCTGGCCGAAACGCTGGCACTGCTCCGCGGTATCGGCTACCCGCTGCGATTCGAGAGTGCCGGGCGATGAAGGGGCGGGTGGCGGTAATCGACGAAGTGGCTCCCGGCCAACCGGCGGCGGCGCTGCTCGATGACCGGCAACTGGTTGATTTTCTGGCCGATCCACCGGCCGGTGACCTGACCCCTCGGGCCGGTGAGATTTTCTGCGCACGGCTGGAACGCCCGCTGAAGGGCCTTGGCGGCGCCATCGTCGACCTTGGCAACGGCTGGTCGGGCTACCTGCGGCAGACCACGGGGCAGCGGCCCGGTGAGCGGATACTGGTCCAGGTGTCGGCCTGCGCCGAGCCGGGAAAAGCGCCGCCAGTGACGACGCGGCTGACCTTCAAGAGCCGGTTCGCGATCCTCACCCCCGGCGCGCCGGGGATCAACGTGGCGCGGCGCATCCGCGACGAGGCCGAACGCGACCGGCTTCTCCGGATCGCGCATGAAGGGCTGGGCGGCCAGGCCGATGGGGCCGGGCTGATCCTGCGGTCGGCCTGCGCCGGCGCGCCGGGGGCCGACATTTCGGCCGACATCGCGGCGCTGCGGGAAGTCTGCAAAGGCGTCCTTGCCGAACAAGGGCGGCGCACCACCGGCCTGGTGCTCGCCGCGCCCGATGCCGCGACCCGCGCCTGGCGCGACTGGACCGACCCGGTGCCGGACGCCGTCATCGAGGAAGCCGGGGCGTTCGAGCGGATGGACATCTGCGGACACATCGGTTCGCTGATGCGCCCGCGTGCCGATCTGCCCGGCGGCGCCTGGATGGAGATCGAGCCGACCCGGGCGCTGGTTGCCGTCGACGTCAACACCGGCGCGGATTTTTCGCCTTCCGCCGCGCTCAAGGCCAACATCGCGGCGGCGCGCGACTTGCCGCGGCAACTTCTCCTGCGCGGCCTCGGCGGCCAGGTCGTCGTTGACTTCGCGCCGCTGCCGAAAAGGGACCGCCGGCAAGTGCAACAGGCGCTTTCGGCGGCGCTGAGGAAGGACCCCGTGGACACGCAGGTGGCCGGCTGGACCGGGCTCGGCCATCTCGAACTGCAGCGAAAGCGCGAGCGCCGCCCGCTCATGGAGATCGTGAAGCCATGACCTGCCCGATCTGTTCGAAGGAAACCGACCGGCGCTACCGGCCGTTCTGCTCGCGGCGCTGCGCCGACATTGATCTCGGCCGCTGGCTCGCCGGAAGCTACGCCATTCCGGCCGATGAGCCCGACGACGCCGCGGCGCCGGAAGACGACGCACAGACACCGCCGCCGGTGCATCACTGAGCCCGCCGGAAATCGCCCGCAAGCCACTGGACACACCCGGGTGCTTGGCCTAAAACGCCCCGACCCAAGGCCAGCAGCCTTTCCCGGCGCCCGGGTAGCTCAGGGGTAGAGCAGTGGACTGAAAATCCTCGTGTCGGTGGTTCGATTCCGCCCCCGGGCACCACTATTTCCTTTAATGTATTGATTTCAATATCGTAATCCGAGCAGGAAATTATCAGACCCCCCG